>NZ_JAHWZY010000040.1:0-53827 GCF_041380215.1 Streptomyces pimonensis
GTGACGTCGGGCGAGCCGCAGGTCTCGGTGGCCGGCTGACGACGCCGTCCGGCCCGTCCGGCCTGCGGTGACGGGGCCGATCCCGGACCGGAGCGGAATCCGGGGGCGGCGTCCCCCGGGTTCCGCGGGTACAGTGCGGAGAAATCAGCAGACCCCCGTGTGTGAGGCCCCGCGCGTGTTGACGCAGACCACATCCCGGGTCCTCGAACCGAGCGACCTGGACGCCGCACTCGCCGTACTCGACCGTGAGCCGGTCGCGAACGCCTTCGTGACGTCCCGTGTCCGGATCGCGGGCCTGGACCCGTGGCGGCTCGGCGGCGAGGTGTGGGGCTGGTACGAGGGGGGCGTCCTGACGTCCCTGTGCTACGCCGGCGCCAACCTGGTGCCCATCTGCGCCACCCCCCGGGCCGTCCGCGCCTTCGCCGACCGTGCCCGCAGGGCCGGCCGCCGCTGCTCCTCCGTCGTCGGCCCGGCCGAGCCCACCGCCGCGCTCTGGCGGCTGCTCGAACCCCAGTGGGGGCCGGCCCGGGAGGTCCGCGCCCACCAACCCCTCATGGTCACGGACCGCATGTCCGGCGTCATAGCCCCGGACCCCTTCGTCCGCCGCGTCCGCAAGGACGAACTGGAGACGATCATGCCGGCGTGCGTGGCGATGTTCACCGAGGAGGTCGGCGTCTCCCCGCTGGCCGGCGACGGCGGTCTGCTCTACCAGGCCCGGGTCGCCGAACTCGTCGGCGCCGGCCGCTCCTTCGCACGCTTCGACGCCGACGGCAAGGTCGTCTTCAAGGCCGAGATCGGCGCCGCGACCGACCGCGCCTGCCAGATCCAGGGCGTCTGGGTGGCCCCCGAGCACCGCGGTAAGGGCGTCGCCGCACCCGGTATGGCGGCCGTCCTCCGCTACGCCCTGACGGAGATAGCCCCCGTGGCGAGCCTCTACGTCAACGACTTCAACACGCCCGCCCGCAGGACGTACGAGAAGGTGGGCTTCCAGGAGGTCGGCGCCTTCATGAGCGTGCTCTTCTGACGGAACACGCCCTGTGGCCCCCCGGCCTGTAGTCTCCCCGGCATGCTGCGCTTTCCCGGTCACGGCCGCTCCCACCCCGACGACATCGTGATCGGCCCCCTCGACCTCCCCGGCCACGTCGACGAGGCGCTGGCGGTGCAGGCGGTGGCGTTCGGGCTCGGTCCCGACGAGGTGGCCGTACGCCGGCAGATCGTGCTGCGCCACATGACCTTCCCCGGCGCCCGCGCCTTCGGCGCCACCGTCAGGGGCCGGCTGGCCGGCTTCGTCTACGGCATGCCCAACGACCGCACCCACTGGTGGTCCACCGTCGTCGAGCCCTATCTGCGCGCCGGGGGCCACGACGACTGGCTCGACGACTCCTTCGTCATCACCGAGCTGCACGTCCACCCCCGGCACCAGAAGCACGGCGTCGGCCGCGCCCTGATCACCACGATCACCGACGGCGCCGAGCAGCCCCGCTCGATCCTCTCCGCCATCGACGTCGAGAGCCCGGCCCGGCACCTGTACCGCTCGCTCGGCTACCAGGACCTCGCCCGCCAGGTCCACTTCCCCAGCGCCGTCAAGCCGTACGCCGTCATGGGCGCCCCGTTGCCGCTCCCACGCGGATAGCGGACGGCGGACAATCGATTTCCGCCGCCGCGTCCCGCCCGGCTAACCTCCCTGTCATCCACCCAGACGCAGCAGGAGTACGAGAACCATGGCGAACGCACCGGTCCAGCGCATGTCCCAGTTGATGGCGAAGACGCTGCGCGACGACCCGGCGGACGCCGAGGTCCTCAGCCACAAGCTTCTCGTCCGGGCCGGCTACGTGCGCCGCACCGCCGCCGGCATCTGGACCTGGCTGCCCCTCGGCAAGAAGGTCCTCGCCAACGTCGAGCGCGTCGTCCGCGAGGAGATGGACGCCATCGGCGCCCAGGAGGTACTGCTCCCCGCCCTGCTGCCGCGTGAGCCCTACGAGGCGACCGGCCGCTGGGACGAGTACGGCCCCGAGCTGTTCCGCCTCCAGGACCGCAAGGGCGGCGACTACCTCCTCGGGCCCACCCACGAGGAGATCTTCACCCTGATGGTGAAGGACCAGGCGTCCTCCTACAAGGACCTGCCGGTGATCCTCTACCAGATCCAGTCCAAGTTCCGGGACGAGGCCCGCCCCCGCGCCGGCATCCTGCGCGGCCGCGAGTTCCTGATGAAGGACTCCTACTCCTTCGACCTGGAGGACGAGGGCCTGGCGAAGTCGTACGCCCTGCACCGCCAGGCCTACCAGAGGATCTTCGAGCGCCTCGGCCTCGACCACCGCATCTGCGCGGCCACCGCCGGCGCCATGGGCGGCTCCAGGTCCGAGGAGTTCCTGGCCCCCGCGGAAGCCGGTGAGGACACCTTCGCGGACTGCCCGAACTGCGACTTCGCCGCGAACACCGAGGCGGTCGCCCACGAGCTGAAGCCGGTCGACGCCACCGGCGTCCCGGCCGCCGAGGACATCCTCACCCCCGACACCCCGACCATCGAGACCCTCGCCGCCTCGCTGGGCGTCGAGGCCTCGGCCACGCTGAAGAACCTGCTGGTCAAGGTCGGCGGCGAGATCGTCGCCGTGGGCGTCCCCGGTGACCGCGAGGTCGACATGGACAAGGTCGAGGCGCACTTCGCCCCGGCCGCCGTGGAGATGGTCACCGAGGCCGACTTCATCGCCCGCCCCGACCTGGTGCGCGGCTATGTCGGCCCGCAGGGCCTGGACAAGGTGAAGTACGTCGCCGACCCGCGCGTGGCGCCGGGCACCGCCTGGATCACGGGCGCCAACAAGGCCGACACGCACGCGAAGAACGTGGTCGCGGGCCGTGACTTCGAGGTCGACGAATACGTGGACGTGGTGGTGGTGCAGGAGGGCGACCCCTGCCCCAGGTGCGGCACCGGCCTCAAGCTCGACCGTGCCATCGAGATCGGCCACATCTTCCAGCTGGGCCGCAAGTACGCCGACGCCCTCAAGCTCGACGTGCTGGGCCAGAACGGCAAGCCGGTCCGCGTCACCATGGGCTCCTACGGCATCGGCGTCTCCCGCGCGGTGGCGGCGCTCGCCGAGCAGACCGCCGACGACAAGGGCCTGTGCTGGCCTGCGGAGGTCGCCCCGGCCGACGTCCACGTGGTCGCCGCGGGCAAGGCCCTCCAGACCGAGCTGGCCCTCGACGTCTCCGAGAAGCTGTCCGCCGCGGGCCTCCGCGTCCTGGTCGACGACCGCCCCGGCGTCTCCCCGGGCGTGAAGTTCACCGACTCGGAGCTGATCGGCGTCCCGCAGATCCTGGTCGCGGGCCGCCGCGCCGCCGAGGGCGTCGTCGAGCTCAAGGACCGCCGCACCGGCGAGCGCGAGGAGCTCACGGTCGACGAGGCGGTCGCCCGCCTCGCGGCGTAGCGGCGTCACCGGGCCCGTGCCGGCCGCTGCCGCACGGGCCCGGGTCTCACCCGGCCCGTCCCGCTGCCACGGGTCGGTGAAGGACCGGCCGGGCACCGGAGTGGCGACGAGCGCGACGGCGGTGAACAGGTCGGCCTGTCCGATCGCGGACATCAGGGTGGCGAGCGCCTCCGGTCCGTAGTGCTCGGCCGCCTGCGCGTACAGCGCGTCGGCGACCCGCTCGCCCTCCGTGGACGGCTGCAGCACGGCCTCCACGAGGGCCGGCGCGGCGCGCCCGGCACCGGTGGAGTACGGCGAGTCCCATCAGGACGCCACCGGGGCGATCCGCTCCTTTGACTGCCCGGCCTTGCGCAGGAAACCCGTGTGCAGGACGGTCGGACAGGTGCTGCCGGCGATCAGGCCGGCGCGCAGCCGGACCAGACCGATCCTGGAGCGCGGCACCGCCCCGTTTTGCCGGTGACCCCGAACAGCGCCGCCGGCACCTCCGCCGGCTCGGGAACGAGTTCCGCGGGGTCCTCGGCCGTCCGCGGAACCACCGGGGCCTCCGCCGTGATCGCACGCGTTTCCATCGCCGTCTCCCCAAGGTCGCTCCGCTTGCTGTCACCGACCTGACGGGCCACGGCGGAGAAGTATGACGAAGGCCCCGCAGCGAGAACGGACCTAGAGCCAGCTCGCGAACTCCAGGAGGAGTTCCGCGTCCTGCTCACGGCCCACGCGGCGGGCCCGCACCCCCGACTCCACCGCCCGGAACAGCGTCCACCCCCGCAGCCGTTCCCGGTCGACCTCCAGCGACTCCGCCAGCCGCTTCACCCGCCGCCGCGTCGTCGTCGCCCCCGACGCCTGCGCGATGAGGTCCTCCACCCGGTCCCGCACCAGCCGCGCCAGATCGAACGCGTGTTCACCGACCACCGGATCCGGCCCCACCGCCAGCCACGGCATCCGCTCCCCGGACAGCACCTTGCTCTGCCGGAACGTGCCGTGCAGCAGCCGCTGCTCGGGCGGCGCCGCCAACAGCTCCTCGCGGGCCGTCAGCGCCGCCTCCACCAGCGGGGCCACCTCCGGTTCGGCCACCGCGCTCGCCCGCATCGCCCGCGCCTGCCGCTCCGTCCGTTCGGCCACCGTCTCGAAGTCGTGCCCGTCCGGCGGGTCCACCCAGAGCCGGCGCAGCGTCCCCGCCGCCTCCAGCAACGCCTTCGCCTCCGGTAGCGACCGCACCGACACGTCCGGGTGCAACCGCTCCAGCAGCAGCACCCCCTCGGCCGCGTCCGAGGCCGGCTCCAGCAGCCGGACCGCTCCCAGACCGCCCCAGTGGGCCAGCGCGGCCCGCTCGCTCTCCGGGCGCGCCCGTGGCGGCGCCAGCTTCAGCACGGCGGGCGCCCCGTCGGCCGTCCGCACCAGCACGACCAGGCTGCTGCGCCCGCCCGGCACCTGCACCCGCTCCACGGTCGACTCGCGCTGTGCGACGGCCTCGCGCGCCGCCTCCGGCAGCCTCTCCAGCCAGTCGTCGCCCTCGGGCGCCGTCTCACCGAGCGCCCTCACCAGACGCTTCGGCGGTTCGAAAACCATGCGCGAGTCGTTCCCTTCCTGCTGTACGCGGCGCCCGCCGCCCCGTCACGCCGTCGGCGCCGGGGTCCCCGAAACCGTGCCGCCCCGCTCGGCGAGCCCAGGGAAGGCTACGCTCCCGCCGCTCCAGCGCACCGACCGCACCGCCGCCTCCCGCATCGCCTCGGCGGCCCCCCGCCGCCGCTCGCCCCCGCTCACGCGCACCAGGTCGGCGTACACCCCGGCCACCCTGTCCTCCAGCTCCCCCGCCAGCCGGACCGCCGCCGCGGTGTCCGGCACCGGGAACGGCAGTGCGTAACCCGCGGCGGCGGCGACGGGCGAGCCCCCCGCGTCCTCCACCGCGCGCACCAGCGCGTCCCGGCGCGCCCGGTGCGCGTCGTACGCCGTCCGCGCCTCGGCGCGCCGGCCCTCGCCGATCCGGCCGCCGACGACCCCGTAGCCGTACACCGCCGCGTGCTCCGCCGCCAGGGCGGCCTGCAGGGCCCGCAGCTCCCGGTCCTTCGCCTCGCGCGACTCGCCCACCCTCATGCCTCCGTCAGCAGGTACACGTGTGCCGCTCCGGCCGCCGCCACCGAGGCCAGCAGCCGGGCCAGCTCGCCCGGCACGTCGAGGAGCGCCTTCGCGCGCCGGTCGGCGATCTCCCGTTCGGCGGCGGCGAGTCCGGCGAGGGCGTCCTTCTCCTCCGTGGGCACGGCGGCCGGCGGGGAGGCCGGGGACGGCCCCGCCCCGGACGACGACGGCGGGGGCGGGGGCGACGGCGACGGCGGGGGATCCGCCGCGTCCCCGAACGCCTCCGCGTGCCGTACGACCTCCGCGCGCAGCGGACGCAGCCGCTCCGCCAGCTTCGGATGCGTGGCCACGACCGCGTCGTACCGTGCGGCCAGCTCCCTGCTGTCCCGGGCCGCACGCGCGCGTGCCCGGTCGGCGGCCGAGGGACGGCTGCCGCCGGAGGCCCCGGGGGCCTCGGATTCGGCGGAGCAGCCCGCCACCAGCAGGGCCGCCGGGGCGACGGCGAGCAGACTCCTTCTGCGCGGACCCGAACGGGCGCGCGGAGGCGGGGGGAACGGCACGGCAGACGTCCTCGGGGGCTCGTACGAACGTGGCGACGAAGGGAGGGGCCGGGGGCCCGTGATCACCGTACCCGTGCGCCCGCGCGGGGGTGCTCAGCGGCACCCTCCGTGACCGGGTGGACAGCAACACCCTCCGCGACCGGATACCCTTTGACCAGACACGCGCACCGTCCCACAACAGCACACGCGGCCGAGGAGTCACCCGGATGAGCACCACCCAGAGCGAGAGGCTTCGAGAACTTCTGGAGCCGCTCGTCAGCTCCCAGGGCCTGGACCTCGAGGAGATCGCCGTGGACGCGGTCGGTCGCAAGCGTGTGCTGCGCGTCGTCGTCGACTCCGACACCGGAGCGGACCTCGACCGGATCGCCGATGTGAGCCGCGCGCTCTCGGCGAAGCTCGACGAGACGGACGCGATGGGCGGCGGGGAGTACACCCTCGAGGTCGGAACCCCGGGAGCGGAGCGCCCCCTCACCGAACACCGGCACTACGTGCGCGCCACCGGCCGCCTGGTCCGGTTCCAGCTGGCCGAGGGCGGCGAGCTGGTCGCCAGGATCGTCGAGGCGGACGAGGACGGCCTCGACCTCGAGGTGCCCGGGGTGAAGGGCCGCAAGGCCACCACGCGCCGGCTCGCCTTCGACGACATCACCAGGGCGCGCGTCCAGGTCGAGTTCAGCCGCAAGAACAACGAGAAGGAAGAGGAGGCGTAATCGTGGACATCGACATGAGTGCACTTCGGCTCTTGGTGAGGGAGAAGGAGATCTCCCTCGACCTGCTGGTCGAAGCGATCGAATCGGCCCTCCTCATCGCCTATCACCGCACCGAGGGAAGCCGCCGGCACGCGCGCGTGGAGCTCAACCGGGAGACCGGACATGTGACCGTGTGGGCGAAGGAGGATCCCGAGGACCTCGAGGAGGGCCGGGAGGCCCGCGCGTTCGACGACACCCCGTCCGGTTTCGGCCGCATCGCCGCCACCACGGCCAAGCAGGTCATCCTGCAGCGCCTGCGCGACGCCGAGGACGACGCGACGCTCGGCGAGTACGCCGGCCGCGAGGGCGACATCGTCACCGGAGTGGTCCAGCAGGGCCGCGACCCGAAGAACGTGCTGGTCGACATCGGCAAGCTGGAGGCCATCCTGCCGGTGCAGGAGCAGGTGCCCGGCGAGACCTATCCGCACGGCATGCGGCTGCGCAGCTACGTCGTCCGGGTGGCCAAGGGCGTGCGCGGTCCGTCGGTCACCCTGTCGCGCACCCACCCCAACCTGGTGAAGAAGCTCTTCGCCCTGGAGGTGCCGGAGATCGCCGACGGGTCCGTCGAGATCTCCGCGATCGCCCGCGAGGCCGGCCACCGCACCAAGATCGCCGTACGCTCCACCCGTTCGGGCCTGAACGCCAAGGGCGCCTGCATCGGCCCCATGGGCGGCCGGGTACGCAATGTCATGGGCGAGCTGAACGGTGAGAAGATCGATATCGTCGACTGGTCCGACGACCCGGCCGAGATGGTGGCGAACGCGCTGTCGCCGGCCCGGGTCTCCAAGGTGGACATCGTCGACATGGCCGCCCGGTCCGCCCGGGTCACCGTGCCGGACTACCAGCTGTCCCTGGCGATCGGCAAGGAGGGGCAGAACGCCCGCCTCGCCGCCCGTCTGACCGGCTGGCGGATCGACATCCGGCCGGACACGGAGCAGGCCGGGGAATAGATCCAAGCCGCAGGTCGCTGAGATCACGACAGCTTTGCGCGCGGCAAGTGTTCGATTCTTACCCCAGGGGGGTGAGGTCGGCGCGGGGAGGTAGACTGAGGAGTGTCTGGCCGGACACGTGCTGGCGTATGCCCCGAGCGCACCTGCGTGGGGTGCCGGGAGCGAGCGGTCAAGAGCGAGCTGCTGCGGATCGTGGCGGTCGAGGACGTGTGCGTCCCCGATCCTCGCGGTACGCTGCCCGGCCGGGGTGCCTATCTGCACCCCGTCCCGGTCTGTCTCGACCAGGCGGTGCGCCGCAGGGCGTTCCCACGGGCGCTCCGCGTCCCGGGACCGCTCGACGTAAAGGCGTTGCGCCACTACGTCGAGCAGGCACAAGGTTGCTGAGCAGCGGCTTCACGCCGGCTGAACAGGCAACACGCAAGAACATGCCGCACGGAAGCCCCGTGCGGTCTGGTACCTCGCGAGTCGAAAGCAGGTCGAGATTGCGATGAGCACTCGATGAGTACGCGATGAGTACGCCCATGAACTAGCGACGGTCCGGACGCAACCCGGACCTCAAAGGAGCGAAGTGGCTAAGGTCCGGGTCTACGAACTCGCCAAGGAGTTCGGTGTGGAGAGCAAGGTCGTCATGGCCAAGCTCCAGGAACTCGGTGAATTCGTCCGTTCGGCGTCTTCGACCATCGAAGCGCCCGTAGTACGCAAGCTGACCGACGCCTTCCAGCAGGGCGGGGGCAACGGCAAGTCCGCCGCGAAGCCCGGTGCGCCCCGCAAGGCGGCCCCCAGGCCCGCCGCGCCGTCCCCGGCGCAGGCGGCCCGTCCGGGTCCGGCCGCCCCGAAGCCGCCGGTCGCACCCAAGCCCGCCGCGGCCCAGCCGCCGGCGGCTCCGTCGGCGCCCGCGCCGGCGCCCTCCGGTCCGCGTCCGACGCCGGGCCCGCGCCCCGCGCCGCGTCCGGCTCCGGCGGCCCCGGAGTTCCAGGCCCCGCCCGCGGCGGCCCCGGCTCCGTCCGGCCCGAAGCCCGGCGGCACGCGTCCCGGTGCTCCCAAGCCCGGCGGTCGTCCCGCCGGTCAGGGCCAGGGCCAGGGCCAGGGTCAGGGCGGCCAGGGCCGTCCGGCCGGTCAGGGCCAGCGTCCCGGTGGCGGCGCATCGCGTCCGGGCGGTCGCCCGGCCGGTCCCCGTCCCGGTAACAACCCCTTCACCTCCGGTGGCTCCACCGGCATGGCCCGTCCGCAGGCTCCGCGCCCGCAGGGCGGCGCGCGTCCCGGTCCGGGCGGTCCCGGCGGTGCCGGTCCCCGTCCGCAGGCCCCCGGTGGCCAGGGTGGCGGTCCGCGTCCGCAGGCTCCGGGCGGTCAGCGCCCGACCCCGGGCTCGATGCCGCGTCCGCAGGGCGGTCCCCGTCCCGGTGGTGGCCCCGGTGGTGGCCCCGGCGGCCCGCGTCCGAACCCCGGCATGATGCCGCAGCGTCCCGCTGCCGGCCCGCGTCCCGGTGGTGGCCCCGGCGGCCGCGGTCCGGGCGGTGCGGGTCGTCCCGGCGGCGGTGCGGGTCGTCCCGGTGGCGGCGGCGGCTTCGCCGGCCGTCCCGGTGGCGGCGGCGGTGCGGGTCGTCCCGGTGGTGGCGGCGGCTTCGCCGGCCGTCCCGGTGGTGGCGGCGGCTTCGGCGGCGGCGGTGGCCGTCCCGGCTTCGCCGGCCGTCCCGGCGGTCCCGGTGGCCGCGGTGGCACGCAGGGCGCCTTCGGCCGTCCCGGCGGTCCCGCACGTCGTGGCCGCAAGTCGAAGCGGCAGAGGCGCCAGGAGTACGAGGCCATGCAGGCCCCGTCGGTCGGCGGCGTGATGCTGCCTCGCGGCAACGGCGAGGCCATTCGCCTGTCGCGCGGTGCCTCGCTCACCGACTTCGCGGAGAAGATCAACGCCAACCCGGCGTCGCTCGTCGCGGTCATGATGAACCTCGGCGAGATGGTCACCGCGACCCAGTCCGTCTCCGACGAGACGCTCCAGCTCCTCGCGGACGAGATGAACTACACCGTTCAGATCGTCAGCCCGGAGGAGGAGGACCGCGAGCTGCTCGAGTCCTTCGACCTGGAGTTCGGCGAGGACGAGGGCTCCGAGGAGGACCTGGTGGTCCGCCCGCCGGTGGTCACCGTCATGGGTCACGTCGACCACGGAAAGACCCGCCTCCTCGACGCCATCCGCAAGACGAACGTCATCGCGGGCGAGGCCGGCGGCATCACCCAGCACATCGGTGCCTACCAGGTCACGACCGAGGTCAACGAAGAGGATCGCAAGATCACCTTCATCGACACCCCGGGTCACGAGGCGTTCACCGCCATGCGTGCCCGTGGTGCGAAGTCGACCGACATCGCGATCCTGGTCGTCGCCGCCAACGACGGCGTCATGCCGCAGACGGTCGAGGCGCTCAACCACGCCAAGGCCGCCGAGGTCCCGATCGTCGTCGCGGTCAACAAGATCGACGTCGAGGGCGCCGACCCGACCAAGGTGCGCGGTCAGCTGACCGAGTACGGCCTGGTGGCCGAGGAGTACGGCGGCGACACCATGTTCGTCGACATCTCCGCCAAGCAGGGTCTGCACATCGACAGCCTTCTCGAGGCCGTCATCCTCACCGCGGACGCCTCGCTCGACCTGCGGGCCAACCCCACGCAGGACGCGCAGGGCATCTCGATCGAGTCCCGGCTCGACCGCGGCCGTGGTGCCGTGGCGACCGTCCTCGTCCAGCGAGGCACGCTGCGGGTCGGCGACACGATGGTGGTGGGCGACGCCTACGGCCGCGTGCGCGCCATGCTCGACGACAACGGCAACAACGTCGCCGAGGCGGGCCCGTCGACGCCGGTCCAGGTCCTGGGCCTGACCAACGTCCCGGGTGCGGGCGACAACTTCATCGTCGTGGACGAGGACCGTACGGCCCGTCAGATCGCCGAGAAGCGCGCCGCCCGTGAGCGCAACGCCGCCTTCGCCAAGCGCACGCGCCGCGTGTCGCTGGAGGACCTGGACAAGGTGCTCAAGGCCGGCGAGATCCAGCAGCTGAACCTGATCATCAAGGGTGACGCCTCCGGTTCGGTCGAGGCCCTCGAGTCCTCGCTGCTCCAGCTGGACGTCGGCGAAGAGGTCGACATCCGCGTCCTGCACCGCGGCGTCGGTGCGGTCACGGAGTCCGACATCGACCTGGCGATGGGCTCCGACGCCATCGTGATCGGCTTCAACGTGCGCGCCGCCGGGCGGGCACAGCAGATGGCCGAGCGCGAGGGTGTGGACGTCCGTTACTACTCGGTCATCTACCAGGCGATCGAGGAGATCGAGGCGGCCCTCAAGGGCATGCTCAAGCCGGAGTACGAAGAGGTCGAGCTCGGCACGGCGGAGATCCGCGAGGTCTTCCGCTCGTCCAAGCTGGGCAACATCGCGGGTGTGCTCATCCGCTCCGGCGAGGTCAGGCGCAACACCAAGGCGCGCCTGCTGCGCGATGGCAAGGTCATCGCGGAGAACCTCAACATCGAGGGTCTGCGTCGCTTCAAGGACGACGTCACCGAGATCCGCGAAGGCTTCGAGGGCGGTATCAACCTCGGGAACTTCAACGACATCAAGGTCGACGACGTCATCGCGACGTACGAGATGCGCGAGAAGCCGCGGGCGTAACACCCCACGGTGCGAACCGGCCGGCGGGATCCATCCGGGTCCCGCCGGCCGGCGCGTGTGTGCGGAAACGCCCGGCGGCGCGGCCGGCGGGCGCAATATCCGTCGATCGCCGCGCCTCCTTCGTTGTACGGTTCTGGTGTCCCCGCCCACCACGGATGGCGGGGCCACCGATCCCGTGCCGGCGGGTGAACCGGTTGCACATGTATGTGGGGACACTGTCCTTCGACCTCCTCCTCGGCGACGTGCACTCGCTGAAGGAGAAGCGCTCCGTCGTCCGCCCGATCGTCGCCGAGCTCCAGCGCAAGTACGCGGTGAGCGCGGCCGAGGTGGATCACATGGACCTCCATCGCAGGGCGGTCATCGGCCTGGCCATGGTGTCCGGCGACGCGGCGCACCTGACCGACGTGCTGGACCGCTGCGAGCGGCTGGTCGCCGGGCGCCCGGAGGTGGAACTGCTGTCCGTCAGGCGGCGCTTCCACGGCGAAGACGACTGACGACCACAGCCCAGGAATACGCAGACAGGAAAGAACGGGAGACGGACCAGTGGCCGACAACGCGCGGGCGAAAAGGCTGGCGGACCTCATCCGAGAGGTGGTGGCCCAGAAGCTGCAGCGCGGGATCAAGGACCCGCGGCTCGGCTCGCACGTCACCATCACGGACACCCGGGTCACGGGCGACCTCAGGGAGGCGACCGTCTTCTACACGGTGTACGGGGACGACGAGGAGCGCAAGGACGCCGCGGCGGGCCTGGAGAGCGCCAAGGGCGTCCTGCGTTCCGAGGTGGGCCGGGCGGCGGGTGTGAAGTTCACCCCGACCCTGACCTTCGTCATGGACGCGCTCCCGGACACGGCACGCACCATCGAGAACCTCCTCGACAAGGCGCGCCAGTCCGACGAGAAGGTGCGCGAGGCGTCCGCGGGCGCCACGTACGCCGGCGATGCCGACCCGTACCGCAAGCCGGAAGACGACGAGACGGACGACACCGCCGAATGACCCAGAAGCACACCACGCCCGACGGCCTCGTCATCGTCGACAAGCCGTCGGGCTTCACTTCGCACGACGTGGTCGCCAAGATGCGCGGCATCGCGCGCACCCGGCGCGTCGGCCACGCCGGCACCCTCGACCCGATGGCGACGGGCGTCCTCGTCCTCGGCGTCGAGAGGGCGACCAAGCTCCTCGGTCACCTCGCGCTGACGGAGAAGGAGTACCTGGGCACCATCCGGCTCGGGCAGAACACGCTCACCGACGACGCCGAGGGGGAGGTCACCTCCTCCACCGACGCCTCCGCGGTCGCCCGCGAGGCCGTCGACGCCGGTGTCGCCGCGCTGACCGGCGACATCATGCAGGTGCCGTCCAGGGTCAGCGCCATCAAGATCAACGGGGTGCGCTCCTACAAGCGGGCCCGGGAGGGCGAGGAGTTCGACATCCCCGCCCGGCCGGTCACCGTCTCCTCGTTCTCCGTGTACGACGTCCGGGAGGCGGTCGCCGAGGACGGCACCCCGGTGCTGGACCTGGTGGTGTCGGTCGTCTGCTCCTCCGGCACCTACATCCGCGCCCTCGCCCGCGACCTGGGCGGCGGCCTGGGCGTCGGCGGGCACCTCACCGCGCTGCGCCGGACCCGCGTCGGCCCGTACAAGCTGGACTCCGCGAAGACGCTGGACCAGCTCCAGCAGGAGCTGACGGTGATGCCGATCGCCGAGGCCGCCACGGCCGCGTTCCCGCGCTGGGACGTCGACGACCGGCGGGCCAGGCTGCTCATCAACGGGGTGCGGCTCGAGATGCCCGAGGAGTACGCCGGCTCCGGAGCCGTGGCCGTGTTCGGCCCCGAGAGCCGGTTCCTGGCGCTCGTCGAGGAGCAGCGGGGCAAGGCCAGGAGCCTGGCCGTCTTCGGCTGACCGCCGCCGCGGGTCCGCCCGTGGAGCGGCGTCACGGATATGAACATGACGCCGCTCCACGGTCCCCCTCGGTTCCCCCACTCCTAGGGTTATCCATCCGTCCCCGCCTGTTCACCCGTAAGCGTGGGCGCTCGGAGTGAACCGGGGGAGCGGAAGGGGGCGCGTTCACCGGGTGGTCTGTCCCGCTGATCATCCCGGCCCTACTGTCGCAGCCGAGGGCACGGATGCGCGACGGGAGGCTTCGACGATGCCGTCCCCCTACGAACCCCGTCACGAACGGGACACGCCGGACGGGACCCCGGGCCCGTGCGACGTCCTGGTCCGCCTGCACGACCTCGCCGGCCGGCCGCGCGGAACCGGCTTCGTGGCCGACCACCACGGCACGGTGCTCACCAGTCACGAGGCGGTCGACGGTCTGCCCAGGCTCGTGCTGCACGCGGCGGCCGGCCGCCAGTGCGTGGTGAGCGCGGACGCGGTGACCCCGCTGCCCGCGCTCGGCCTGGCCCTGGTCCGCAGCGAGGGGCTCGGCCTCGCACCGCTGCCGGTCACCGTGCGGCGCACCGTCCGGCCCGGCACCTATGTGCGGATCGCCGCCGGAGGCTGGCGCGAGGCGCGCGTGCTGGGCACGAGCCACGTGACCTACACCGCCACCGACCGTACGTACCCCCTCGGCGGCGCCCTGGAGCTGGTGGTCGGCACCGCGGGCCGGGACGCGCTGCGGATCGGCGGCGGAGCCGCCGGCGGCCCGGTGCTCGACGCCGCCACCAACGCCGTGCTCGGCGTCCTCGGCACCGCGCTCCGCTCGGACGACCGCGACGGGGGCTTCGCCGTACCGCTGCCGCCAGTGGCCTGCGCCGGGGGTCCGCTCGCCGAGCTGCTGGCCGAGAACGCGGCGACGGTCCCGGCCCATGGAGCCGATCTCAACCTCGCCGGGGTGGTGCGGCTCACGGCCGTCCCGGCCGGACGGGACGGGCCGGCCGGTGCGGTGGAGCCCGTCGACCGGCCCGCCGTACTCGCGGAGTTCGCCGCGTTCGAGCGGGGGGAGGCCGCCGTGCTGGGCCTGGTCGGACCGCCCGGCAGCGGTCGCACGACGCAACTCGCGGCGCTCGCCGCCCGCCGGCACCGCGCGGGCCGGCCCACGCTCCGGCTGCGTGGCGCCGATGTGAGGGAGGGCGACGGCTCGGTCGCCGACGCCGCCCGCCGGGCGCTGGACCGGGCCGCCGTCGTCGTCGCCTCCCGCGCCCCGTTCCCGGCCGGTCCCGAGGCCCTCGGCGACGTGAGCCCGGAGCACCTGGCCGGACTCGCCCGTACGGCCGGCCACCCCCTGCTGCTCCTCCTCGACGGCCTCGAGGAGATGGCACTCCCTCGCTCGGCCGGGTGGACCGCCGGGACCGTGCGGTGGCTGCGGGCGACGGGAGCCCGGCTGGTGGTGGCGTGCCGGGCGGAGCACTGGGAGGAGGCGGGGTTCCCGGAGGAGCTGCTGCACGCCGGCGCGTCCCGCCCCGAAGGGCTCCCCGCCTGTGTGGCGCTCGGCGACCTCACCGCGGAGGAGGCCCGCGAGGCGCGCGCCCGCCACGGCATCCCCGAGGGCACGGTCGCCGACGCCGACGCCCGTCACCCCCTGACCCTGCGGATGCTCGCGGACGTCCGGGCCGTCCTCGCCGACACCACCCCCGACGCCCCCGTCGACCGCGGCGACGTCTTCTCGGCCCACCTGGACCTGATGTGCCTGCGGATCGCCCTCCGCCTCGCCGACGGGAACGGGATCCGCGGCACCGCCGTCCGCCGGCTCGCGGCCAAGGTCGCCGGACAGGCACACGAGGCCGCCCGGCGCAGCCTCGGCACGGGTGAGCTGGACCGGGCGGCGTTCGAGGAGGTGTTCCCCCGGGGGGCCGCCCCCGACCGGCTCGGCGGCGGCACCGGCTGGGCCTCGGCCGTACTCGCCGAAGGGCTCCTCGTCCCGGCCGGGACGACCGGCTACCGGTTCGCGGACGAGGAGCTGGCCGACTGGCTCCACGGCACCCACCTCGACGTGGACGACGCCCTGCGCGCCCTGGTCCACACCGTCCCCGCGACCCCCGCCACCCCGGCCACCCACGACCGCCGCCCCCCGGGGCCTGCCGAGTCGGTCGGGGGCGGGCCTTCGCTGCCCGGCCACCGGAGCCGGCCCGCCGCCGCTCCCGGTGCCGAGGGCGCCGCGGAGGGCCTTCTTCCGGTGCACGGTCGTGGGACCGGCGGGACCGGCGGGCGTCGCGCCGTGCGGGCTGCTTCCGGTGACCGGGGCGCAGAGGAGGGCCCCCTCCCGCCGTCCGACCGTCGGGCCGGTCCGGCTGCCGATCGTCGTGCCCTGCCCGCCGTCGCTCTCGACCCCTGGACCGTCGCCGGCCCCGACCCCTGGGCCGTCGCCGACACCGACTACCGGCCCGCCGACGACGGCGACCTCTTCCCGAGGGGGCCCGTCGGCCGCGGCGGAGCGGCGACCGACACCCACCCGGGACTCACCGCCGAGAGCGGGGGGCCCGGGGCCGCCGACGGCCCGGGAATCGCGGTCGAGGGCGGCGCGGCCGTCGGACGCCCGGCACCGCCCGCCGTGGGACCCGACGCACGGGCGCGGCCCGCAGGCGTCGGTCCTCCCTCGGCCGACCGCCGGACCGCTCCCGACGGCGAAGCCGTCCCTTTGGCCGTCGCCCCCGTCCCGCACCACCGCCTCGGTGTCGTCGTCGAGGCCCTGCTGTTCCTCGCGCGGCGGTACGGGAGCCGGGGGCTCTCCCCACGGCTCACGGACCTGGTGCACGCCCTCGACGCCGACCCGGGCTCCTGGTGGGCCGCCCGCCTGCTCGGCGGAACCCTCGCGCGCGTGGCCGACGCGACGCCGTACACGGACGTGCTGCGGCTGCTGGCCGACCGTCTCGTGGCCTGGCGGGAGCAGCGGCGGGACGCGCCGCCCGAGCTGGGGCCCGCCTTCTGGACCGCTGTCCGGCTGCCGCTGGAGACGCGCTGCGCGCTACTGCGCCGGCTCGTCCACGCCGACGGCCCCCCGTGCGAGGGCGGACCCCGTTTCCTCGACGCCGCCGCCCGGCTGCTCGCCGCCGACCCCGTCGCCGTACCGCGGTACCTCGTCCGCTGGTTCGAGGACGAGCGGCGGCTGCCCGCCACCCCGCACGCCACCGTGGCGACCGCCGCGCAGGCGCTGCTGTACACCCACCGGCACGCGGCTCCGGACGCGCTGACGGAGGCGCTCGCCGACAGCGGGCACCGGCGGGCCGACCAGCTGCTCACCGTGCTGACGGAGGAGGAGCCCGCCGCGATGTGCAGGGCCGTCGACCGGTGGGCGAAGGACGAACGGCCCGCCCGCCGGGCCGCGGCCGTCGCCCACGGACTGCTCGTCGTGCCGTACGCGCGCGACGACTCCGACCGCACCCTGCTGCGGTACGCGGCGCTCGCCGTCCTCGTCCGCACCGCCGACCGCGATCTGCACGGCGGCGCCCTCGCCCTCCTGGTCCGCGACCCGCACAGCAGGGACCGCCACCTCCCGCGGGCCCTGGAGCGCTTCGCGGCCGGCGACCCGCACCTCCCGCCGAGCGCGCTCACCCCCGCCCTCGAGACCCACCCGGAGCCCGTCCTCGACGCCTTCCGGACCAGGCTCGGCGGAGCCGGCGCGGGCGAGACGCTCCGCGCCCTCGCCGACGCCACCCCGCGCGCCCTGGCCGGCCCGGTCGCCGCACTCGTGCGGGAGACGGTGGAACGGCGTCCTGAGTTCACGGGACACGTGGCCGCGTACGCCGAGGGGCGGCTTGAGCGGGGTCCGGCCGCCCGCGCCGTACTGAGGACCCTGCTCACCGGCCTGCTCGACGGCGGCCCGCAACCGCTCCGGGTGGCCCTCGCCGGTGTCCTCGCCGGTCCCGGTACACCGGACTCCCGCCCGCTGCGCCGCGAACTGCTGGACACCCTGCTCGCCCGTGAGTCCGACGCCGCCGTCCTGGAGGCGGTGCTGCGTGCCGCGGCCCGGAACACCGGCCCCGAGCCACGCGTCCTCGTCCACCGCACCGGGCTGCTCCTCGTCCGCACCACGGAGGGCGCCACCCGCTTCGACCGCTGCCTGGCCGACCTGGTCCGTCATGTGCCGGGCTTCGCCGCCGCCCTGGCCGGCTGGCTGACGGACGCCCCGCGCGAGTGGGCCGCGCTGGTCGGGCCGGCCACCCGCCGGGCGATCGAGGACCCGGCCGGGGCGGGCGCACCCGCCTGAGCCCGGCCGGCACATGCGCCCCGTCACACAGGTCCCATGCCGATGCGGGCCCCCGGCATGCGGCATGGCACCCTTAGAGCTGCGCAGAGAAGTCCGTGGACTCGGTTCGTTCGGCAAGGTCTCGACAAGGAGCAGGCACAGTGCAGCGCTGGCGTGGCTTGGAGGACATCCCCCAGGACTGGGGGCGCAGCGTCGTCACCATCGGCTCCTACGACGGAGTCCACCGCGGGCACCAGTTGATCATCCGGCATGCCGTGGACCGGGCCCGGGACCTCGGCGTCCCCGCCGTCGTCGTCACCTTCGACCCGCACCCCAGCGAGGTCGTCCGCCCCGGCAGCCACCCCCCGCTGCTCGCCCCGCACCACCGGCGCGCCGAACTCATGGCCGACCTCGGCGTCGACGCGGTCCTCATCCTGCCCTTCACCACCGAGTTCTCGAAGCTGTCCGCCGCCGACTTCGTCGTCAAGGTCCTGGTCGACAAGCTGCACGCCAGGACGGTCGTCGAGGGCCCCAACTTCCGCTTCGGCCACAAGGCCGCGGGCACCGTGGAGTTCCTCGCCGAGCAGGGCGGGGTCTACGACTTCGACGTCGAGGTCGTCGACCTGTACGTGACCGGTGAGGCGGGCGGCGGCGAGCCGTTCTCCTCCACACTCACCCGCCGTCTGGTCGCCGGGGGCGAGGTCGAGGGCGCCGCCGAGATCCTGGGCCGCCCGCACCGGGTGGAGGGCGTCGTCGTCCGGGGCGCCCAGCGGGGCCGCGACCTGGGCTTCCCCACGGCCAACGTCGAGACCCTCCCGCACACGGCGATCCCCGCCGACGGCGTCTACGCCGGCTGGCTGCACGCCCAGGGCGAGGCCATGCCGGCCGCGATCTCCGTCGGCACCAACCCCCAGTTCGACGGCACCGAGCGCACGGTCGAGGCGTACGCCATCGACCGCGTCGGCCTCGACCTGTACGGGCTCCACGTCGCCGTCGACTTCCTGGCCTTCGTGCGCGGGCAGGCGAAGTTCGACACGCTGGAGGCGCTGCTGGAGCAGATGGCCGAGGACGTCGAGCGCTGCAAGGACCTCGTGGCCGCGGCCGAGAAGCCGTAGTCCGTCAGCCCTTCCCGGCGCGCGCCCAGTGGCGCGCCGGCTGGGCCGCGCCGCCCCCGTCGGGGATCTCCGGGGCCCGGCCCCGGCACGCCTGCGCCGCCCCCGCCCGGTCCGCCCCGCCGCCCGCCAGGACCTGGCAGCGGACGGGGAACCGGCACCCGGAGGGACGGGTCGACCAGGTGGGTGATGAGCGTGTCCATCAGCGACCACTGCGGGCGTCAACGGCGCGCACACCCCATGTGGCCTGCGAAAACGATGAGTTGACGCATATGGTGCGCTCATGGGCCGAGAGCGGTGACGCATCGCCGGCCAGCACCTGACGACGGATTCCGGCCTCGCAGCCGAGCGGCCCCCCCGGAAGGGGCCGCTCGGCTGCGGGGCCTTACTGCTGACCGGGGTGAGGGGGATAGGGGTGGCCCGGAGCCTGCGGGTACGGGTGGGCGGGCTGGGCCGGGGGCTGCCCGGGCTGCGGCTGCTGGGGATACGGGCCCGGCTGGCCCGGGGCGGCCTGACCGGGGAAGGGCCGGCCCGGCAGCGGCGGGGCGGCGACCGGGGGTGGGTTGCCGTCGGAGGTCCACAGACCGTGCGACTGCTGATGCCGCACGAAGTCCTCGGCGACCATCGCCGCGAGGTTGAAGTACGCCTCCCGCACCTTCGGCCGCATCATGTCGAGGTCGATCTCCGCACCGGCGGCCAGGTGCTCGTCGAACGGTACGACGATCACGCCCCGGCACCGGGTCCGGAAGTGCGCCACGATGTCGTCGACCTTGATCATCTTGCCGGTCTCGCGCACCCCGGAGATCACGGTGAGGGACCGTGAGACGAGGTCCGCGTACCCGTGCGCGGACAGCCAGTCCAGCGTCGTGCTGGCGCTGCTCGCACCGTCCACGGACGGTGTGGAGATGATGATCAGCTGGTCGGCGAGGTCCAGCACGCCGCGCATGGCGCTGTAGAGCAGACCCGTACCGGAGTCGGTCAGGATGACCGGGTACTGCCTGCCGAGCACGTCGATGGCGCGCCGGTAGTCCTCGTCGTTGAAGGTCGTGGACACGGCCGGGTCGACGTCGTTGGCGATGATCTCCAGACCGGACGGCGCCTGGGAGGTGAACCGCCGGATGTCCATGTACGAGTTGAGGTACGGGATCGCCTGGACGAGGTCGCGGATGGTGGCCCCGGTCTCGCGCCGCACCCGGCGGCCGAGCGTACCGGCGTCCGGGTTGGCGTCGATCGCGAGGATCTTGTCCTGCCGCTCGGTGGCGAGGGTGGCCCCGAGGGCGGTGGTCGTGGTCGTCTTGCCGACGCCGCCCTTGAGGCTGATGACGGCGATGCGGTAGCAGGACAGCACCGGCGTACGGATCAGCTCCAGTTTCCGCTGCCGCTCGGCCTCCTCCTTCTTCCCGCCCAGCTTGAAGCGCGAACCGCCGGCCGCGGGACGGCTGCTCTTCGCCTTCTGTTTCCTGCCGTTGAGCAGCCGGTCCGAGGACAGCTCCACGGCAGCGGTGTAACCGAGGGGCGCCGCACCGGGGTTGGTCGGCTGCCGCTGGTCGTGCTGGACGGGCTGCGGCCAGGCGGCCCCGGTACGCGGATCCACGGGCTGCTGCGGGGGCACGCCGGGCTGCTGCGGCTGCCGGGGAAAGCCGTAGCCGGGCTGGGGTCCGGGGGTGGGTGGGGTGTTGGGCTGGGGGTTCGCCGTGCCGGGAGCGTCGGCGGGCGGGAAGCCGTAACCGGCGGGCTGGGCCGGGGGGGCCGGGGCGGCGCCCGGTTGGGGGGAGCCGTAGCCGGGCTGGGGTCCGGGGGTGGGTGGGGTGTTGGGCTGGGGGTTCGCCGTGCCGGGAGCGTCGGCGGGCGGGAAGCCGTAACCGGCGGGCTGGGCCGGGAGGGCCGGGGCGGCGCCCGGTTGGGGGGAGCCGTAGCCGGCGGGAGCGTGGGGCGCCGGCGCGGCCGGGACCCCGGGCCGCTGTGCGGGGGGCTGCGGGAAGTTGTGACCGGCCTGCGGGTTCACCGGGCCGGGGGGACCGGCGGGCGGGGCCGGGGGAGTCGGCGCGGTACCCGGCTGGGGGAAGCCGTGACCGGCCTGCGGGGCGGCCGACGGGTTCCAGGCGGCGGGCGCGGGCTGCGGTACCTGGGGCTGGAACGGCGGCTGTTGGGCGGGGGCGGCCGGCCGGACCTGTGCTGCCGCGGGCTGAGGCTGCGCGCCCGCGTCCACCGGCTGGGCGGGTGCCCGCGGCGGCTGCGCGGGCCACTGGCCGGCCGGCGCCGGGGCGGTGGGGTACGCCGACGGCACCGGGGGCACGCCCTGCGGCGCCGGGGGAGTCCAGGCGGGCGGGGCGGCTGGTGCGGCCGGGACGGTCTCCTGGGACGTGTCGTCCCCGGGAGCCGCGTCGGCCGGCACCGCGGCGTTCACCGGCCCGGTGTCCTCGGACTCGAACTCGGTTCCGGACTCGGTCTCCGGCTCCGCCGACGCGGCGTCGTTCTCCCCATCGGTCACCGAGGACTCGGTCTCCTCGGTGACCACGCCACCGGTCGTGGTGTCCTCGGGGCCGGGGACCGCGCCGGCTCCGGACCCGCCGGCCGTACCGGAAGCCTCCTCGGAGCCGTCGGCGTCCGACGGGCCGTCGGGAGTCTCCGCGGCGCCGCCGGCCCCGCCCTCACCGGCGGACGGCTCCGGCCGCACCTCGGTTTCGGCCGCGGCCTCCGCTTCCGCGCCCGGCTCAGCCTCGCGCTCCGCGATCTCCCGCTTCAGCGCGGCGGCGGAGAAGCGGATCGTCGCACCGCTCTCCAGGTCACCGTCGTCGGCCCCGGGCCCACCGATCGGGCCGTCCGGCACGGCCGGCGAGGAAGCCGCGTCCGACTCCCCGGGTTCCTTCTCCGCTTCCGGCCGCTGCGGCTCGAACCCGCTCCCCGCCGGAAGCCTCGGCAAGGCCACCGGCTCCCCGGAGGGCGGCGCGGGCGGCGTGAACGGGCCGCCCGGTGCAGACACGGGCGCGGGCGGAGGGAAGGGTGCCCCTGACAGGGGCACGGGCGGCGGCGGGACGGGCCCGTCGGGGGAAGGCGCCGAAGCAGATGAGGAAGGCGAGGAACCGGAGGGCGACGAAGCGGAGGAGGCGGACGACGCCCCGGGACCCGAACTCCCCGACGTGTTCTGCGTGTACCAGGCCGGCGGCGCGTAGTCGATGGTGAACTCGCCCGTCGCCTCGATGGCGGACTCGGCGTCGGGCTGGTCATCGCCGGGCGTCGCCCAGCCCCCGCGCGTGCCGTCCCGATCGCTGCTCACAGTTCCTCCTGGTGTGGTCGAGCACCCTTGTGCCGTGCTGGGGCGACCATTTCTCGTCGTCCGACGTGTCCGGAAAGGAAACGAAGTCGTCCGAACCGGCCCTCCCGGGAGGACGCCGATGCCCGGCCCCGGGTTCTGGCGTCGCGCCGGGTACCAGCCTAATCACCAGTGGCCCCGCCCCGTCAGCCCCGCCCGCCCCGCAGCGCCTGCGGTTCGCACCGCGCGCCGTCACCCACCGGCCGGCAGACACCCGCGGAAGCATCAAACCGCACATGACGCCCGAAGGGCTGTGAGCCGACCGGTCAGTCCATGCGACGCGGCGTCCCCATCAGACCGATCTCGGCATCCGTCGGCTGCGTCATCACGTACTGCCGGTCCCGCTCCGTACACCACAAGGTGACGCCGTCGGCGAGCGTGGGGAGCGCCTCGTACTCGGCCCGGGGCAGTCCCGCCACCCGCCCGATCTCCACCGCCTCGTCGGGCGAGACGCGTTGCACACCCACCAGGCGTGCCTGCCGCGCCAGCCTCGGCGCGACCGGACTCAGATAGGGCAGGAGCGTGAGAACGGACTGCCAGGGCGCCGAGGTCACCCGTCCGCGCGGCGGTCGCATGCCGCAGTCCCGGATCACCAGGACGGGACCCGTCGCCGAGGCACCGAGCGGCGGCACCCGGCCCACCTCGTGCACGGTCATCCCGGACTGGCCGCCGCCGACCGCCTGCACGACCTGCGCCCAGTGCCCGGGCCGGCCGGTCTCCACCGCGACCCGCGCTCCCGTCGCCGCCGCGCGCAGCGCCAGCACCTGCGTCGTCCACAGACCACCGATGAGCAGGATGTCGAACGGTGTCGGGCGGTTGACCCCGAGAACGGCGGGCTGTCCCTCGGCGTTCACACCCACCACGACTCCGTCGTCGCCCACGGGCAGGGCCAGCATGTCGGCCTCGGCCAAGGACAGGGTGTGCCGTGGATGCCGGGGCCCCAGCAACCCGAACCCGGTGCGCAGACGGTCCCGGAGACCGGCGGGCGGCTGTGTCCCGGCGACCGGATCGGCCGGTGCGGCGGGCGTCGGCATGACCATCAGCGGGCACCTCCGAGCGGCAGGGTGGCGAGCACACCGGGCAGCTGCTCCCGGTCCAGGCGCACGATCCCGGTGCGCGCCTGACGTGCGGCATGTTCCAGCGCGCGCCGGGCGGCGGCCAGTTCGGTGCTGCTGCGACCGGTGACCCGCACGTGTCCGGTGACCGCCACGTCCCGCTGTCCGCTGCGGGCCAGGGTCAGGCTGAACGTCGTCGCCAGCGCGGGAACCGCCGTCAACTCGGCGACGAGCTGGGGCAGACCGCCGCCGGGGCCGCCGAGAGGGGGCCAGCGACGGACCCAGTACGTGGTGTGCCTGCGGTTGTCGCAGCGCCAACTGCGGCTGGACTCCTCGGTCCGCCGCCGGGGCGCGTCGCTCTGTCCCGCCTGGGCGGTCACCATGGGGTTGGCACACACCGACGTGCTGATGGCAGCCGTCAGTTCCTCCTCGGTCAGCAGGCCCACCCGGAAACCGGCGCCCGTCAGCCGGCTGGACAGGTGCTCCGCCGACCGCACCAGGCACTTCTGCGCCCCGAGGAGCCCGCCGCCGCGCGCGGCCACCGCGTCGGGACAGAGCTCATGGTCGAGTTTCAACGCGATCCACATGATGCGGACCGCCGGCGAGTCGGTTCCGGTCTGCAACTGCTGGTAGTTCGTCACCACGACCGACTGCTGGGGCAGGTGGGGCGCGGGCGCCGGCTGGGTGTGCAGCACGATCTGCGCCGACTCGAGACGGATGCCGTCCACGTCCAGCGCGTCCCGGACCAGAGCGAGCGGAAGCGGCCTGCGACCGCGCTCGGCGCGCAGGGCACCGGCGTCGGCCTCCACCTGGAGGACGGCGCTGAGGAAGCTCCCGTCGCCCACCATGCCCACCGGCCGCCGGTCACGGTCGTCGCCGTGGCTGTAGGTGTGCGTCCGCAGGTTCGGCTCACACTCCACCGCGGGCACCAGGCCGGGGTCGACGTCCGGCGGAACCGGCGCTTTCCCCGCTCTTCGGAGGCGGGCCCGCAGAGCCAGCCGACTGCCCAGCCATTCCGGCAGGGAGTGCCCCCGACGCCGCACGACCGCGAGCACACAGAGGAAGGAGGCGACGACGGCACCCGGCACCAGGACGAAAGGACCGATGAGCCAACCGCCCACCACCAGGGCGCCCGCCAACTCCAGCAGCACCAGCCGCTGGACCAGGAAGGACCCACCGCGCCCCGAACGCGTCCGCAGCCGGGGCGTGACGGCCCTCGACGTCGTCGACTGCGATCGCGACCGGGTCCGTGGCGCGGAAGCCATCACTGAAAACCCCCGAACTCTCCCTGAAACACTGCCCGCAGGAAACCGGCAGGGCCTCAGCACCCTACCCGTGCCGCACACCCGAACGCGCGGCAGGCATAGTAGGGGCCGAGACCGACAGTCGGGGTTCCAGAGGCGGCCGGGGGGGCGGGGACGGACGTTCAGCGGTCACCCACTGAACGTCCACCGGTCCTCCGCTTCCTCGCACGGGGAGAGAACGAAAGCAGATGGCATCACGGCGCGACGAACTGAACGCCTACACCTTCGCGAAGCGCCGCACGCTCGCGTCCTTCCTGCGCCCCTCCCCCTCGGGTTCGGAAGAGGACGCCCCCAAGCCGCTCAGAGCGGTCGTGCCGGGCGTCGTCGTCGCCGTGGTCGTCCTCGCCGTCTTCGGCGCGATCGGCCTGTTCAGCCCGACGGCCCCGAAGGGGTGGGACGAACCGGGGGCGCACGTGATCGTGGCCAGCGACTCCACCACGCGGTACGTCGTGCTCAAGACGGAAGGCAAGACGCAACTGCACCCCGTCCTCAACATGGCGTCCGCCAAACTCCTCCTGGACCCCGGCAACGACAGTGTCATCACCGTCAAGGAGAAGGTCCTCGACAGCGGCGAGCCACCGCACGGCGCCACGATCGGCATCCCCTACGCGCCCGACCGGCTGCCCTCGCCCGAGGAGGCCGAGGCCGCCAAGCGCTGGGCGGTCTGCGAGCGGCCCGGCGCCGGCGGCCGCGCCATCCAGAAGGCGGCGTTCGTCCTCGCGGAGAAGGAGTGGTCCGGGACCGAGGGCTCCGGCAGACTCACCCGGGGCGAGCTGATGTACGTCGTCGGCCCGGACGGCACCTCCCAGTACGTGGTCGACTCCCGCGGTTACGCCTATCCGCTGGCGGACCCGGCCGACAAGGAACTCCTCAAGGCCCTCGACACCCAGGGGCGCGCCCCGCAGCGCGTCTCCCAGGAGTGGCTGGACACCCTTCACCGGGGCGACCCGATCTCCATCCCGGAGATCCAGGGCACACCGGGTGCGGAAGCGGGAGCCGCCGAGGCCCTCCGCCAGTACGACAAGGTCGGCATGGTCATCAAGGCGTACGACGGCCGGCGCATGCAGTACTACGTCGTCCTGACCGGTGAGGTGGCGCGCATCTCCGAGTTCACCGCCACCCTGCTGCTCAACAGCGGCGCCCTGGTCGGTGTCGGACAGGCGGGCGAGGCCCAGCAGGTCAGTCCCGGCGCGGTCGTCGACAGCACGGAGTTCGAGGGACAGCGGAACTGGCCCTCGTACCGGCCGGAGACCGTCAACGACGGCACCACCGCGACATCCGGCACCAACACCGTCTGCAACGTCCTGCGTTCGGTGGACGCCAGGAACGGCAGGACGACCCTGTCCACCTGGGTGGGCACCGACTTCCCGGAACAGTTGCCCACCGGCTCGTCCAGCGCCTACGTCACCCCGGGCTCCGGCCAGCTCTACCGGCAGTTCCAGGGTACGGAGACCGACGCCGGCGGGGTCTTCCTGGTCACCGACACGGGGCTGCGCTACGCCCTGCAGTCCAACAGCGACAGCGCCACGGACGACGAGGGGATCGGAACCTCCGACAAGCAGCGCGAGCAGGGGCTCAACGAAGCCAGGATCGCCCAGACCCGCCTCGGTTACGAGAAGGTGGCCCCCTCTCCCGTCCCGGCACAGTGGTCGACGTTCCTGCCCACCGGCCCGCGCCTGTCGGAAGCGGCGGCACGGCAGCCGCAGGGTTCCTAACCGCCACGGCCCGTCAGGAAGCGACCAGCCATGCCGACGAACATCCGCACCGGGTGCGACGCCACCGAACGGGCCGACGACCTGCCCGCGGCCCGACGCCCCCGTGCACTGCCGAGCACGACGGCGGCCGTGCTCGCCGCGACCCTCCTCGCGGGGACCGTCCTCGTGTTCCCGGCAGCCCCCGCGGCACGGGCGGACGACTCCGGACGGTGCACGTTCCCGTCCAAGAAGTACGAAGGCCGGCCGTGGGCGCTGCAACGCGTCAACCTCGACGCGCTGTGGGCGCAGTCGAAGGGGAAGGGCGTCCGGGTCGCGGTGATCGACACGGGCGTCGACATGAAGAACCCCCAGCTCTCCGACGCCGTCGACGCGTCGAAGGGCAGGAACTTCCTGCCGTCGAAGAACGCCGAGGGTGAGGAGATCGAGCGCGGCAACGCGCAGGGCACCATCGATACCGTCGGCCACGGCACCCGTGTGGCCGGCATCATCGCGGCCCGCCCCACCGAAGGCACCGGTTTCGTCGGTCTGGCCCCCGAGGCCACCATCATCCCGATCAAGCAGAACGACGCGGAGGGCAACGGCACCGCCAGAACCCTCGCGGACTCGATCCGCTACGCCGTCCAGGCGGGCGCCGACGTCATCAATATCTCCCAGGACACGGCCGACGCCGTCCAGCCCGACCCGAGCCTGAAGGCGGCGGTCGACCACGCCCTGGGCCGCCAGGTCGTGGTGGTGGCCTCCGCCGGCAACGACGGCCTCGGCGGCAACGTCAAGGTCACCTACCCGGCCTCCTACGAGGGCGTCCTGGCCGTGGCGTCCTCCGACCGCAACAACGAACGCGCCCCCTTCTCCCAGTCGGGAGAGTTCGTGGGCGTCGCGGCCCCCGGCGTGGACATGATCTCCACCGTCCCCGGCGACGGCCACTGCTCGGACAACGGCACCAGCTTCTCGGCCCCGTACGTGGCCGGGGTCGTGGCACTGCTGAAGGCCAGGTTCCCGAAGTGGACCGCCCGCCAGATCGTCGCCCAGATCGAGCAGACCGCCGAACGCTCGATCCCCGGCCACGACCGCCTCGTCGGCTGGGGCGTCGTCGACCCGGTCAAGGCCCTCACGGACGTGGACCCGGCCCGCCCCGTGGAGTCCCCCCGGGCCGAGGAAGGGGGGATCCGGGCGAAGGCGCCCTCCGTGGCCCCCCTGCAGATCGGCGAGACGGCCGAGGAACGCAACACCCGTCTGGGGACGTACGTGGTGGTCGGCGGCCTGGTCCTGGCGGCGGGCCTGGCCGGCACGGCCGTCGCGGTGAGGGACGCACGACGCCGGCACGGAGACCGGCGAGGCCACGCATGACGCAACTGTCGATGATCTCCTTCGTCCTGGCCGCCGTGCTGCTCGCGATGAGCTGCGTCAAGGCCGACCGCGTACGGGCCCGGCACGAGCCCCCGAACCCCTCGGCCCCGAGGTCGCGGACGCGGCCTCCGTCGTCACACGCCTGGTGCTGGTCACGACGGCCGTGGTCATGATCGTCACGGGCGCCCGCGGCCTGACCGCCGAGGACGACGCGGAGTGGAGCGACGACGAACTGACCAGCGCTGGGGAGCAGGCGGTGACGGCCCTGGACGGCACGTCGGGAACCGAGATCTCCAGCGGCAGCGACTCCGCTGTCGGCCAGGGGGACGCCATGGTGATCGAGAACGAGGCCGTGGAACACGGCGGCGGCGACGCCCCGCAACTCGGAGTCGACGCCCGCCCGGCCGCCGACGACACGGCCTGCACCGTCATGCGCGACGGCGCCGGAGCCGCCTTCTGCGTCGATCTGCAGCGCACCCGCTCCAGGGAGCACGACTGGTTGTGGAGCTCGAAGGCGGCCTTTCCGGTCTTGGTGAGTCCGTCATGGGCCACCGTACGCGCTCGGCCTGCCGGGGCCGCCGAAATCGCCGCCCCCGTCCAACTCGTTGAGCTGTATCTGCGTGGAGCCCCGCTGCCGTTGCAGCGCGTAGGACTTGAGTTGCTCCCGCTCGTCCCACGCCATGGACGGTTGCCTTTCCCGTGTGCAGGACCGTCGGCGCCGTTGCAGGTCGGGCGGCGCTCAGCGGCGTCCGGGCTCCGGTGCCGGTGAGCAACTCGTCCGAGAGCACCGAGACGCTGCGGCTTCCGTAACCCGATTGCTGACGCAAAGGTTCTGTACGGATCCATCCGTTCCGGTCGAGATGCCGGGTGAAGCGCGCATCGAGGCCGACCTCATGTCCGCATGCGCGGTGCGATGGGGGGCGTCGACCGATCTCCGGCCGAAAAGACACCTCCGGGGTACAGCGGTAACTGAGTTGGCGCACATCACGATTGGCTCTGTCGTACCCGTTGGTTAGAGTGGCGATCACGACTGGTTTGCGAACGTAGGGCGCACAACTGGCCAGCCGGTCGGCCTCGGCCGACGGTGTCACGGGGAAACGGGGAGGGAGCGACATGCTTCCGGCAGACATGGTGGGTGGCGTGTCCGCCACCAGGGCACTGAACCTGGAAGTAGCCGACGAGGCGCTGACCACGTTCGTGAAGCGGGTGGACGGCGTACTGCGCGATCTGGAGAGTTCCGCCGCCCACCCCACGCGGGTCGGCGGCCAGACCATCAAACCCACGTCGCTGAACAGCGGCAGTACGGCCGCCTTCCCGGAGGCGCACGGGCTGTACCTCCAGTACAACCGCGTCCATGAGGAGCTGACCGTGCTCTCCAGGACACTGCACCTGCAGATCGAGGCGATCGGCATCGCCGTCAGGGGCGCGCATGTGGGCTTCGACAACCTCGAAGAGGAACAGCGCCGTCGTTTCTGGACCATCCAGACGCAGATCGGGCAGATTCAGGACGCCAGGGACGGCGAACAGCGTGCCAAGGGCGGGGACACCAGCGGGAGCCTGTGACGATGACCGACAAGAAGCACGAGGCGGACCTGGAGCGGGTCTCCCAGCAGAACTTCCTCACGGACTTCACCCGAGGCGTCGAGGAACGGCCGGCGATCGACCCCCTCAGCAGGCTGATGCGCACGGCGGTCGAATCGACCCCCGTCGGACAGGCCCTGCAGGGACGTACGAACTTCGAGAACCACAGCCTCAACGCCATGGTCGACCTGGTCGAGCAGACCGACCCGGAGGACCTGGAGTCCTCGGGCAAGGCACTGTGGTCGGCGCGGGACGCCATCAAGGACGCGGCCAGGGAACTGGACGGCCACATCGAAAGGGTCCACTGGGTCGGGGAGTCGGGTGAGGCGTTCCGCAAGTGGGGGCGTTCGCTCGTCACCGACACCTACGCGCTGAGTGACTTCGCCGGCGGGGCGGGCGACCAGATCACCGCTGCCGCCGTGGGGCTGGCGGACGTCCGTAAGGCGATGCCCCCTCGCGACACCCGCGCGGATGCCATGCGCCCCGGCCAGTTCCCGAAGGACGAGCGGGTCGAGAGCAACGACGAGTACACCGCGGCCCTGAAGGTGGAGAAGAACCGCCAAGAGGCGATCAACCAGATGAACCGGTTGTCCTCGTACTACGCGGTGTCCCAGGAGCAGTTGGCGGCGCTGGAACCGCCGAAGTTCAAGGCGATGCCGGACGTGGGGGTGCCGAGGCCGGAGCCGGAATTCGGCAAGGGGCCGGGGAAGATTTTCGAAGCGCCGACTTCTAGGGCGGTTCGGGGAATCGAGCCAGGAAGCCCCGAAGAACGTCGCCTAGCAACCGCTGTGAATGGGCATACTACTCCGCAGGATATGCGTGGTCTCGCGGCACCAGAGGATGCCGCTACGAATCAGATCATCGACCTCGACGCACCCGTGGGGACGACAATTGACAGTGTCGGTGTATTGCCGTCCTCGGCAGCGACCGCCGCAGGGCAGACGACACCCACTGGTATTCCCGGTACCGCGAGCGGGACGGCCAATCAAGCCACGAACGGCTTCGGCACCCCGCCCCCTCCGGTCCTCTCGGGGCGTTCCGATGGGCGGCCAAGCGGCGCGCGTCCTGCCTTGCCTGTCGCGGCTCAAGGGCGAACGAGTGCGGTTCGTGGGAGTGCTTCGGGCGTGACGCCGGGGCACACGGCGGCCGGAGCGCCCTTGGGGCAAGTGGGTCGAGCAGCAGCCGCAGGGGTGCCGGTGGCTCAGGGCAGGACCCCCACGGCCCAGCCGTTGCCCATGGGACCAGGGGTGAGCGGTGGCACGCCACGGGTCGGCGGTACGGCGACGCCTCGGGCGGCGGGCAGTACGGTCACCGGTGCCGGCAGCGCGGGCGGCGTAGTGGGGGGCCGTCCCTCGACTGCTACCGGGGGGCCGGTGAGAGGCGGGCAGAGGATCTCCCCGGGCACGGTAGCTGGCGCCGGGACTGTCTCCGGTTCCCGGCCCTCGGTCGGAGGGCTCGGACAGTCCGGTGTCTTCGGGGCTCCTGGTTTCCCGGCACGACCTGGTTCGAGCCCAGGTAACGCGCGAGGAGGTTCGGCTGTGCCCGGAATCGTCGGGAACCCTGCTGCGCAACAATCCGCCGTCAACGCAACGCGCAACGGTATGACTCAGGGCGGAACAAGTCTGGTACGAGGACCCGGTGGCCGTGGCAGGTCTGGTGAAAACCGCAGAGCGGAGGGAGTGCAGCAGCCCCCGCGAGTGGCTGGAGGCGAGGAGACGGGCGACTCCGGCAAACCACGTCATGACGCACCGCCAGTCAATTAAAACGCTAGCGAGGACTTACCACACCATGAAGTCAGGGACACGTCGAGGGCGACGCGTACGTGCCGTGGGCGCCGTTGTGAGCGCCCTGGTCACGGCGAGCGTGGCGTTCGCCCCGGGTGCTGCTGCCGCCGATGTTCAGTCGGAGCAGTGGTACCTGGAGCCCATGCAGGCCGAGCAGATGTGGAAGGCCAGCACGGGCAAGGGCATCAAGGTCGCGGTCATCGACTCCGGAGTCAATCCCCATACGGATTCACTCAAGGGACAAGTCCTTACCGACGAGGTCCCCGAGAGCGTTGCTTACGGCGCCACCGACGACTACAGCGGTCATGGAACGAGCATGGCCGAACTGATCGCCGGCACCGGGGTGAATGGTGGTATCCAAGGGCTTGCGCCTGGAGCGAAAGTCGTTCCGTATCGGATCCAACTAAAGGATCAACAGGAAGTTGAGGATTGGCGGAAGACGGCTACAGAATTGGAAGCCCTCCGAGCGGTTGCAGACACCGATGCGCAAATCATCAGCATGTCATTCGGCTCGAATATCGCTGACCCGGATATCGAAGCAGCAATTAAATACGCCGCTTCGAAAGGGAAGCTATTGATCGCTGGCGTGGGGAACGATGGTAAAGAATTTATTAGTTACCCGGCCGCATATCCGTACGTTCTGGGGGTTTCGTCCATCGATGAGATCAGTAGAGTGTCGGATTTTTCCTCCTACGGGCAGTATGTTGACCTTGTGGCTCCAGGGGAGAACATCCCGGCATACTGCCGACCCGATTTCACTACCTACTGCCGCGGCGTCCAGGGCACGAGTCAATCCACCGCCATCACCGCAGCCTCCGCCGCCCTCATCTGGTCCGCGCACCCCGACTGGACCGCGAACCAGGTCACCCGCGCGCTGATCGACACCGCGGGCCGCAAGTGGCCGAAGGACAAGCCGACGCAGAAGTCCGGGTACGGAACCATCAGGCCGCGCGTGGTGCTCGCGGACCCGAACTACGACGCCGGCGACCCCTACTCCGATCCGCTCGGCAAGTGGAACAAGAAGGATGGGGAGAAGCTGGTGACGGAGATCGCGCCGTCCTCGGCCGCTCCCTCCCCGTCTGCAACAGGCGCGTCACAGGGCGCGGGGTCCACTTCCGCGAACAAGGCGGCCGGAGCAGGATCGAAGGCGGAGACCGTGTCCGCGGAGTCGTCGGACGACAGCAACACACTGTGGATCGCTGTGGGCGCCGCCGCGGCGGTGATCGTGGTCGGCGGGGCCACCTTCGGGGTGTTGCGCGCACGGCGCGCACGGTGACCTCGGCTTCGCCGCCCACCCGTACCCGCCCGGCTCGAGAAGGCCGAAAGGCCGAACCGGGCGGGCCCCCGTATCACCGCCGTAAGCCACTGAGCCACAACAGTTGGAATCCAGAACAGAGACAGGGAGGGCCGGCTGGCCATGGCCGTCGACCAGAAACTCGAAGATGCAGCGGTAGTCAAGCTGCAGAAGGACATGTACGAGAAGTTCGAGAACATCCGGAAGCGGGTGCGCAGCCTCCAGGGTGTGATCGACGGCCTCGAGGGGCAGTGGCACGGCATCGGTCGTGCCGCGTTCGACACCAAGCAGCACGAGATCAACACGTCTCTGCAGAACATGGGCCGCGTCCTCGCCGACGTCATCGACGCGATGACCACGGCGCGCAACATCAAGGACAGCAAGGAAGACGAGGTCCGCACCTCCGTGAACAAGATCAACGTTCAGGACGGCGCCCCCACAGTGCAGTCGTCCCCGTTCAGCTCGTTCTGAGCCGGCGGAATTCCCGGTCATCGGTCAACAGCACACACGAGCGAGACGAGGTAGGCAGAGATGAGCCGTAACAACGAGGGACTGCAAGTCGGTTATGACGGTCTCGACATCGCGGCGACCACCATCGCCAACGAGGCGAAGCAGCTCGAGGAGGACCTCCAGCAGCTCCGGCAGATGGTGGTCAACAGCAAGCAGTACTGGGCGGGCAAGGCGCAGGACACCTTCGACGAGAAGCTGCGGCGCTGGGACAAGGAAGCCAGCGACATCCACCAGGCCCTGATGGGCATCGGCCAGGTCGTGGGTTCGTCCGGTGGTACGTACATGGAAGGCGACCTGGCGGCGTCGCGATACCTCCAGTGAGACTTTCCCTGTATGTAGCCGGCTGTCACCTGTCGTGATCGCCCTGCTGGGCCGGGCTCCTGCCGTCCCCAAGGCCGTGCACCCGTGAGGCCCCGGCAAAACGATCTTGCGAAAGATCCGGCCGAGGGCCTCACGTGCTGACCGGTGTCACTGCACCGCGGTGCGACGAGCGGTACCGCAGGAGTGATGCGCGCCGACCCGCTTCCGGTGGGTCGTACCGCCCCTGGTCACTTCCAAATACGAAAATGCGGAGGGCGGCCTCCGCCACTCGGTCAAGAATCCCTCGAAGGGTAAGCCGACCGGGGCTCAGTAGAACTACAAGGTCATCCGAGGCGTCCACGGCGTGAGTGACATCTGACTACTCGCTCAAAAGCACCTTCAAAGCCGACTCTCAGTGCTGACAACCGAGCTTCTTCTTATAAGAGTCGAAGTAGGAGGGGGCGAGCCTCTCCAGCAAGGCTTGTGACTCTTCATTCCACCTCATGTCTTTGACTTCCACGGACACGACGTCACCTTCTTTGCTGACTCCAGGACACGGAAGCGCCGTTGCTACCCCGCGATGCCATGAGGCGTATGTACCTCCCTTGAAGTAACGCAAGTTTTTCACCTCGTAGTCCTGGAAAAGGTCGCGCAGTTTGTATCCGCCCTCGTGCCAGTTCCCATCGCTGACTACGGAGTCGTTTCCGTCTACGTACATATGGCAGAATTGGCCCTCCGTGAGGCTGAAGGGGCCCGTGTCCTGCTCCAGTTCGTCGCCGTCGTCAAGTAGGGATTCCAGGGCTCCCTTGTCGGCGGGGATCCCGCAGATGTTGTCCGGGACGGGATACGAAAGCCCCTTGTTCGATGATTCGCACGCTGTGATCATCATCGTGAGCACAGCGGCAACGAAAAGCCTTTTATGTCGCAACGGATATCCTCTCCTCCTACTCTTGCTCGACCTGTAGGGAGTAAATGGCTGAGCGGCGGGTCAACTGTCGGAGTAGCCTTACGTTCCATCACCTGATGAATTCCATTGAGCACCATCAGAGTGACTGACGCCTGCTTGGGTGCGAACGGATCGCTCGATAGCCTCTCTGGTTTTCGTGTCAATTTCTTCGTGATTTGAAAAGTATGTGGTAATGGCTACCGTGGATGCATCCACTGCCGCTTTTCTTCCTTCTGAGTACTCCTTCCCTGCGCTGAGTTCGGCCTCGTCCGTTGTGTCCTTGTTGATGCTCTTCAAGACGCTTTCGGTTACATCCTCGGTCAGCCAATTGACCGGTTCTCCCGCCACGGAGAAGGGTGCGGGGATGGCGCCTGTCCCCAGCCCCACGATCCGGTTGACCCACTTCGCATTGTCGGCTGCAGCCTCGTTGAATTCCTTGTTCGAAGCCGTGTGGTAGTCATAGATCGCATCGGCCCGCGAGTTGCTCATGATCCCCGCGATGGCGGCTCCCGGCGCCACCAGGTCCCCGACGCGCGCGCTATCCTCCGGAGTGAGGTCCTTCCCTTCTGCCTGCAGGAACTCATGTACCACGTTCGTCGTGTACGCCTGCTGCGCGGAAGTGATCGCGTTGTACGCATCCGGATCCTGCCCGACCAGACCCAGGAACTCCTGCGCGTTCCCGTATTCTAGATCGGCGGCCGCTCCGTTGACCGGGAAGGTCTTGCTGTCGGAGCTCTCCAGGTACATCGACCGCTGGAAGTCACCGATGTAGTCCGCCGAGATGTTGCCCAGACTGTCCCGCAGTGCGTAGAGCGGACCGGTCTTCTCCTCTTCCAGGTTCCCGTTCATGTTGTGCGTCAGCAGGTCGGGATTCTTGGTGAACTTCTCCACGATGTCGTGGACCAGCTTCGCCTGCGCCTCGCTGTGTTTGACCGAGGGGTCGACCGTGTTGCTGTCGTACGGGCGGCCCGTCGCGGCGGCCTCCAGGGCGTGACCGAGGGCGTTCGGCCCGAAGTTGAGCGCGTTCTTCGTCGCCTCCTCATCCGCGAGGACGTGCTGGCTGTTCGTGTCGATCGTCCACTCGAAGTCCTTCTTGGTGAAAAGGTCGAGGTAGGACTTGAAGTCCGTCTTCTCACCGGACTTGATCGTGCCGTCCTCGTTGTACGCCGTGGGCTTCTCCGTGAAGAACTGCTCGGCTGCCTCAGGACTGTGGCCAAGGGCCTCGAGCACGCTGTTCAGCGGATCGTTGCCGCTGCCGAGCTTTCCGGAAGGGTTGAACCCGTAACGGTCGTCGCTGCCGGCGGGCCTGCTGGACATGAACCGGTGCGGATCGTCCTGATGGAGCTGGGTGACGTGTTCCGCGATGGGAGTCAGGAACGCCGGATCGTAGTTCCCGTAACGGAGCAGACCGCCCAGGACTTGGTATCCGTAGGGCTTGCTCCACATGCCGCGTTCCCACTCGATCTCCTGAGTGCCCAGCCTGCGGAACTCCGCCCCCCACCACGAGGGCAGATGCTGCCGGTCGCCCTTGACGCTCTGCGGGGTGTAGGGGTCGGTCGCATTGGCCAAGGCGTGGCCCATGTACTTCTGCAGGTCCTGCACGCCGGCCAGGCGGGTCTTCGAGGCGTTGTCGTCAGTACCGTCGATCGACATGGCAGCGTAGAACTCGAGCGTCTGCCTGGGTCCGCCCAGGCCCTCGAAGAACTCGGTCGCGAACTCGCCGTCCTTCTCACGTCCGTTGTGGCGCAGCAGCCTGTTCAGCTCGGTGAGTTCGCGGTCGGTCATGTCCTCGCGCCTCTTGGCGAGCTCCAGGGCTCGCTCGACCTGCGCGTCATCGAGCGAACCGTACTTCGCGTGACCGGCGTTGTGCGGGTCGCTCCCGTGCGCCCGCTTGAGTGCCAGCTTGGTGGAGAGGTCGATGTCGTTGGCGTGGGCGACTTTTCCCGTGATGGAGTCGGCGTAGCGCTGCCGGTCCTGCTTCGTGTCGTCCTTGCCGTCCTTCGCATCGGCGCCGGGCTGGGGCTGGACGCCCACACTCACCGTTCCGTTGCCGTTGTCCTGAACGGTGTAGCCCTTGTCCTTGGCCTCGTTGGTGAGTGTCCTGACACCTTTCTGCAACGCTTCGAGCTCACGGTGGGCGTCGTCCAGGACCTGGAAGATGCTGTTGGCCTCCGTGCGGAGGTCCGCAAACTCCTTGGCGGTCTTGTCCACGAACCCCCGCGTGACGCCGGCGTTCACACCTTCCCAGCGTGCGCGGTCGGACTTCTTCTTGAGGCCGTCACGTGCGTCGGTCTCAAGCTGTTTCAAGTGGGTGACCGCCTTCTTCCAGTCCGATACCGCGGTCTCCAGCCTGCCGAGGTCGACCTGCATCAGGTCGTTGTAGGTGATGGACATGCCTGAGCTTCCCCCGTGCTACCTGAAGTACTTGCCGAGCTCCGAGGCGGGCACCGCGGATCCGTTGCGGTTCCTGATGACGGCAGCGATCTCGGCATCGTCGTTGGCGTGCCGCTTCTTGCTGAAGTCCAGGTGGTTCGAGATGTGGGCGCAGGCCTGACGGACCGCCTTCACCTGGCTCTCCCAGACCGTCAGCGTCGTCATGAGTTCGTCACCCATGGTGAAGTTGAACTTCGACAGCGCCGACGCCGCCTGGTGCGTGGAACCGGCGTGATCGGAGTTCATGCTGGAACCGGCAATGTCCACCTTCTTCACGAGATCACCGTGCAGGACGAACGCCTCATGCCCCACGGCACCGAGGTCGTCCTGCTGTACGACCAGGTCGGGTTCGCCGCCGGCGGCCGGCTCTTGAGCGGGCGCCTGGTTCACCTGCATGCGTGTCGACTGCCGGTCGGCAGCCTGAGCCTTCAACTGTTCCCACTCGTCCCACGCCATGGGTCCACTCCTCCACTGCTGTCAACAAGGCATGGTCGTACCGGTTCTCTTCCGCGCGGCGCTTTCGGGAAGAGCCGCGACGAAATCCTCAGCCATTCTCTGGTCCCATCGGACCGGGAACAGCTGATACAGGTCAGAAAGCCTCCTCCGCCACCAGCCCCGTCTGCACCAACGGCCGCCCCCGCCGCCGGGAGACGAACACGCCCCGCCCCGGAGGCATCGGACGCGGACGCACGCCGCCCAGCAGGTCGCCCTCGGCCGGATCGCCGCTGAGGACGACGCCCTGTGCGCCGAGTTCCTTCAGCCGCTGCATGAAGGGCTCGTACCCGGAGCGGCTCGCGCCCGCGGTGGAGCGGGCGATGATGAAGCGCACGCCGACGTCCCGGGCGAGGGGAAGCAGCTCGGTCAGACCGGCCAGGGGGTTGCCGCTCGACGTGGCCACCAGGTCGAAGTCGTCGACGACGATGTAGACCGTCGGCCCCTGCCACCAACTGCGGTCGCGCAACTGCTGCGGCGTGACGTCCGCGGTCGGTGTGCGCCGCTGCATCAGCTCGGCGAGCGCGTCCATGTGGTGTTGCATCTGGTTCGACATGGGGACGTACTCGGCCAGGTGCGAGGGCGGGGTCGCGCCCAGCAGGGAGCGCCGGTTGTCGATGACGAAGAGCTTGCAGCTGTCGCCGTCGTAGCGCTCGGTCAGACGCCGGATGAGCAGCTTCAACAGGTTCGACTTGCCGGACTCGCTCTCTCCGAAGATCAGGAAGAAGGGGTCCTGGTCGAAGTCGACGAACACCGGCTCCAGATTGTCCTCGTCGAGCGCGAAGGAGACTCCCTGGCGAGGGAACCGGTCGCCCGGGGGGAGCTGGCGGGCCGGGAACTCCCTCGGCAGCAGGCGCACCGCGGGAGCGCCGGGCTGCTGCCAGTGCCGGGCCACCTCGGTCCCGAGTGCCTGGGTCGCCTCCGCGAGGTCCGTGTCGGAGGACAGGCCGTCCATCCGCGGGACCGCGGCCATGAAGTGCTGCTTCTGCGGGGTCTGGCCACGACCGGGCACCCCCGTCGGCACGTTGGCCGCGACCTTGCGGTCGAACTCGGAGTCCATGGGGTCACCGAGCCGCAGCTCCAGGCGGTTCATCAACTGGTCCTTGAGGTTGCCGCGGACCTCCATGGAGCGTGAAGCGGTGAGGATCAGGTGGATGCCGTAGCCGAGGCCGCGTGTCGCGATGTCCAGGACGACCGGCTCCAGCGCGTCGTAGTCCGTGCGGAAGTTCCCCCAGCCGTCGATGACCAGGAAGACGTCGCCCCAGGGCTGCTCGGTCACGGAGATGTCGCCCCGCGCGCGACGGGCACGGAACTCGGCGATCGAGGAGATGCCCGCCGTACGGAAGTACTCCTCACGGCGCGTCATGACGCCGTACACCTCGGCTGCCGTACGCCGCACCTTCTCGGGGTCCAGACGCGACGCCACACCGCCCACGTGCGGGAGCCCCGCCACGGCGGACAGGCCGCCGCCGCCGAAGTCCAGTCCGTAGAACTGCACTTCGTGAGGGGTGTGGGTGAGCGCGAAGGAGGCGATGATCGAGCGCAGCAGCGTCGACTTCCCGGACTGCGGACCGCCCAGGATCTGCATGTGGCCGGCCGCGCCGCCGAAGTCCACCCACAAGGGGTCGCGACGCTGTTCGTACGGTTTGTCGACGAGGCCGACCGGGACGACGAGCCTGCCCGCGCCCTCGTATCCGGGCTGGGTCAGGCCGCGGCCGGGCACCTCGGCGAGGCCGGGCAGCAGCGCGTCGAGCGACGGCGGACTGTCCAGCGGGGGCAGCCACACCTGGTGCGCGGCCGGGCCCTGCGCCTCCAGGCGCCGCACGATGACGTCGAGGACGGTGTCGGCCAGCGCGTCGTCCGTCTCGTCGCCCGTCACACCGTCGGAGGCGTCGCGCTGTCGCGGAACCGCCAGGTACTGCACCGGAACCCGCGCGGCCGTGAACAGCACGGGCCGGCGGTCGACGGGAAGGGGGCCGTCGTACGACGCCGCCCGGTCGGTGTCCGAGCGGTACACGCCGGAGACGTACGCCGCCTTGAAGCGCACCATCTCGTCCGTGCCGAACTTCAGGAAACCGGAGCCCGGGACGTTCGGCAGCTCATAGGCGTCCGGCACGCCGAGCGCCGCCCGTGACTCGGCCGCCGAGAACGTGCGCAGACCGATCCGGTACGACAGGTAGGTCTCGAGCCCGCGCAGCCGCCCCTCCTCCAGCCGCTGCGAGGCGAGCAGCAGGTGCACGCCCAGCGACCGGCCGATCCGGCCGATCTGCACGAACATCTCGATGAAGTCCGGTTTGGCGGTCAGCAGTTCGCTGAACTCGTCGATCACCAGGACGAGGGACGGGATCGGCTGCAGCGGAGCACCCGCGGCGCGGGCCTTCTCGTAGGCGTGGATGTTGGCGTAGTTGCCCGCGTCGCGGAGCATCTCCTGGCGCCGGTTGAGCTCACCGCGGATGGAGTCGCCCATCCGGTCGACGAGGGTGAGGTCGTCGGCCAGGTTGGTGATCACGGCCGCCACATGGGGCAGTCGGGCCATGCCCGCGAAGGTGGCGCCGCCCTTGAAGTCCGCCAGCACGAAGTTGAGGGTTTCGGAGGAGTGGGTCACGGCGAGGCCGAGGACCAGGGTGCGCAGCAGCTCCGACTTCCCGGAACCGGTCGCGCCGACGCACAGGCCGTGCGGGCCCATGCCCTCCTGCGCCGCTTCCTTGAGGTCGAGCATCACGGCCCGGCCGTCCTCGCCGACGCCGATCGGCACCCGCAGCCGTTCGGACTGCGAACGGGGTCGCCATGTCCGTCGTGGATCCACCGCCGCGGCGTCACCCAGATTCAGCAGATCGGTGAACTCCAGGTTGGACAGGAGCGGTTCGTCGTCGTCCCCGCCCGACGCCATGCGCAGGGGGGCGAGCTGCCGGGCCAGGGCCTCCGCCGCCTCGTACGAGAGTCCCTCCGACGTGCCCTCGTAGACCATGCCGTGCGCCGACTCGAGACGCAGGTCCCTGGCGTGGACGACGATGGAGAGGTCACCACGACCGGTGGCGAGGTTGCCGGGCACGACCTCCAGCACGGTCACGCCCTGCAGACCCTCCGGGCTCGCCAGCAGCGACGTCGGCGGAAGGGAGACGCCGTCGAGCACGACGACCAGGTGCGGCTGCTCGGGCACCGGCGGCCCGCCCGGGTGGAAGCGCGGACGGCCCTGGAGACGGGGGGAGAGCAGTTCCTCCAGCTCCACGGGGTCGGCCGTGACGAGGCGCATACTGCCTGCGCCGTCCGCGGCCGTCGGACACTGCACATGGGGCAGCCACTTGGCCCACTCCCACTCGGGAGCCGACTCGCGTCCGGTGGCGACGGCGACCACCAGGTCCTCGGGGGAGTGCAGCGCGGCCAGGGAGGCGGTGACGGCACGGGCCGTTCCGCGCACGCTCCTAGGGTCGCCGCTGAGCGTCACGTGGTAGAAGGCACGCAGGGAAACCGCCATCGGGAGGGCGTCGAGGGTGCTGTGGGTGGCCACGAAGCGCTCCACGGCGCCGGCGGTCAGCGGCTCCAGCTGGTCCACCGGAGCGGTCTCCGGCGCAACCAGGGAAGTGGCCAAAGCCTGCGGGCCCAGCCCCACCCGTACCTGCCCGAAGTCCGCGTCGCCGACGCGCCGTTCCCACACCCGGCTGCCCTCGGCGACCAGGGCCCACAGTTGCTCCGGTGAAGGATGCAGGTAGTACTGGGCGTCACGCTGGGCCTTCGCGGTCTCCTGGGTGGTGAGCCGGACCTGCGACAGGTAGCGGAGATAGTCCCGGCGCATGTCCGCCAGTTGCCCCTGGTTGCCGCGTCGGTGGCGAACCAGCATCGCGACGCCCATGGCGATGGTGGAGGCCACCATCACCATGCCCATGATCTTCATGAACGGCTGGGCCTGCGGATTGAAGAAGAACACCACGGACCCGCCCATGCCGAGCATGGGCAGGAGTTGCATCAGGGCGCCCTCCTGCTGACCGCGCGGCAGCTCCGGAGGCGGTTGCAGCACGATTTCGTTCGTGGGCACGTCCTTCGGCAGCGCACGTGGCGGACGTTTGACGACGATGTGACTCACTCGCACCAATTCCCTTGCCGAACCGATCCGTTCCGCCCACCGCCCCGTGTCCGGCGAACGTCGATCGCGCGGCGCGATCCTACTGACAGCCGCCGACTCCAGCGGGCGGTAGGGTGCCGTGGGACGTGTGAACAGTCGCGAATCGGCCGCCGAAGCCCGTGCACCGCGCGACGTGTGGCACACGCGTGGTCCGTCGGTCCTGTCTCCGAGAAGGCGGCCGACGGTCGGGTCCGACGAGAGCACCGCCCAGGGACCGTGCGCGACGGTACGTGCGGGTCCGCAGCACCGACGAGGGGGAACAACAGGTGAGTACGACGGCCTCCGCGCCGGCCGGCGCGGCCGGCGGACCGGGCACCGGGGCCCCGTCCGGGGCAGGCACGGGACTCGGCTTCTGCCGGGTCACCATCGTGGCCCCCGACAGTCGTGTCGACGTGGCGCTGCCGGACGACGTGCCGGTCGCCGACCTGTACCCGGAGATCCTGCGGTTCTCCCGGCAGAGCCCCGCCGAGGGCGCACCGGTCGGCTACCACCTCGTACGCCGCGACGGGACCGTCCTCGACAGTGCGCGGTCCTTCGCGGTCCAGCGCATCCTGGACGGCGAACTGCTCACGTTGCGCCCGTTCTCGCAGTCGCTGCCCCCCGCCGTCTTCGACGACGTGTCGGAGGCGGTGGCATCCGCCGTCGCCCGCGACCGCGCCCTGTGGGACGGTGATCTCACCCGCGTCGCCGGTCTCGTGGCGGGCGGTGTCCTTCCGGTGCTGTTGGCGTTCGTGGCCTGGAGCTCCCAGGTCCACCACGACATGCACGGCCTCCAGGGCGTCCTCGCCGCGGTCGCCGGATTCCTGCTGACCACCTTCGCGTGCGTCCGTGCGCGCGTGTACGACGACCGCGGCTCCGCGGTCGCCCTCGGGCTGGGCGCCCTGCCCAACATCGCCGTGGCCGGCTCGGGACTGCTGCCGCTCGCCGACGGCCAGGGCATCGGGCGGCTCCAGTTCCTCCTTGCGTGCGCGGCGGTGCTGGTCGCCTCCGTCGTGCTCGCCCTGGTGTCCCCGGGCGGCGACAGCCCCTTCGTGGCCTTCGTCCTCGCTTCCGCGATCGGGCTGCTCACGACGTTCCTCGCGATGCTGACACGGCTGGAGCCCATGGAGACGGCCGCCGTGTGCGCGCCCCTGGCGGTGTGCGCCCTCGCCTTCCTGCCGGGCCTGTCCGTGCGCTTCGCCCGGCTGCCCATCGACTTCGAACCGCCCAGCGCGTCACGCGGCTCCTACCTGACGCAGGAGCAGGACGCTCCGGAACCCGTCGACACCCGGCGCGTCGCGGCCCAGGCCCGTCGCGGCCACGAACTCCTCGTCGGACTCGTGGGCGGGTGCGCCTTCGTGTCCGTGGGGGCGTCGATCGTCCTCGGCTTCTCAGGCAACGTCTGGGCGCAACTCCTCGCCCTGGCCACCGGTGTCGCGATGCTGATGCGGGCCCAGCTGTTCCGGTACACCGCTCAGGTCGCCTCCGCTCTGGCGGCCGGCCTCGCCTGCCTGGTCTTCCTCGGCCTGGGGCTCGCGATGAACCCGCCGGCCCAGGACTGGCGCGATGCGCTCCAGGGCGACACCACCGCCCTCGACGTCCGCAGCGTGTGGCTGGTGGCGGCCGTGGCCGTGGCCGTCGCCCTGGTCACCGCCGTCGGTCTGGTCGTCCCCCGTCGCGGCGTCACGCCCTTCTGGGGCCGGTTCATGGAGATCGCGGAAGTGTTCGTCCTGCTGACGCTGGTCCCGCTGGCACTCGCCGTCTTCGACGTCTACGCGGCGGCCCGGTCGATGACCGGCGACTGACCCGCCCGCTCTCCTCCGGAGAACGGGCGGGGGTGTTCCCGGGCGCGTGGGCGGCCCCTGCCACCGGCTCGACGTTCGGAGGTGCGGTCGGGTGTCCCCGGGTGCGCGTGGGCGGCACCGACCGCCAGTGGGCCGCCGCCGGGATCAGCCGGTGTTCCCCGGGCGCGCGGGCGGCACGCGCAGTGCCGCCCGCCGCTGTCTCACCCGGCGTCGCGTCCGTCGTTCCGCGGAGCCGGCTCCAGGTCGAACTCCCCGTCCCGCGCGCCCAGCACGAAGGCCCGCCACTCCGCCTCCGTGTACCGCAGCACGGTGTCCGGATCGAGGGAGGACCGCATGGCCACGGCGCCGCCGGGCAGGTACGCGATCTCGACCCGCTCCTCGTGCTCCTCGGTGCCCGGCGCGCCGTGCCACTCGACGCCGGAGATGTCGAGGGCGTAGAGCTCGTCCTTCTCCCGCTCCTTGCGTGCCTTGATCTCCTCAGCCGTCTCCGTCATGCCGCAGCGATCCCTTCCCGACGTACGAACGGTCCGAGCGCTCACCCTAGTGGCCTGCGACGTCCGGCCCGGTCGGTTCGGCGGACCGGGGGAAAGGCGCCCGCTACAGCCTGGTACGCTGAGTGACGGCCGTTTGTGTACGCACCTTCGGAGCGGGCTCGCTCTGGAGATCGCGCCCAGCGGATCCCCGCCTTCCGAGCCGTGGAAGACCCCCGAGACGAAGACCGGGGGCGCTCGGTGGCCACTCGCAGACTATGAGGAGTACGCGTGTCGCTCGACGCCGCAGTGAAGAAGCAGATCATCTCCGATTTCGGTACCAAGGAGGGTGACACCGGCTCCCCCGAGGTCCAGGTCGCGCTGCTGTCCCGTCGGATCTCCGACCTGACGGAGCACCTCAAGACCCACAAGCACGACCACCACTCCCGTCGTGGTCTGCTGATCCTGGTCGGTCAGCGCCGCCGGCTGCTGCAGTACCTCGCCAAGAAGGACATCCAGCGCTTCCGCGCGCTGGTCGACCGCCTCGGCATCCGCCGCGGTGCGGCGGGCGCCAAGTAGGACGCCGTGAAGGGAGCGGTTCCCTGGAGAAAGGGGGCCGCTCCCTTTGCTGTACGTGCGGAGTGCCACCGCGGCTTTGTAGTGTGGTAGCACAACGCAAGAGACACGACTCGGTGTGATGTCCCGCACCGCATGGGTATGCGGTTCCAGGGGCACCGCCGACCGACGTCATCGGACGTCACGACGCACGAGGAGAAGCGCACCTCGCCGCCGCCGGTCCTCGGTAGTGGCCCCCGGGAGAGTGAACCCCGGGAGCTTCGATCGAAGACCGGCCCGCACCAGTGGAGCGCTTCTCCGCCCCCGTCCCCCCGCCACACGGGCGAGGCGGGACGAAAGACGACAAAGTAACGGAGAAAACACTGGTGGAGAACGAAACCCACTACGCCGAGGCCGTCATCGACAACGGCTCCTTCGGCACCCGCACCATCCGCTTCGAGACGGGCCGCCTGGCCCGCCAGGCGGCCGGTTCCGCCGTGGCCTACCTGGACGACGACACCATGGTGCTGTCGGCCACCACCGCCTCCAAGAACCCCAAGGACCAGCTCGACTTCTTCCCGCTCACGGTGGACGTCGAGGAGCGGATGTACGCGGCGGGCCGGATCCCCGGGTCCTTCTTCCGCCGCGAGGGCCGGCCCTCCGAGGACGCCATCCTCACCTGCCGCCTCATCGACCGCCCGCTGCGCCCCTCCTTCAAGAAGGGCCTGCGCAACGAGATCCAGGTCGTCGCCACGATCATGGCGCTCAACCCCGACCACCTGTACGACGTCGTGGCGATCAACGCCGCCTCCGCGTCCACGCAGCTGGCCGGCCTGCCCTTCTCCGGCCCGATCGGCGGCGTCCGCGTCGCGCTGATCAACGGCCAGTGGGTCGCGTTCCCGACGCACACCGAGCTCGAGGACGCCGTCTTCGACATGGTCGTCGCGGGCCGCGTCCTGGAGGACGGCGACGTCGCGATCATGATGGTCGAGGCCGAGGCCACCGAGAAGACCATCAAGCTGGTCGAGGGCGGTGCCGAGGCGCCGACCGAGGAGGTCGTCGCCGCCGGTCTGGAGGCCGCGAAGCCCTTCATCAAGGTGCTCTGCAGGGCCCAGGCCGATCTCGCCGCCAAGGCCGCCAAGCCCACCGGCGAGTTCCCGATCTTCCTGGACTACCAGGACGACGTCCTCGAGGCGCTCACCGGCGCCGTCAAGCCCGAGCTCGCCCAGGCGCTCACCATCGCCGGCAAGCAGGAGCGCGAGGCCGAGCTGGACCGCGTCAAGGCGCTCGCCGCCGAGAAGCTCCTGCCGGAGTTCGAGGGCCGCGAGAAGGAGATCTCCGCCGCGTACCGCTCGCTGACCAAGTCCCTGGTCCGTGAGCGCGTCATCAAGGAGAAGAAGCGCATCGACGGCCGCGGTGTCACCGACATCCGCACCCTGGCCGCCGAGGTCGAGGCCATCCCGCGCGTGCACGGCTCGGCGCTGTTCGAGCGTGGCGAGACCCAGATCCTGGGCGTCACCACCCTCAACATGCTCCGTATGGAGCAGCAGCTGGACACCCTCTCCCCGGTGACCCGCAAGCGCTACATGCACAACTACAACTTCCCGCCGTACTCCACCGGTGAGACCGGCCGCGTCGGCTCCCCGAAGCGCCGCGAGATCGGCCACGGCGCCCTCGCCGAGCGCGCGCTCGTGCCGGTGCTGCCGACGCGCGAGGAGTTCCCCTACGCGATCCGTCAGGTGTCCGAGGCCCTCGGCTCCAACGGCTCGACGTCCATGGGATCGGTCTGCGCCTCCACCATGTCGCTGCTGAACGCCGGCGTGCCGCTGAAGGCCCCCGTCGCCGGCATCGCCATGGGTCTGATCTCCCAGGAGATCGAGGGCGAGACGCACTACGTCACCCTCACCGACATCCTCGGTGCGGAGGACGCCTTCGGCGACATGGACTTCAAGGTCGCCGGCACCAAGGAGTTCGTGACCGCCCTCCAGCTCGACACCAAGCTGGACGGCATCCCCGCCTCCGTCCTCGCCGCAGCCCTCAAGCAGGCCCGTGACGCCCGTCTCCACATCCTCGACGTGATGATGGAAGCGATCGACACGCCGGACGAGATGTCCCCCAACGCGCCGCGGATCATCACCGTGAAGATCCCGGTCGACAAGATCGGCGAGGTCATCGGCCCCAAGGGCAAGATGATCAACCAGATCCAGGAGGACACCGGCGCCGAGATCACCATCGAGGACGACGGCACCATCTACATCGGCGCCGCCGACGGCCCCTCCGCCGAGGCCGCCCGTACGACCATCAACGGCATCGCCAACCCGACGATGCCCGAGGTCGGCGAGCGCTACCTGGGCACGGTCGTGAAGACGACGACATTCGGCGCCTTCGTCTCCCTGCTGCCCGGCAAGGACGGTCTGCTGCACATCTCGCAGATCCGCAAGCTGGCCGGCGGCAAGCGCGTGGAGAACGTCGAGGACGTCCTCGGCGTGGGCCACAAGGTCCAGGTCGAGATCGCCGAGATCGACTCCCGCGGCAAGCTCTCCCTGATCCCCGTGATCGAGGGCGAGGACTCCACCGACGACGACAAGAAGGACGACGCCGACCAGTGACGTCCCGTGGCTCCAAGGCGACGGCCCGCACCTCCTCGGAGGCGCGGGCCGTCGCCCGTACCCAAACCCTGATCAAGGGCGAGAACGGCATCGGCACCGTCCGCAGGACGATCCTGCCCGGTGGCCTGCGCATCGTCACCGAGACCCTGCCCTCGGTCCGCTCGGCGACCTTCGGCATCTGGGCGCACGTCGGTTCACGCGACGAGACCCCGGCCCTCAACGGCGCCACCCACTACCTCGAGCACCTGCTCTTCAAGGGCACCGCCCGCAGGTCCGCCCTGGACATCTCCTCCGCCCTCGACGCCGTCGGCGGCGAGATGAACGCGTTCACGGCCAAGGAGTACACGTGCTACTACGCGCGTGTGCTCGACACCGACCTGCCGCTCGCCATCGACGTGGTGTGCGACATGCTGACCGGCTCGCTGATCCGGGAGGAGGACGTCGACGTCGAGCGCGGCGCCATCCTCGAAGAGATCGCGATGACCGAGGACGACCCGGGCGACTGCGTGCACGACCTGTTCGCGCACACCATGTTCGGCGACAACCCCCTCGGCCGCCCCGTCCTCGGCACGGTCGACACGGTCAACGCCCTCACCGCCGACCGCATCCGCCGCTTCTACAAGAAGCACTACGACCCGACCCACCTCGTGGTCGCCTGCGCCGGCAACGTCGACCACAACAAGGTCGTGCGCCAGGTGCGCGCCGCCTTCGAGGAGGCCGGCGCCCTCAGGAACCCCGACGCCGAACCGATCGCCCCGCGCGGCGGCAGTCGCGCACTGCGCACCGCCGGCCGGGTCGAACTCGTCGGCCGCAAGACGGAACAGGCGCACATCGTCCTCGGGATGCCGGGTCTGTCCCGCACCGACGAGCGGCGCTGGGCCCTGGGCGTGCTGAACACCGCCCTCGGCGGCGGTATGTCCTCCCGCCTCTTCCAGGAGGTCCGGGAGAAGCGCGGACTGGCCTACAGCGTGTACTCGTACACGTCAGGCTTCGCCGACTGCGGCCTGTTCGGCGTGTACGCGGGCTGCAGGCCCTCCCAGGTGCACGACGTGCTGAAGATCTGCCGCGACGAACTCGACCACGTCGCCGAGCACGGACTCCCCGACGACGAGATCGAGCGTGCCATCGGCCAGCTCCGGGGTTCCACCGTCCTCGGCCTGGAGGACACCGGCGCGCTGATGAACCGTATCGGCAAGAGCGAACTGTGCTGGGGCGAGCAGATGTCGGTCGACGACATGCTGGTCCGGATAGCCTCGGTGACCCCGGACGACGTCCGCTCGGTGGCCCGCGACGTCCTGGGACGGCGGCCCTCCCTGTCGGTCATCGGCCCGCTCAAGGACAAGCAGGCGTCCCGTCTGCACGACGCCGTCGCCTGACCCCTCCCGGTAAGGAAGCAAAGAACATGAGCAAGCTGCGCGTGGCGGTCCTCGGAGCCAAGGGCCGGATCGGTTCCGAGGCGGTACGGGCCGTCGAGGCCGCCGAGGACATGGAGCTGGTGGCCGCCCTCGGCCGGGACGACAAGCTGGAGACCCTCGCCGAGAACGGCGCCCAGGTCGCCGTGGAGCTGACCACCCCCGCCTCGGTCATGGGCAACCTCGACTTCTGCGTGCGCCACGGCATCCACGCCGTCGTCGGCACCACCGGCTGGACCGACGACCGCCTCGCGCAGCTGAGGGGCTGGCTCGACCGGTCCCCGCAGACGGGCGTCCTCATCGCGCCGAACTTCTCCATCGGTGCCGTCCTCACCATGAAGTTCGCGCAGATCGCCGCCCCGTACTTCGAGTCCGTCGAGGTCGTCGAACTGCACCACCCGAACAAGGTGGACGCCCCCAGCGGCACCGCCACGCGCACCGCCCAGCTCATCGCCGAGGCCCGCCGCCAGGCCGGCAGCGCCCCCGCCCCGGACGCCACGGCCACCGCCCTGGACGGAGCCCGCGGCGCCGACGTCGACGGGGTCCCGGTGCACGCGATCCGGCTGCGCGGACTCCTCGCCCACCAGGAGGTACTGCTCGGCGGCGAGGGCGAGACCCTCACCGTCCGCCACGACTCCCTGCACCACAGCAGCTTCATGCCGGGCATCCTGCTCGGCGCCCGTCGCGTGGTGACCGCTCCCGGCCTGACCTTCGGCCTGGAACACTTCCTCGACCTGAACTGAGCCGGGTCGATCCCATGCGAGCGAAGATCTCCTATGTCGTCACGGCCGCCGTCCTGGTCGTCTACTTCGTCCTGGTCGGCAGCCGCGGCGTGCTGCTCATCGAGGCCGGCACGCCCCTCACCGTCACCTTCGGCGCGGCGGTGCTGATCCTGCCGGTCATCGGCGTCTGGTTCCTGTGGAAGAACACCGAGTTCGTCCGTGACGCCAACCGGCTCGCCGCCCTGCTCGATGCCGAGGGCGGCCTGCCCGTCGACGAGCTGAAGCGCCTGCCCAGCGGCCGGGTCGACCGCGACTCGGCCGACGAGGTCTTCGCCCGCCGTAAGGCCGAGACGGAGGACGCCCCCGACGACTGGCGCAGCTGGTTCCGGCTCGCCGTCGCCTACCACGACGCCCGCGACACCCCTCGCGCCCGCAAGGCGATGCAGCGGGCGATCGCCCTGCACAAGAACGCTCACTGAGCGGGCGCGGAAGCCCGCGGCCGCTCAGTCGCGCCGGTACTCGGCGGCCCACGCCTCCACGGTGTCGGCCGCCCGGTCGAAGGCCAGCTGGTCCCGCCCCAGGAAGTCCGCGTTGTGCGAGGTCAGCAGGGGCGCCGACGACTCCGCCGAACGCCCTCGGCGGGCGAGGACCAGCGCCTGCCCCTGCACCGTCCGGGGCAGTCCCAGCCAGCGCACCGGTTGCTGCACCGTGCGTACGGAGACGACCTGCTCCCAGGACGTCGTACGGGTGGCCACGAAAGCCACATGGCGCAGCCCGCGGGAACTCACCCACACGCCCATGCGCAGCAGCCGCAGCGCGCAGGCCACGACGGCCAGTGCGACGGCGAAGACCGCCCCGGCGGACGCCGGCGTCGCCGTCGCCGCGATGATCACCGCGGCGAACAGCACGAACGACGCGAGCAGCAGCAGGAGCGACGCCGCACCCACCCGCCACGGCCCGGGACGGTACGGACGCCGCCAGCGGTCCCGGTCGTCGTACGGCAGGGCGACATCGTCCGCCGTGTCGAAAGCGCGGTCGGCCGTCAGGAAGGGCAGGGGCACGGCGGGTCCTCACTCGATCCATGCGTCAGCAGTGCCTGGTGAGGCTATCGATCCGTGCCGCAGGTCACCACCCTCGGGGGTCCGGACGGCGTCGGCGTCACGACCGGTGGCGGCTCAGCGCCCCTCGGACGCCTGCGACTGCTGTGTCCCCGGACCCGAGGCATCGAGGGACAGCGCCGGCATTCCGACGACCAGGGAGCCCACCAGGCCGGCCACGATGGTGAGCCCCAGCAGCCAGCTCCCGGCCATCTGACCGGCGGAGGCCCGCTCGCGGGGCGGAGGGGCGACGTTGCTGCGGAATCTGTCGGCCTCGGCGACAAAGGCGAACGGTACGGGTTCGCGCCGACCGGACATCAGGGGTACGCCTCCTTCGGGATCGAACGGATCACTGTCACCGATACAGACGAACGACCGCCTCCAAAGGTGCCCACATCCGCAGATTTCGTCACGGCAGGGCACCTCCTTCCCCGTCCCGGACGCCCCGTAAAGTGGGCGCCGCCCTGCTGCTGCGATGGGAAGGACCCTCTTGACCTCCGCCGACGACCCCAAGCCGTCACCGCGTACCGACGTCACCTTGCGGAGCGACGTCACCGTCGAACTGGTGAAGGCCAGCGCCTCGGACTCCGACGTCCTGTTCGCCGCCCGTGTCTCGACCCTGGGGGAGCAGTCCCTCGGGGAACTGCAGAAGGACCCGGAGCGTTCCAGGGGCCTGATCAACTACCTCATGCGGGATCGGCACGGCAGCCCCTTCGAGCACAACTCCATGACGTTCATGATCAGTGCGCCGATCTTCGTGTTCCGCGAGTTCATGCGCCACCGGGTCGGCTGGTCCTATAACGAGGAGTCGGGGCGCTACCGGGAGTTGCAGCCCGTCTTCTACGTCCCCGACGCGTCGCGCAAGCTGGTCCAGGAAGGGCGTCCGGGCAAGTACGTGTTCGTCAAGGGCACTCCCGCACAGCACGAGACCGTCCAGAGCGTGCTCGGCGACTCCTACCACCAGGCCTACGAGGCCTACCAGAAGCTGCTGGCCGAGGGCGTCGCCCGCGAGGTCGCCCGCGCGGTGCTCCCCGTCGGTCTGTACTCGTCGATGTACGCCACCTGCAACGCCCGCTCGCTGATGCACTTCCTCGGCCTGCGCACCCAGCACGAACTGGCGAAAGTCCCGTCCTTCCCGCAGCGGGAGATCGAGATGGTCGGCGAGAAGATGGAGGCCGAATGGGCCCGTCTCATGCCGCTGACCTACGCCGCCTTCAACGCCAACGGGCGCGTGGCCCCGTAGGACCGAAGCCCAAGCCCCGCGAGCACAGATGTACGGTTCAGTCTCGCGAGGTGTCCGTATTGCGGCATTTCATGAAGTTCATCTAGCCTGATCGAGCGGGCTCGGCACTGCCTGAACCCCCGAGCAGGCAGTGCCGGGTCCCCCTTCGCCCCATCTCGTCGCCTCCCCCGAGGGAAGACCCCGACCTGAGCAACGAGTAGCGTGTAGCCCATGGCTCCGACCTCCACTCCGCAGACCCCCTTCGGGCGGGTCCTCACCGCCATGGTCACGCCCTTCACGGCGGACGGCGCACTCGACCTCGACGGCGCGCAGCGGCTCGCCACCCATCTGGTGGACGCGGGCAACGACGGCCTGATCGTCAACGGCACCACCGGTGAGTCCCCCACCACCAGCGACGCGGAGAAATCGGATCTCGTACGGGCCGTCGTGGCGGCGGTCGGCGACCGCGCCCATGTCGTGGCCGGAGTCGGCACCAACGACACCCATCACAGCACCGAACTGGCCCGCGCCGCGGAGCGCGCCGGCGCGCACGGCCTCCTGGTGGTCACCCCGTACTACAACAAGCCCCCGCAGGAGGGCCTCTACCGGCACTTCACGGCCGTCGCCGACGCCGCCGAGCTGCCGGTCATGCTCTACGACATCCCCGGCCGCAGCGGCGTTCCGATCAGCACGGAGACGATCGTCCGCCTCGCCGAGCACCCGCGCATCGTCGCCAACAAGGACGCCAAGGGCGACTTCGGCCGCGCCGGCTGGGCCATCGCCCGTTCCGGCCTCGCCTGGTACTCCGGCGACGACATGCTGAACCTGCCCCTGCTCTCCATCGGAGCGGTCGGCTTCGTCTCGGTCGTCGGCCACCTCGTCACCCCCGAGCTGCGCGCCCTGATCGAGGCGTACACCTCCGGGGACGTCCAGAAGGCCACCGAGATCCACCAGAAGCTGCTCCCCGTCTACACGGGCATGTTCCGCACCCAGGGCGTGATGACCACCAAGGCGGCGCTCGCCCTCAAGGGCCTGCCCGCCGGCCCCCTGCGCGCCCCCATGGCCGAGTGCACGCCGGAAGAGATCGAGCAGCTCAAGATCGATCTTGCCGCCGGCGGGGTACAACTCCGGTAATCAGACTTCGCGCGCCCGGGCGCGCAGACGCACTTCACAACTGAACAAGCGGGCCACCGGTGCCCGCATCCCACACGACAACTGCTTCTGCACGAACGTCATGCGCGCCACGTGCCCCGCCGGTACGTGGCGCGCGTGTTTGAGGAGAGTCTTTTGAGCCATCCGCACCCTGAACTCGGCCCGCCCCCGCAGCTCCCCGCGGGCGGCCTGCGTGTCACCCCGCTCGGCGGTCTCGGCGAGATCGGCCGGAACATGACGGTCTTCGAGTACGGAGGCCGCCTGCTGATCGTCGACTGCGGAGTGCTCTTCCCCGAGGAGGAGCAGCCCGGGATCGACCTGATCCTGCCGGACTTCTCGTCCATCCGGGACCGCCTCGACGACATCGAGGGCATCGTCCTCACCCACGGCCACGAGGACCACATCGGCGGTGTCCCCTTCCTCCTGCGCGAGAAGCCGGACATCCCGCTGATCGGCTCCAAGCTCACCCTCGCCCTCATCGAGGCGAAGCTCCAGGAGCACCGCATCCGTCCGTACACCCTCCAGGTGGCGGAAGGGCAGCGCGAGCGCATCGGCCCTTTCGACTGCGAGTTCATCGCGGTCAACCACTCCATTCCCGACGCGCTCGCGGTGGCCATCCGCACACCCGCCGGTATGGCGGTCCACACCGGCGACTTCAAGATGGACCAGCTCCCGCTGGACAACCGCCTCACGGATCTGCACGCGTTCGCCAGACTCAGCGAGGAAGGCATCGACCTCCTGCTCGCCGACTCCACGAACGCCGAGGTCCCGGGCTTCGTCCCGCCCGAGCGCGACATCTCGGGCGTCCTGCGCCAGGTCTTCGCCGGCGCCCGCAAGCGGATCATCGTGGCGAGCTTCGCCAGCCACGTCCACCGCATCCAGCAGATCCTGGACGCGGCGCACGAGTACGGCCGCCGGGTCGCCTTCGTCGGCCGCTCCATGGTCCGCAACATGGGCATCGCCCGCGACCTCGGTTACCTCAAGGTCCCGCCGGGCCTGGTCGTGGACGTCAAGACACTGGACGACCTGCCGGACAGTGAGGTCGTCCTGGTCTGCACGGGCTCCCAGGGCGAACCGATGGCCGCCCTGTCCCGTATGGCCAACCGCGACCACCAGATCCGCATCGTCGACGGCGACACGGTGATCCTGGCGTCGTCGCTCATCCCCGGCAACGAGAACGCGGTCTACCGCGTGATCAACGGTCTGACCCGCTGGGGCGCCAACGTCGTCCACAAGGGCAACGCCAAGGTCCACGTCTCGGGCCACGCCTCGGCCGGTGAGCTGCTGTACTTCTACAACATCTGCCGTCCGAAGAACCTGATGCCGGTCCACGGCGAATGGCGCCACCTGCGCGCCAACGCCGAGCTGGGCGCCCTGACAGGCATTCCGCACGACCGCATCGTCATCGCCGAGGACGGTGTCGCCGTCGACCTCGTCGAGGGCGAGGCCAAGATCTCCGGCAAGGTCCAGGCGGGCTACGTCTACGTCGACGGCCTCTCCGTCGGTGACGTCGGCGAGCCGGCCCTCAAGGACCGCAGGATCCTCGGTGACGAGGGCATCATCTCGGTCTTCGTCGTCATGGACTCGTCCACCGGCAAGATCACAGGTGGTCCGCACATCCAGGCCCGCGGATCCGGCATCGAGGACTCCGCCTTCGGCGAGGTGATCCCGAGGATCACGGAGACCCTGGAACGCTCGGCTCAGGACGGAGTCGTCGAGCCCCACCAGATGCAGCAGCTCATCCGCCGCACACTGGGCAAGTGGGTCTCCGACACCTACCGACGCCGGCCGATGATCCTGCCCGTGGTGGTGGAGGTCTGACGGTCCGTCGGACCGCGCGCGAGCGAGCCCGGAGCGGGGTGCCACGATTTGCATCGCGGCACCCCGCTCCAGTACGTTTACGACTCCTCCCGATCGGGCACCCGACCACCTCGTGCGTCGGAACCGTCGCCCGGTAGGGGAGGGGGGAATCCGACTCAGGATC
>NZ_JAHWZY010000041.1:0-50348 GCF_041380215.1 Streptomyces pimonensis
CTAGCCGCCGGACGCGCGCTGCTCGCCGTCGGCAGCGGTCTTCTCGGTGTCCGTGGCCTTCAGGGCATCCGTGGTCTGCGCGGCTTCGGGGGCGTCGGGGGTTCCGGGGGCGTCGTCGTCCCCGGGCTCGTCGGCGCCCTCGTCGAAGTACGCGTCCAGGACCGCGTCCAGAGCGGTGTCCCACTCGGCGAAGCGGCTCCTGGACGGGGCTTCGATCTCCAGGAAGTACCAGCGGCTGTCGGGGGTGTGGACGGTGACCGTCCAGCGCTTGGCGAAGCGGGCGGTCTCCGTCTCCACCGCGCCGATCTCGTCCCAGCGGAACTCGCACTCCTGGTCGTCCAGGCGCAGTCGTACGCCCCTGTGGTCGGCGACGACCCGGGCGCGGCGGTCGGACGCCTCGAAGACGGGGCCGTCGGGGGCCGCCTCCTCCCCCTCGGGGACGGACTCCCCCCCGGCCCCGGCTGCCGGCTCCGGGGCGGCGGACTCCTCCGGGGCCGTGCCCTCCGGGGCCGTGCCCTCCGGCTCCTCCGGTTCCTCCGGCTTCGCCTTCGCGTCCTCCCCCCGGCCGGACGCGGGCGCGGTGAGCCCGGGGATGAATGCCGGGTCGAACCCGGCGCCTTCCAGGGGCTGGCTGCTCGAACCTATGCGCTGCTCCACACCGCAGGAGTATGGTCGATAAACCTGTGCCGGACACAGCCAGCCCCGACTTCGTTATCGGACGCCTACACGGGCGTCACGGCTCACACCACGAGGCTGAGCGCGGCGGCGACCGCGAACCCGGCCACGGACAGCACGCTCTCCAGCACCGTCCACGTCCTGAGCGTGTCCCGCTCGCTGATGCCGAAGTACTTGGCGACCACCCAGAAGCCGCCGTCGTTGACGTGCGAGGCGAAGATCGAGCCCGCCGAGACGGCCACGATGACGAGCGCCGTGAACGCCTGGGAGTGGTCGCCCTCGGCCAGCAGCGGGGCCACGATGCCCGCCGTCGTCACGATCGCCACCGTCGCCGAGCCCTGCGCGACCCGCAGCACCACGGAGATCAGGTAGGAGAGGACGATCACCGGGAGGCCGACGCCGTTGAAGGTGTCGGACAGCGCCTGGGCGACCCCGCTGGCCTTGAGGACGGCGCCGAAGACGCCGCCCGCGCCGACCACCAGCAGGATGTTGCCGACCGGCTTGAGGGAGGACGTGGAGACGGTCTCCAGGGACCTGCGGGACCAGCCGCGCCGGATGCCCAGCAGGTAGTACGCGAGGAACAGGGCGAGGGTGAGCGCCACGAAGGGGTGGCCGAAGAACTCGACGACCGAGCGGAGGGTGGAGGGGTCCAGCGCGATCGAGGAGAAGGTGGCGGCGAGGATCAGCAGCAGCGGCGTACCGATGATGCCGAGGACCGTGCCGAGCGGCACCGGCGTCTCCCGCGGCTCGGCCCCGGATGCGCGCTGCTCGGCGACGACGGCGTCCTTGGCCTCCTGCGCGGCCTCGACCATGTCCTGCGGTACGGGGACGAAGATCCGCTTGCCGATCCAGGCGGAGTAGACCCAGGCGGCGGCGACGGCCGGCAGACCGCAGACGACGCCCATCAGGATGACCCGGCCCAGGTCCACGTGGAGCAGTCCGGCGGCGGCCACCGGGCCGGGGTGCGGGGGCAGGAAGGCGTGGGTGACCGAGAGACCGGCGAGGAGGGGGAGGCAGTAGAGCAGGATCGACTTGCCGGAGGACTTGGCGGCGGCGTACACGATCGGCGCGAGGACGAAGATGCCGACGTCGAAGAAGACCGGGATGCCGAAGATCAGACCGGTGAGGCCCATCGCGAGGGGCGCCCGCTTCTCGCCGAACAGGCCGAGCAGCCGGCCCGCCAGCACCTCCGCGCCACCGCTGACCTCCAGGATCGCGCCGAGCATCGTGCCCAGACCGATGATGATCGTGACGTGGCCGAGGATGCCGCCCATGCCGGACTCGATGGTGGACACCGCGTCCGAGCGCTGGACCGTGCCGAAGAGTTCGGTGACCGACAGGCCCGCCATCAGGCCGACGGCTATGGAGACGGCGAGCAGCGCGACGAACGGCTGGAGCCGGACCTTGATGATCAGGAAGAGCAGGAGCGCGATACCGAGGGCGGCGACGGTCAGCAGGCCCGCCGTGCCGTCGAGGAGGAGGAGCAGGCCTCCGGTGTGCGGTGGTGCGGAGGCGGCGAGCGGGAGGGACGGGTGGAACATGCGGGGGTCCTCTGGGTAAGGGCATGGGGCTTTCGGGCAGGGGGGATCGCGGCACGGCGGCCCGGGGGACGGGGGGCGCCGTGCCGTGACGACGTACGGTGTGCGGGTGCGGAGGAGGCGCGGGTCAGCCGAGGACGGCGAGCGCGTCGATCTCGATGAGGAGGCCGGCGGGAAGACCGACGTAGACGGTCGTGCGGGCGGCGGGCGGCTGGGTGAGGCCCTGTTCCTCGAAGTAGGCGTCGTAGATCTCGTTCATCTCCGCGAAGTGGTCCACGTCGGTGAGGTAGACGCGGATCATCATCACGTCGTCCCAGCCCGCGCCGCCCTCTTCGAGGATCGCCTTGACGTTGGCGAGGGTCTGGAGGGTCTGCTCGCGCAGGGTCGGGCCGGCGGGGGTGGGGGCCTTGCCCTCCTCGTGCGGGAGGAAGCCCACCTGGCCGGCGACCTGGAGGATGTTGCCCTTGCGGACGCCGTGGGAGAACTGGGCGGGCGGGGTGGTGTGGGTCGCGGGGGTGAGCGCGGTCTTCTCGGTCATGCGGGGGTGTCCTTCGCTGGGGTTCTGCCGGAGTACTCGCCGCTGATCGCGTCCGCCGTACGGCGCACCAGCGGGAGCAGGGTGAGGAGTTCGTCGGCGGTGACGACGACGTTCGGCGCGGAGAGCGACATCGCGGCGACCACCCGGCCGTCGGCGCCGCGGATCGGCGCGGCGACGCAGTTGATGGACTCCTCGTGGCCGCCGAGGTCGGTGGCCCAGCCCTGTTCGCGCACCTTGGCCAGTTCCTGGAGGAACGCGGTGGCGTGGGGCGTCGAACGGGACGTGTACATGGGGTAGTCGAGCTTCTCCGCGAGGGCGTGGCGCTCGTGCTCGGGCAGGTCGGCGAGGAGCAGTTTGGCGACGGCCGCGACGGTGACGGCGACCGGTTTGCCGATCCGTGAGTACATGCGGACCGGGTAGCGGCTCTCCACCTTGTCGATGTAGAGGACCTCGTTCTCCTCGTACACGGCGAGGTGGACGGTGTGTCCGCACTTCTCGTTGAGGCGTACGAGGTGGGGGTGGGCGATCTCGCGGACGTCGAGGTTCTCCATCGCCTCCTGGGCGAGGGCGAAGAGGCGGGCGCCGAGGCGGTAGCGCTGGTCGGACTGGCGGTAGACCAGGCCGTGCTCGTGGAGGGTGCGCAGGAGGCGGAGGGCGGTGGACTTGTGCACGTCCAGGCGGTCGGCGACCTGGCCGAGGTCGGCGGGGCCCTCCGCGAGCAGCGGGAGGATGCTCAGGGCGCGGTCTACGGTCTGGCTCATGGGGTGCGTGCCTCCTCGTCGGCCTCTTCATCGGCTCGGGTCCAGCCGGGGCCGAGTCGCAGTCTCCCCCACGCGGTGTCGTCGAGGGCGGCGAGGCGGTCGGCGTGGGCGCGGGCGGGGGGCGCCGCCAGGTCGCCGGGGGCGGTGAGGGCGGCGGCGGCCATGAGGTGGCCGTGCCTGAGCCGGTCCCGTAGCGACAGGTCGCGCAGGGTCGCGGAGAGGAAGCCCGCGGCGAAGGCGTCGCCGGCGCCGGTGGTGGCGACCACGTCGACGTTCGGAGCGGGTTCGTAGGCGTCCTGTGCCGGTGCCGGGCGGGGGTGGACCGCGCGGTCCGGCGCCTGCGGGGCGCCTCCCCCGCTCCCGGCCTCGCCCGGACGGGAGGCGCCCCCGCCGCCCGCCCTCCCCCGCTCCCGGCTCCGCTCGAGCGGGGGGACCCCCGTCGCCCCGGGGACGCCTGCCAGGCCCCTTCGGGCTCCGGGAGAGGCACGGCTGTCCGCGGGGTGGCGAAGTACGACCGCCCCTCGTGCCCCCTGCTTGACGACCAGGGTCTCCGGCTCGGGCAGTGCCTCCCTGATCCGGGACGGGCCGCCCGTGACGCCCCACGCCTGCTCCGCCTCGTCCTCTCCCACGAAGACGATGTCCGCCCCGCGCGCCAGGTCCAGGAGGACCTCCGGCCCGTGGGGGCCGCGCCACAGGGACGGGCGGTGGTTGACGTCGAAGGAGATCAGGGGGCGGGCGGGGTGGGGGGCGGTCAGTTCCCGTATCAGGGCCAGGCACCCCGCGGAGAGCGCCGGCGTGATGCCGGACAGGTGCAGGACGCGCCCCGCGCGCACCGCCTCCAGGTCGAGATCCGCGGACGTCATCGCGGACGCCGCCGAGCCCGCCCGGTAGTACGCGACCTCGTGGGCGTCCGTGGCGCGGTCGCCGGCCGTGCGGAAGTAGACGCCGGTGGGACGGGCCGGGTCGCGGCGGACGTGCGACACGTCGACGCCGTATCCGCCGATCGCCTCGACGAGGTGGTCGCCGAAGCCGTCGGCGCCGACCCGGCTGATCCACCGGGTGGTGTGGCCCGCCGCCGCGAGCACGCACGCCACGTTGGACTCCGCACCGCCGATGCCCCGGTCGAAGGAGGGGACGTCGGCGAGGCGGCCCGGCCGGGAGGGCAGGAACGTCACCATGGACTCGCCGAGCGCGACGACGTCCACGACGTCGGGGGCGTTGCGGGGTCCCGTGGCGGTCACGATGGCGGGGCTCCTCGTCGGGTGCGGGGGTGCGGTGTCCGTTGACCGCGCGTGGCCGAGATGTTAGACAGCGTTAAGCGATATACGCAACGAGTGTTGCAAGTAATGCAACGCAACTGATCAGGGAGGCTCCATGGTCCTCGACGCTCTCGCCCGCCTCACCGAGGAACGGGTCGACCACCGCTTCAAGGGCCTCCCTCCGGACGCCGAGGGGCTGACCGTCGGCGAGCTGGCCGCACAGCGCCGGAACCTCTTCGCCGACGGCTTCACCACGCCCGTCCTCACGCTCCGCGCGGAGCGTCTGGAGCACAACCTGAAGCTGATGGAGACGTACGCCGCCCGGCACGGGCTCGCCTTCGCGCCGCACGGCAAGACCTCCATGGCCCCGCAGCTCTTCCGGCGTCAGATCGAGCACGGGGCGTGGGGCGTCACGCTGGCCGTTCCGCACCAGGTGCGGGTGGCGCGGGCGTTCGGGATCCAGCGGGTCTTCCTCGCCAACGAGCTGGTCGACGCGGCGGCCCTGCGGTGGATCGCCGCCGAGCTGGACGCCGACCCCGGGTTCCGGTTCGTCTGTTACGCCGACTCCGTACGCGGGGTCGAGCTGATGGACGCGGCGCTGAGCGGGGCCTCCCGCCCCGTGGACGTGGTCGTCGAGCTGGCCGCCGGGGAGGGCGCCCGCACCGGCGTGCGGACGGAGGCCGAGTGCGCCGCCGTCGCCGACGCCGTGGCCGGAGCCCGGTCGCTGCGGCTGGTCGGGGTGGCCGGGTACGAGGGCGAGGTGCCTCGGGCGGACCCGGAGCGGGTGCGCGCCTGGCTGCGGCGGCTGGTGTCGCTCGCCGTGGACTTCGACGGGGCGGGGCGCTTCGCGGGCCTCGACGAGATCGTGGTGAGCGCGGGCGGCAGCGCCTGGTTCGACGCGGTGGCGGACGTGTTCGCCGAGGTCCCCGGACTCTCCGCACCCGTCCTGAAGCTGCTGCGCTCGGGCGCGTACGTCTCGCACGACGACGGCCGCTACCGCGAACTGACCCCCTTCAACCGGATCCCGGAGGAGGGCGCGCTGGAGCCGGCGTTCCGGCTGTGGACGCAGGTGGTCTCCCGCCCGTCCGCCGCGCAGGCGTTCACCAACGCGGGCAAGCGGGACGCGGCCCACGACCTCGACCTGCCGTCCGCCCAGGTGGTGCGCCGGGACGGGGCCGAACGTCCGGCCACCGGGATCTCGGTGACCGGCCTGTCCGACCAGCACGCCTGGCTGCGCACCACCGGGGAGGCCGATCTGGAGGTGGGGGACTGGGTGGGCCTCGGGCTCTCCCACCCGTGCACGTCGTTCGACAAGTGGGTGCTCATCCCCGTGGCGGAGGCGGACGGCACGGTGGTCGACTACATCCGCACCTTCTTCTAGGAGGCCGGACCGTGGAAGAGCTCGTCATCCGGGACGCGGACGTCGTCGACGGCTCCGGCGACCCCTCGTACCGCGCGGACGTCGTGGTGGACGGCGGTCGCGTCGTCTCCGTCGTCAAGGAGGCGGCGGACTCGGGCTGTCAGCGTCCGAAGGCCCGCCGTGAGCTGGACGCCGAGGGCCTGGTGCTGGCCCCCGGCTTCATCGACATGCACGCCCACAGCGATCTGGCGCTGCTGCGCGACCCCGACCACGGCGCCAAGGCCGCGCAGGGCGTCACCCTCGAGGTCCTCGGCCAGGACGGGCTGTCGTACGCGCCGGTCGACGACCGGACGCTGGGCGAGGTGCGCCGGGCGATCGCCGGCTGGAACGGCCCGGGCGACGACATCGACTTCGACTGGCGGTCGGTGGGCGGGTACCTGGACCGGCTCGATGCGGGCGTCGCGGTCAACGCCGCGTACCTGATCCCGCAGGGCACGGTCCGCGCGCTCGCCGTCGGCTGGGAGGACCGGGAGGCCACGCCCGAAGAGCTGGACCGGATGCGGCGGTTGGTCGCGGAGGGTATGGAGCAGGGCGCGGTCGGAATGTCGTCGGGGCTGACGTACACGCCCGGCATGTACGCCGCGGACGCCGAACTCACCGAGCTGTGCCGGGTGGTGGCGTCGTACGGCGGCTACTACTGCCCGCACCACCGCTCGTACGGCGCCGGCGCGCTGGAGGCGTACGAGCAGATGGTGGCGCTGACGCGGGAGGCGGGCTGCCCGCTGCACCTCGCGCACGCCACCATGAACTTCGGCGTGAACAAGGGCCGGGCGCCCGAACTGCTGTCGCTCCTGGACGACGCCCTGGACGCGGGTGCGGACATCAGCCTCGACACCTATCCCTACACCCCCGGCTGCACCACCCTCGTGGCGCTGCTGCCGAGCTGGGCGAGCGAGGGCGGTCCGCAGGAGGTCCTGCGGCGGCTCGCGGACGGGGGGACCGCCGAACGGATCCGGCACCACCTGGAGGTCACCGGCTCGGACGGCTGCCACGGGGTGCCCGTGGAGTGGGAGACCGTCGAGATCTCGGGGGTCGGCGATCCCGCGCTGGGCGAGTACGTGGGCCGTACGGTCCTGGAGTCGGCACGGGCGCGCGGCGAGGCACCCTGGGCGGTCGCCCGGGAGCTGCTGCTGAAGGACAGGCTCGCCCCGACGATCCTCCAGCACGTCGGCCACGAGGGGAACGTCCGGGCGATCATGCGGCACCGGGTGCACACCGGCGGCTCGGACGGCATCCTGCAGGGCGCGAAGCCGCATCCGCGTGCGTACGGGACGTTCCCGCACTACCTCGGGCACTACGTGCGGGAGTTGGGGGTGCTGTCGCTCGAGGAGTGCGTCGCGCACCTGACCGCGCGTCCTGCGGCGCGGCTGCGACTGCCGGACCGGGGACTGGTCCGTGAGGGGTACAGGGCGGACCTGGTGCTGTTCGACCCGGCGACGGTGGCCGCGGGGTCGACCTTCGCCGAACCGCGGACGCTCCCGACGGGCATCCCGTACGTGCTGGTCGACGGGCGGTTCGTGATCGAGGACGGGCGGCGCACGGACGTGCTCGCGGGGCGGGCGGTCCGCAGGACTCCCCGCTGACCGCCCGCCCCCCCTGCCGGGCCCTTCACGGCTTGGGCAGGACGCAGCCGCTCGCGCTCAGGTCGAGCTTGTTGTCCACGCCGAAGCAGGCGGGGAACAGGTGGGTCTGCTGGGCGTAGTTGATGCCCTGGCGGACCGTGACCCGCCCGTTCTCGTCGACCTCGCACGGGTTGTTGACCGTGCAGCGCCCGCCGTCCGTGTTGCCGGTGTTGTTGACGGCGACCACCTGGCCGGTGGCTCCGTCGACGACCGGTGAACCGGAGGTGCCGCCGATGGTGTTGCAGGCGGAGGTGTAACGGACCGAGTCCTTCCAGGTCCAGTCCCCCTCCTTCATGCGGTACGCGAACCCGTCGATGGAGCAGTTGTAGATCCGCTTCCAGTAGCCGGACACCACGCTGATGGACGTGCCGGCCGCCGGGCGGGTGGCGCTCAGGGGCAGGGCGTCGATGCCGTACGCGCTCTTGATCCGCGCGTACGTCGTGCTCAGCCGGTAGATCGCCGCGTCCGTGTCGGTCATGGTCGCGTAGAGGAGCCGGTCGGCACGCAGGGTGGCGACCCTGGAGCCGGCGGAGTTCAGCAGTCCGAAGGTGCGGCTGGACGCCCGGTCGACGAGGACCTGGCCGGGTGCGGGGAAGCCGCTCTCCAGGCAGTGGCCGTTGGTGAGGACGAGCGCCGGGTCGTCGTCCGCCGAGCCGGGCATGCGGACGACGGATCCGGAGCAGTTGCTGAGCGAGACGGCGCCGGCGAAGCCCACCGCGCCCTCCTTCGGCGCGGTGGGTCCGGGCAGGGTGTCCGCCGCGGTCCCGGCCACGCCGTCGACGACGTCCGTCAGCCTGGCCGTGTCCGCGCCCGTGGGGGAAGGCGCGGCGGCGACCGCGGGAGTCGCGCCCGCCCCGGTGAGGGCCAGGGCACAGAGCGCGACGACGAGAGGTTTTCTCATGGGGTCCCCTCTTGCGGCGTCGGGTGGCCGGAGGACCTCCGGCCACCCACGGAATTGTCATGCGCATTCTCATCACAGGGGCGACGAGGGAGCAAGGCTCCGTTTCCGGCCGGTGGCGGGGCGCGGCGAGGCGAGGCGGCCCCCGGGACCGCCCGGACCCGCGGAGGGAACGGGGGCGCGGAGGGGAGGGCCGGCGCGAAGGCGACGAAGGCGCGCCCCCCGGCGGACACAACCACCCGGATCGACGCGTCTCACGTGGCGGAGAACACGGCCCGAGGGACCGCACCGGCCCGTAAGCTCCCAGCATGCAGGTGATCCAGTCGACCAAGCTCGCCAACGTCTGTTACGAGATCCGGGGCCCGGTGCTCGAGGAGGCGATGCGGCTGGAAGCTGCCGGTCACCGCATCCTCAAACTGAACACCGGCAACCCGGCGGCGTTCGGCTTCGAGTGCCCGCCCGAGATCCTGGAGGACATCCTCCGCAACGTGTCGACGGCGCACGGCTACGGCGACGCGAAGGGCCTGCTGGCCGCGCGCCGGGCGGTCGTCATGCACAACCAGACCCTCGGCATCGAGACCGACGTCGAGCACGTCTTCATCGGCAACGGCGTGTCCGAGCTGATCGTGATGGCGATGCAGGGACTGCTGGACGACGGCGACGAGGTGCTCGTGCCCGCGCCCGACTACCCGCTGTGGACGGCGGCCGTCTCGCTCTCCGGCGGCACTGCGGTGCACTACCGCTGCGACGAGCAGTCCGACTGGATGCCGGACCTCGCCGACGTGGAGCGCAAGGTCACCGACCGCACCAAGGCGATCGTCATCATCAACCCGAACAACCCGACCGGCGCCGTCTACGACGAGGCGGTCCTCAAGGGCCTGACGGACATCGCCCGCCGCCACAACCTGCTGGTCTGCTCGGACGAGATCTACGACAAGATCCTCTACGACGACGCGAAGCACGTGCCCACCGCCTCCGTCGCCCCCGATCTGCTCACCCTCACCTTCAACGGCATGTCGAAGGCGTACCGGGTGGCCGGCTACCGGGTGGGCTGGGTGTCGATCTCGGGCCCGCGCGCCCACGCCGACTCCTACATCGAGGGCCTGACGATCCTGGCGAACATGCGCCTGTGCGCGAACATGCCGGGGCAGCACGGCGTGGTCGCGGCGCTCAGCGGACGCCAGACGATCAACGACCTGGTGCTGCCCGGCGGGCGGCTGCACGAGCAGCGGGACACCGCGTACGAACTGCTGACCCGGATCCCCGGCGTGAGCTGTGTGAAGCCGAAGGGGGCGCTGTACCTCTTCCCGCGGCTCGACCCCGACGTCTTCAAGATCAAGGACGACCGGCGGATGGTGCTGGACCTGCTGCGCCGCGAGAAGATCATGGTCGTCCAGGGCACCGGCTTCAACTGGCCGGAGCCGGACCACTTCCGGGTGGTGACCCTGCCGTCGGTCACCGACCTGCGGGACGCGGTCGGGCGGATCGCCCGCTTCCTGGACGGCTACGGCCAGCCCTGAGGCCTTCGCGCGGACGGCTTCCCTGTGAACGACTCAACTTTAGACTGAATCCAAGCTAGGATGGTTTCCTGTTGCACCACAGGAGGCCATCCATGTACGAACCGATCCGTGCCAAGTCGGTCCACAGCACGATGGCCGGCACCCCCCACGACTTCCCCCACCGTTCCCGCGAGGAAGAGCTGGACATCCAGCTCGCGGGTCATCTCGCCGCGCTGCTCGCCGTCACCGACGAGCTGCGCACGGCGGCGCCCTCGGCCGATCTGGACACCGCGGCCGAGCGGCTCGCCGGGGAGGTGGCCCGCCTGCGGGGAGGGCGTGCGCCGGCCCGTGCGTCGGCGGCCACGAGGGGCCGCGAGCCGGACGCGGCGGCCCTGCACCGGCGGGCACACGCGCTCGCCGGCCGCGCCCTGGTCGTCGCCGCCTCCCGCGCCGACACGGCGGCGGCGATCCTCGCCGCCGAGCGGATGGACGCGCACACCGCGGCCCTGGAGCCGCGCACCCTCGCGTCCTCCCACTGAGCCCCCGCGGGGGCTCCCCCGACGGCCCCGGTCCGCGTGCATCCGCAGCGACGCGCGGACCGGGCGCCACACACCCCGCCACCGACGGGGTGCCCCGGGCAACGTGCCCGGAGTGCCCCGTCGGCGTTTCCCGCGCGGTCAGCGCGTGGATCGGGAGAGTGCACCGGCACGTCTCGCACCGCGGCAGGTTTCCGACGGCGTGGCGGCGCGCCGGCCCGCACGCGGGAACGGCGCTGTCAGCGGCCGGCCCCCGGGATCGCCTGCACCTTCGTGGACGGGCACGGTCCGTTCGAAGCGCACCTCGAGGTGGGTGGTACGGCGGCCTGGGCACACTGCCCCGAGCACTGCCGGTGCGTGTGCGGCGCGGAGACGGCGTCCGTCTGCCGGATACCGGCGTACCGGGAGTCCGGTGTCCGCCCCGGGGCCCCGGCGCAGCCCCACGGCGTCCGGGACGACGCCTCCCCCGTCCCCCGGCAACGAGGTCTGCCCCTGCCGGCCTGCCCGAAGCGTTGCGATCCGGCGGCCGTCCTGCGGTGAACCCGCACTGGCCTCTCCGCCTCCGGCACCCGTTCGAAGCAGCTCTCCTCTTCGGCGTGGCCGTCGCCGCCCCGGTCACCGCCACCGGATCCGGGGCGGTCCCGGAGCCTCTGTGCGACAGCCTGCGCACCGTCGACGACCTGGCGGACGTCCGCGCGGTCGCCGGCCTGTTCCACGCCATCCGGCCCGGCTCGCCCCCGGATTCCGGGGACGGACGCACGGGCCGGCTGCGGAGTGACCGGTTCCCGTTGCGTACCGGTATCACGCGGACACCGGCCGTTCACCCGGGCCGCCCTGGAACGTTGGATTCCGCAGGGATGCTCCGGGCGTGAGACGGATTATGGGAATCGTCCTCGCGGTACTGCTGACGGCCGGCGTGGCGGCCGCCGTCGTCGCGGGCCGGGACAGCGGGGAGACGGGCACGGCAACGAAGACCGTGCGCATGGTGATCGGATCGGAGAAGGCGGAGTTCTTCGCCGATCCGGACGTGGTGGAGGCCCTCGCCGCCAAGGGCTACACCGTCGAGGCCGAGACCTCCGGGTCCTGGGCCATGGAAGGGATGGACCTCGCCGGGTACGACCTGGCGTTCCCGTCCAGTCGGGCGCCCGCCGCCGAACTGGCCGAGAAGCACGGGGTGCGGGGGATCCTTCCGCGCCCGTTCTACTCGCCCCTCGTCGTCGTGTCCCGCCGCGGTGCCGCCGAGGTGCTCGCCGCCAACGGGCTGGCCGAGCTCGACGGGAAGAACCCGGGCACGCTGAGGATGGACGCCTACCTCGACGCGGCCGGACGCGACCGCACCTGGCAGCAGCTGAAGGGGGCCGAGGAGTACGGGGAGCTGACCGGCACCCTCTACATCTCCAGCACCGACCCGAAGACCTCCAACTCCGGCGCGCTGTACCTGGCCGCCGCCTCCTACGTCGCCAACGGCGGCAAGGTGGTCGCCAACGACGCCGAGGTCGGGCGCACCGCTCCCCTGCTGCGCAAGCTGGTCGGCGTGCAGGGCGCCCAGCAGTCCAGCACGGACGCGGCGTTCCGGGACTTCGTCAGCGGGGCCGGCAACCCGCTCGTCCTCGTCTACGAGTCCCAGGTGGCCACGCTCCTGGACGAGCAGCAGAACGCGGACGATCTCGCCGTCCTCTACCCGGACACCACGGTCAACAGCGACCACACCGTCGTCCCGCTCACCGAGAACGGCCGAAAAATCGCCGAACTCCTAGGCAGCGACCCGGCGTTGCGCAAGCTGGCCGTCCGGCACGGCTTCCGCCCGCAGGGCGACGTCGCCGAGTTCGCGGCGGCCGCCGTGGGCCGCACCGCCTACCTCAAACAACGACTGACCGGCGTCCGCCAGGCGCCCGTGCCCACCTCCGCGGTGCTGCACGAGCTGGCGCTACGGGCGCACGGACAAGGGGGGAACAGCAGCAGATGAACAGCGCTGACGGAGACTTCGTCCTCACGCCGCCCGAGGCCGTCGCTCCCGTGCCCCGGGAGAAGGCCGGCGGGCTCGTGCCCGTCGACGAGGGCGTGCGCGCCGACATGGCGGCCAGGGCCGCCGCGTACGTCGAGGGGCTGGCCGCCCTCGACGCCCGCTCGCCCGAGTTCGCGGGCAAGGTCGGCGAGATCACCGCACTGGGCGCCGGCGAGATGCGCACCGCCACCGCGCAGTCCAACCGCATGCTGGAGCGCACGGTCCGCAGCCTGCCCGGCAAGGGCCAGGACGCCCAGTCCAAGGTCGCGGGCTCACTCGTGGAACTGCGGCGCGTGGTCGAGGACCTGGATCCGCGCGACCTGCCGGGAAAGAAGGGCCGCACGTTCCTCTCCCGGCTGCCCGGCGGCAACAAGCTGCGCGACCACGTCGCCAAGTACGCGTCCGCGCAGGGCACCCTGAACGGCATCGTGGGCGCGCTGCGCGGTGGGCAGGACGAACTACGCCGCGACAACGCGGCGTTGCAGACGGAGCGGGTCCGGCTGTGGGAGACCATGGGCAAGCTGCAGGAGTACGTCGTCCTGACGGAGTCCCTGGACACGGCCGTGGAGCGGCACATCACGGACGTGGAGGCTGCCGACCCCGCGCAGGCCGACTCGCTCCGTGCCGACGTCCTCTTCCCCGTCCGGCAGAAGCACCAGGACCTGCTGACCCAGCTCGCCGTGTGCGCGCAGGGCTACCTCGCCATGGACGTCGTACGCCGTAACAACGACGAGCTGATCAAGGGCGTGGACCGGGCGGCCACGACGACCGTGTCGGCGCTGCGGATCTCCGTGATGCTGGCGTCCGCGCTCGACCACCAGAAGAAGGTCGTCGAGCAGGTCAACGCGTTGCGCGGGACCACCGAGGAACTGATCCGCGGCAACGCGGAGATGCTGGCGACGCAGAGCGGGGAGATCCAGCGCATCGCCGCCGACCCGGCGGTCGGGGCCGAGACCCTGCGCACCGCGTTCCAGCAGATCTACCGCACCCTCGACGCCATCGACACCTACAAGGCGCGGGCGACCGAGGCGATGGCGGCGACGGTGGAGAACCTGACCTCCGAACTCCAGAACGCCAGTGGTTACTTGGAGCGCAGCCGGTCGCAGGGCGCGCTGGAAGGAGGACTCGGATGAGAAGAGGACGGTCCCTGGCCGCGCTGCTCGCCGCCGGCGCGGCCCTGCTGGGCGCGTGCACCACCGCACCGGAGAAGGAGAAGGAGGCGGACCCGTACGCCGCCGCGCCGGGCACGCTCCGGGTGCTGGCCTCCAGCGAGCTCAGCGACATGGCGCCGGTCCTGGAACGGGTCGAGAAGGACACCGGGGTCACGGTCCGGCCGACCTACATCGGCACGCTCGACGCCGTGGACATGCTGGCCACGGGGAAGACGGACGGCCGGTACGACGCCGTGTGGCTGTCCTCCAACGACTATCTGCGGCTGCGCCCGGAGGCGGCGGAGAAGGTCGTCTCGGAGACGCCCGTGATGTCCAGCCCGGTCGCCATCGGCGTGCGGTCCGCCGTCGTCGAGGAGCTGGGCTGGAACCCCCAGGACGTCACCTGGTCCGCGATCGAGCGGGCCGTCCGGGACGGCGGGCTCACCTACGGCATGACCGACCCGACCCGCTCCAACTCCGGTTTCTCCACGCTGATCTCCGTCGCCTCGGCGCTCTCCGGAGCGCAGTCCGCGCTCACCGACGCCGACGTGACGAAGGCGACGCCGCGGCTGAAGGGGTTCTTCGAGGGACAGAAGCTCACCTCGGGTTCGTCGGGCTGGCTGGCTGGCGCGTACAACCGTCGCGGTGACGTCGACGCGCTCCTCAACTACGAGTCCGTCCTCAAGGGCTTCAAGGGCCTGACGGTGATCCGCCCGAAGGACGGGGTGGTCACCGCCGACTATCCGCTGTCCTCCCTCGCCGCCACCGACGCGGCCACCCGCGACGACGTGCGCCGGGTGGCCGAGGCGCTGCGCTCGGACGCCGTCCAGCGGCTGATCACCGACCACACGCACCGCCGCCCGGTCGTCGCCTCGGTTCCGCCCGCGGCCGGACTGGACACCGGCCGCCGGCGCGAGCTGCCCTTCCCCGGCAGCCGTTCCGTCGCCGACGGGCTGCTCGACGCGTACGAGAACCAGCTGCGCCGCCCCTCCCGGACGGTGTACGTCCTCGACACCTCCGGCTCGATGGAGGGCGAGCGGATCGACCGGCTGAAGCGGGCCCTCACCGACCTCACCGACGACTTCCGCGACCGGGAGGAGGTCACCCTGATGCCGTTCGGCACGGACGTGAAGAGCGTGCGCACCCATGTCGTCCGCCCCGACGACCCGCAGCGGGGGATCGCCGCGATCCGCCGGGACACCGGGAAGCTGCGCGCCGAGGGCGACACCGCGATCTACACGTCCCTGCGGAAGGCATACGACCACCTGGGCGGCGGCGAGGACACGTTCACGTCGATCGTGCTGATGACGGACGGCGAGAACACGGCGGGCGACGAGGCCGGCGACTTCGACGACTTCTACGCGGGGCTGTCCCGCGAGCGGCAGGAGATCCCCGTCTTCTCCATCCTGTTCGGCGACTCCGACCGGGCCGAGCTGGAGCACATCGCCGAGCTGACCGGCGGCCGGCTGTTCGACGGGCAGGGCTCGCTGGACGGGGCGTTCGAGGAGATCCGTGGCTACCAGTAGGGCGATGGCGTACCTGGAGTCCCGCAAGAACCTCGCCGGGTGCGCGGGCGGGCTGGCGGGGCTGGTGCTGACGTTCACGGACGTGGCGGGCCCGTACTGGCCGGTCGTGGTGGCCGGGCTGTACGGGGCGGGCGCACTGGCCGCACCGCCCGAGCGGCCCGCTCCGCCCGCCTTCCCGGACCCGTCCGCGCAGCTCGACGAGGTACGGGCGGACTTCGAGCGGCTGCGGAACTACCTCACGGACGTCGATCTGCCGCCCGCGGCGCGGGGCCGGCTCACCGAGCTGACGGACCTGCTGGCCGCGCTGCTGGACCCCGGGTGGGTGACCGAGATCCTCGCCGAGGACCCGGACGCCGTGCACACCCTGTCCCGGGCCGTGCGGCAGGACGTGCCGGAGGCCGTCGACGTCTACGTACGGACCCGCTGGTGGACGCGGCTGACCCCCGGGCAGGTGCCTCCGGAGCAGCACCTGGTGCGTCAGCTGGAGCTGCTGCACGCGGAGGCGGAGCGGCTGGCGCAGGGCCTGCGGGAGACGGAGGCGCGGCGCCAGGAGTCGCACACCCGGTACCTGGAGGACCGGTCCCCGTGAGCCCGGCACGGGCGAGGGCCCGCCCTCGCCCCTTCCGCCGGGGCGGACGAAAGGGGTGACGACGGGCCCATGGGCCCGCACGCCGTCGTGCGGGCCCCGCCGGTGTGTTCCGCGGCCGGTCGTGACGTGACGATCGCTGGTCAGGGCATCCTCGTACCGACCGGCCGCGGGGTCTGTGCGGGCGTCAGCCCAGGCGCTCCACCAGCGCGTGGTACTGGTCCCACAGCTCCCCCGGCGTGCGGTCGCCGAAGGTGCCCAGGTGGTCGGGGATCAGGGCGGCCTCCTCGCGCCACACGTCCTTGTCTACGGTGAGCAGGAAGTCCAGGTCGGCGTCGGAGAGGTCCAGTCCTTCGGTGTCCAGCGCGGTCTTGGCCGGGAGCACGCCGATGGGGGTCTCGACACCCTCCGCCCTGCCCTCCAGGCGCTCCACGATCCACTTCAGGACGCGGGAGTTCTCGCCGAAGCCGGGCCAGACGAACTCGCCGTCGTCGTTCTTGCGGAACCAGTTGACGTAGTAGATCCTCGGCAGCTTGGACTGGTCCCTGCCCTTGGCCACGTCGATCCAGTGCGCCATGTAGTCGCCCATGTTGTAGCCGCAGAACGGCAGCATGGCGAACGGGTCGCGGCGCAGCTCCCCGACCCTGCCCTCGGCGGCGGCGGTCTTCTCGGAGGCCACGTTGGCACCCAGGAAGACGCCGTGGTTCCAGTCGAAGGACTCGGTCACCAGCGGTACGGCGCTGGCTCGGCGCCCGCCGAAGAGGATCGCGGAGATCGGCACGCCCCCCGGGTCCTCCCACTCGGGCGCGATGATCGGGCACTGCGCCGCTGGGGTGGTGAAGCGGGCGTTGGGGTGGGCGGCGGGCGTACCGGACTCGGGGGTCCAGTCGTTGCCCTTCCAGTCGGTGAGGTGGGCCGGGATCTCCTCGGTCATGCCCTCCCACCACACGTCGTTGTCGTCGGTGAGGGCGACGTTGGTGAAGACCGAGTTGCCCCAGAGGGTCTTCATGGCGTTGGCGTTGGTGTGCTCGCCGGTGCCGGGGGCGACGCCGAAGAAGCCGGCCTCGGGGTTGATGGCGTACAGGCGGCCGTCCTCGCCGAAGCGCATCCAGGCGATGTCGTCGCCGATCGTCTCGACCGTCCAGCCGGAGATCGTCGGCTCGAGCATGGCCAGGTTGGTCTTGCCGCAGGCCGACGGGAAGGCGGCGGCGACGTACCTCGCCCCACCGGTGGGCGGGGTGAGCTTGAGGATGAGCATGTGCTCGGCGAGCCAGCCCTCGTCGCGGGCCATGACCGAGGCGATGCGCAGGGCGTAGCACTTCTTGCCGAGCAGGGCGTTGCCGCCGTAGCCGGAGCCGTAGGACCAGATCTCGCGGTCCTCGGGGAAGTGCGAGATGTACTTGGTGCTGTTGCAGGGCCAGGGGACGTCCTCCTGGCCGGGTTCCAGCGGGGCGCCGACCGAGTGCACGGCCTTGACGAAGAAGCCGTCGGAACCGAGCTCGTCCAGGACCTGCTGACCCATCCGGGTCATGGTGCGCATGGAGACGGCGACGTACGCCGAGTCGGTGATCTCGACGCCGATGGCGGACAGCGGCGAGCCGAGCGGGCCCATGCAGAAGGGCACGACGTACATGGTGCGGCCCTTCATCGAGCCGCGGAAGACGCCCTTCTCGCCCTGGAAGACGTTCCGCATCTCGGCGGGGTCCCTCCAGTGGTTGGTCGGGCCGGCGTCCTCCTCCTTCTCGGAGCAGATGAAGGTCCGGTCCTCGACGCGGGCGACGTCGGTGGGGTCGGAGGCCGCGTAGTAGGAGTTGGGGCGCTTGATCGGGTCGAGTGCGCGGAAGGTGCCCTTGCCGACGAGTTCCTCGCACAGACGTTCGTACTCAGCCTCCGAGCCGTCGCACCAGACCACCCGGTCCGGCTGCGTCAGGTCTGCGATCTCGTCGACCCAGGAGATCAGTCCCCGGTGGGTGGTGGGGACGCCGTGTTCCTCGATGCCGCGCGCCACGATTGCTCCTAAATGAGGGTTTTTGTCTGGGAGGCCCCGTGGGGGCTGCGACCCGGATGCTTCACGGTGGTGCGCTGCGCGCTCATCCGGTGCCGACCGCACTCATTTGATCATCCGACGAGAGCGCCCATCTGTCCAGAGGGCGGCACAAGTGAGCAGCGTGACGATGGCCACGGTTTTTCGTGGGCTTTTACGTGCACGTTGGGTACATCTGACGATTTCTTTGCGTGACGCCCCGACGGGCGGCGTGAGAAGATGACCGCCCGACGGACCCAACCGGTCACCGCGAGGCATAACTTACGGCTCCGTAGGTACCATGCGAGACATGACTGCGTTCGCCCCCGACGCGCCCACGGACCCGCCGGCCGACGGCCGCGGTCCGGTGGCGACCTCCCTCCCGCATCCGGTCAAGCCCAAGCTCCGCGGCTGGCTGCACCTGGGCATGTTCCCCGCCGCCCTGGTCGCCGGACTGGTGCTGACCGCCTTCGCCGACTCGACCCGGGGCCGCCTGGCCTGCGGGGTCTACGCCCTGACCGCCTGCCTGCTGTTCGGCGTGAGCGCGCTCTACCACCGGGGCGACTGGAGTCCCCGCATGGACGGGGTGCTGCGCCGCCTCGACCACGCCAACATCTTCCTGATCATCGCGGGCACCTACACCCCGCTGACCATCCTGCTGCTGCCGGACTCCAAGGGGCGGTGGCTGCTGTGGGGCATCTGGGCCGCCGCGGCGGCCGGGATCGTCTTCCGGGTGTTCTGGGTCGGCGCCCCCCGCTGGCTCTACACACCCTGCTACATCGCCATGGGCTGGGCGGCCGTCTTCTTCCTGCCGGACTTCATGCGCACGGGCGGCGTCGCCGTGCTCGTCCTGGTGGTCGTCGGCGGGCTGCTCTACAGCGTGGGCGGGGTGATCTACGGCCTCAAGAAGCCCAACCCGTCACCGCGCTGGTTCGGCTTCCACGAAGTCTTCCACTCCCTCACCCTGGCCGCCTTCATCGCCCACTACGTGGGGATCTCCCTGGTGGCGTACCGGCACGGATAGCGCCCCCCGGACTCCCGGACCCCGTGAACGGCCACGGCTCGACGAGTCGTGGCCGTTCTCGTGCGCCCGGAGCGCCGGCACGTCCCGGCTGCTGCCGATGACGGGCGGTCTGCTCGTCGCCGCGCGGGCCGCGCAACCGCTGACCGCCCGGTTCGGGTCCCGGGCCGTGGTGAGCGCGGGCCTGGCGGTCCTCGCCTTCGCCGCCGTCCTCGGCAGCCGTACGACGGTGGACTCCGGTTACGGCTTCACCGCGCTGTGGTTGTCGATCACCGGCGTCGGCTTCGGCTTCGGCTTCGGCTTCGGCTTCGGCTTCGGCTTCTCGATGATCCCGGCGATGGACGGCGCCCTCGCCGCGCTCCCCGCCGACCGGGCGGGCAGCGGGTCGGGGCTGCTGATGGCGCTGCGCCAGGTCGGCGGCGCGACCGGCATCGCCCTGCTGGGCAGTCTGCTCACCGCCGCCTACCGCGACCGGCTCGGCGTCACCGGGCTGCCGCCCGGCGCCGTCGACACCGCCGGGGAGTCCGTGGTCGCGGCGCACCCCGTCGCCGACCGTGCGGGCGCGGCCGACCTGGCCGTCTCCGCGAACGGCGCGTACGCGCACGGCATGGGCGTCGTCCTGCTGGTGTGCGGCGTCGCCGCGCCGGTCGCCGCCCTGGCGGCGGGGCGCTGCTGCCGGGCGGGCAACCGACTGCGGAAGCGGGCACCGCACCGGCCGTGGCCCCGCCCCCGAAGGATGCCCGACAATGATCCGCATGACGGCCGCACGCTCCCCCCTCTCCCCCGCCGAGCGCCCACAGCTGAGCCTGCGGGAGCGGAAGAAGATCAAGACCCGCGAGGCGATCCGCACCGCGGCCTACGGGCTGGTCCGGGAGCAGGGATACGACGCCACGACGATCGAGCAGATCGCCGACCGCGCCGAGGTGTCGCCGTCGACCGTCTTCCGCTACTTCCCGGCCAAGGAGGACATCGTCCTCACGGACGAGTACGACGCGGCCCTCATGGAGGAGTTCTCGGCCCGGCCCGCCGACGAACCGTGGACGGTCTCCCTGCGGCACGTCGTGCGCAGGGCCATCGAGCTCGGGGCCGGCGAGGAACGCGAGGTGACCCGGCTGCGGACACAGCTGCTGGCCGAGGTCCCCGCGGTGCGCTCGCGGATGCTGGAGAGCATGTCGGGCACCGGCCGCATGCTCGCCAGGGCCATCGCCGGACGCACCGGCCTCGACCCCGACGGCCTGGAGGTCCGGGTCCTGTCGATGTCGCTGATCGGCGGCCTGATGGAAACCTCCCAGTACTGGGCCGAGCACGGCCACCGCGACGACCTGGCCGACCTGGTCGACCGCGCCCTGGACGTCCTGGAGAACGGTCTGTCCGACACCGGGAAAGCCTGAGGCCGTGCCCCCGCGCCATGGCATCCTGACCGGGTGAACGGTCCCGAGATCCACGTCGAGTTCGATCCCGAGCTCCTCCTCTTCGTCCCCCAGGCGCGGCCTACCGGCGCCACGAGGACCGCCACCGACGGCGTCTGCGGCCTCGGCCACGTCGTCGAGTCCCTCGGAGTCCCGCTGACCGAGGTCGGCGCGCTGCTCGTGGACGGCCGCGAGGTGCCCGTCGGCCACGTACCCGCCGCGGGCGAGTCGGTGACCGTGCGCGCGGTCTCCCGCCCCCAGCGGGTGCCGGGCGCTCCCCTGCGCTTCCTGCTCGACGTGCACCTCGGCACGCTGGCACGCCGGCTGCGGCTGCTGGGCGTGGACACGGCGTACGAGTCGACGGACATCGGCGATCCGGCGCTGGCCGCGCGGTCGGCGGCGGAGCGGCGGGTGATGCTCAGCCGCGACCGGGGGCTGCTGCGGCGGCGGGAGCTGTGGGCGGGGGCGTTCGTGTACAGCACGCAGCCGGAGGAACAACTCCAGTACGTGCTCGACCGGTTCCGGCCCGAGCTGCGGCCGTGGAGCCGGTGCACCGCCTGCAACGGACTGCTGCGCCGGGCCACCAAGGAGGAGGTGGCCGACCAGTTGAAGAGCGGGACGCACCGTACGTACGACGTGTTCGCGCAGTGCGGCGAGTGCGGGCGCGCGTACTGGAAGGGCGCGCACCACGAGCGGCTGGTCGCGATCGTGGAACGGGCGCTGGCGTCGCGCACCGGGCGTCCCTGACGGTACCGCGCCGTGGTGGACCGCGGGACCGCCGCGGCCGGTCGCGCCCGCGCGGCGAAACCGCGCACCGGCACGGCCCGGCGCCCCCGGGTCCTTCCTGCCGCAGGGCCGTGCCGTCCTCGTCGCGGCCGAGGCGCAGCGGCCCGGTGTCGTCGGCTTCCCCTTCCGCGGAGAGCGCGGCCGGGACGCGGACGCGGGCCGAGGCGTCCCCGGTGCTCAGGTCCGCGGGCCCCGAAGGCGCACGCACGTCGCCGCCGGGGACTCCCCACGGCCGCCGGTTCAGCCGCCCAGCGCCGTTCGCAACCGGTCGGGATCGGTCGTCGGCGCGTCACAGGTGAAGTTGCGGCAGACGTAGGCGGCCGGTTCGCCCCGGACCAGGGGACGGTCGGCGAGCAGCGGGAACTCGTCGCTGCCCGGGGTCCCGACGGCGACCACCGCGCCGGGCGCGGACCCCAGCAGCGCCGTGCGGTGCAGGATGGCGGTGGCCGGGTCGTCGAGCGCCGGGCCGACCACCGCGACCTCCCGCGGGCCGTCCAGCACGGCCTCGGCGACCGCGAGCCCCCACCCGACGAACCGCGGGACCCGCGGGCCGAGCGCCTTCACCACGCCCAGCGCCCGTTCGGCTGCCGTGCGGTGCGGCGCGGAGCCGGTGTGCGCGGCGTAGCCCAGCAGGGCGCCCGCGGCGGCGGTCCAGCCGGACGGGGTGGCGTTGTCGGTCGGGTCCTGCGGACGCCTGATCAGCCGCTCCGCGTCGGACGCCGTGTCGTACAGGGCGCCCGACCCGGGGTCGGTGAAGCGGGCCAGGACGTGGTCGAGCAGCAGTCCGGCGAACTCCAGCCAGACGCCCTCGCCGGTCACCGACGCCAGCGCCAGGAAGCCCTCGGCGACATCGGCGTAGTCCTCCAGCACCCCCGCATTGGCCCCGACACGGCCGTCCTTGCTGGTGCGGGCGATCCGGGCCTGGTCGTCCAGGTGCAGCCGGACCAGCAGGTCACCGGCGGCGACGGCGGCCTCCGTCAGGTCCGGCCGGTCGAAGTAGGCGCCGGTCTCGGCGAGCGCGGCGATCGCCAGTCCGTTCCAGGCGGCGACCACCTTGTCGTCCCGGCCGGGCGCGGGCCGCGCGGAACGCGCCGCGAGCAGCCGCTCCCTGATGCCGGCGATCCGCCCGGCGTCGACCACCTCCTCCCGCTGCGGCAGTTGCAGCACCGAGGCGCCCTCCTCGAAGGTGCCCTCCTCGGTCACGCCGAAGTACCGCGCGGCGAGCTCCGCGTCCTCGTCCCCGAGGACCTCGCGCAGCTGCCCGGGCGTCCACACGTAGTACGCGCCCTCGACGTGGCGCCCCGTTCCGTCGTCGCTGTCGGCGTCCAGCGCGGACGCGAAACCTCCCTCGGCGGTGCGCAGCTCGCGCACCATGAAGTCGGCGGTCTCCAGCGCGACCCGGCGGGCCAGCTCGCTGCCGGTGGCCCGCCACAGGTGCGCGTACACCCGGCACAGCAGCGCGTTGTCGTAGAGCATCTTCTCGAAGTGCGGCACCACCCACTCCCGGTCCACGGAGTACCGGGCGAAGCCGCCGCCGAGCTGGTCGTAGATCCCGCCGCGCGCCATGCGCTCGCAGGTGTCCACCGCCATCTGCAGCGCGCCCTCGGCGCCGGTGCGGGCGTGGTGGCGCAGCAGGAACTCGGTCACCATGGACGGCGGGAACTTCGGCGCCCCGCCGAACCCGCCGCGCTGCGGGTCGTACTCCCTGGTCAGCCCGAGCAGCGCCTGCGAGAGCTCCTGCTCGCCGGGCAGCCGGTCGTCGCCGTAGGACAGCTCCCGGCCGGCCAGGTCCCGGGCGATCTTCCCCGCCACCTCGTCGACCTCGCCGCGCCGCTCCTCCCACGCCTGACGGACGCCCTGGAGCACCTGCCGGAACGACGGCATCCCGTGCCGGGGGGCGGGCGGGAAGTACGTGCCGAAGTAGAAGGGCTCCGCGTCCGGGGTGAGGAACACGGTCATGGGCCAGCCGCCCTGCCCGGTCGCCGCCTGCACCGCCTCCATGTAGACGGCGTCGACGTCCGGGCGCTCCTCGCGGTCCACCTTGACGCTGACGAAGTGCGCGTTCATGTCGTCGGCGGTGGCCTGGTCCTCGAAGGACTCGTGCGCCATGACGTGACACCAGTGACAGCTCGAGTAGCCGACGCTCAGCAGCACCGGCACATCGCGCCGCCGCGCCTCGGCGAAGGCCTCCTCGGACCAGGACCACCAGTCGACGGGGTTGTCGGCGTGCTGGAGGAGGTAGGGGGACGTGGCCTGCGCAAGTCGGTTCGCCATTCCTCCATCCTCCCGCACCCGGGCCGCGCAGGCGGGCAGGCGACCGGCCGGCGTCCCGGACCGGTGCGGACCGGTGGCGGAGGGCGTCGCCGTCGCCGGGCCCGGGGACACACGCTTCGGAGTCGTCGGCCGGGCCCGACGGCCCGGGCCCGTGCGGGCGGGCCGCCATGGGAGGAGCGCCGTGGGAGGAGCGCCGTCCCCGTCCCTCTCGTCAAGGTCGCTGGTCGCCGCCCCCTCGCGCCGGCGCCCCGTCCGCGGCACACGCGTACGCGAAGGAGTCGCCGCGGGAGGGGGACATGTCATAGGAGGACGGTCAGCGGGCGGGCGCCGAGGGGCTGCCGGCGCGGGCCGTGGAGGAGGGCTGTCCCGGCCGGGCCGGCCACGCCTCGTGCGACGGGGGACCGGCCGACCGCGCGGAGGCGTACCGGCTCCTCCTGGAGCGGGGCGTCGGCCGGAGGCGGGCCGGCAGGCCTGGCACCTGGACACGGTCCCGGACCGCCACGCCCGGCGGGCGATGGGGGGCGCCGGTGGACGGGAGGGCACAAGGGCCCCGCTCCCCGCGGGCAGTCGTGCCGCGGGGCGACGGGGGCGCGCCCCCTTGCGTCTCGGGCCGTGAGGGGAGGGGGAAGGGCGCGACGGCGCCCCGAGGGCGCCGGGCTGCGCGAACGCCCCGGCCCGCACCGGCACCGGGCGCTCGGACCACACGTCCGTACGGCCCTCCGGCGGCTCCGGAGGGCCGTACGGTCAGCCCTGCTTCTCGGCGGCGCCCGCCGCCTCCGCCTTCTCGGTCCCGGTCCCCTCGGACTCCTCCGGGAAGTCCACGCGGCCCATGTGGCGGTTCATGGACTTCATCAGGGCCCACACCGCCAGAGCCATCACCGCGAAGACGATGAAGCCGAGAACACCGGGGGTGACCTTGTCCTCGTCGAGTTCCTTGGCGAGGGGGACCAGGTGGGTCAATGCCAGGCTTGCGCTTGCGCTCATGTCAGGCATTGTCCCGGATGCCCGCGAAGAGGTCGTCCTCGGGGATGGAGGTGTCGACGAGGGACTTCGCGAGCTCGTACTCCTCCGTCGGCCAGACCTCCCGCTGGACGTCCATCGGCACCCGGAACCAGCCCCCGTCGGGGTCGATCTGCGTCGCGTGCGCGATCAGCGCCTTGTCGCGGATCTCGAAGAAGTCGGCGCACGGCACGTGCGTGGTGAGCGTGCGCTCCTTGCGCTCGAACTCGTTCCAGCGCTTCAGCCAGTCCCCGTACGGCGACTCCAGGCCGCGGTCCAGCATCGCCCGGTGCAGCGCCTCGGTGCGGGGACGGTTGAACCCCTGGTTGTAGTACAACTTCAGCGGCTGGTACGCCGGGCCGTACTCGCTCTCCGGGTACTTCACGGCGTCCGCCGCGCCCTCGAACGCCACCATCGTGATCTTGTGGGTCATGATGTGGTCGGGATGCGGGTAGCCGCCGTTCTCGTCGTAGGTGGTGATCACCTGGGGACGGAACGCGCGGATCTTGCGGACCAGCTCACCGGCCGCCTTGTCGACGTCCTCCAGGGCGAAGCAGCCCTCCGGCAGCGGCGGCAGCGGGTCGCCCTCGGGCAGCCCGGAGTCGACGAACCCGAGCCACTCCTGCTTCACCCCCAGGATCTCCCGGGCCTCGTCCATCTCCTTCTTGCGCACCTCGTGGATGTTCTCCTCGATGTACGCGTCACCCTGCAGTTTCGGGTTGAGGATGGAGCCGCGCTCCCCGCCCGTGCAGGTCACCACCAGCACGTCCACCCCCTCGGACACGTACTTCGCCATGGTGGCCGCGCCCTTGCTCGACTCGTCGTCGGGGTGGGCGTGCACGGCCATCAGTCGCAGCTGGTCAGTCAAGACTCAATCCTCAAGTCGGTAGGCGCCCTCAGTGCGGCGGCGCAGTCGCAGGCTTCTATAGTGACCGAATCGGGGGACGAATAATTCCGGGGTTTCCGCCCCGGGACCCGCCGGGGACACCGGTCCCCCTCTGCCGAGGAGACGATCATGAGTACGTCGAGCACGCGGCCGCCCGAGGGGCGTTACGGCCGCTCCTCGGACGAGCGTGCCGACCGCACCCTCAAGGTCGTCGGCGCCGTGCTGTCGGTGCTGATGCTCGCGCTGATCGGCTGGTTCGGCTACCACCACGTGGCCCAGAACGAGATCAGCGCGGAGCTGATCGGTTTCGACACCGCCGAGGACTCCGTGAAGGTGCACCTCGAGGTGCACAAGGACGCGGGGATCACCGGCTACTGCACGGTCCGCTCCCAGTCCGAGGACGGCGCCGAGGTGGGCCGCGCCGACTTCCGCTTCGACAAGGACGCCACGCGGATCGACGAGGTCGTCACGCTCCGCACCACCTCCCGGGGCACCTCGGCCGAGCTCGTCGGCTGCCACGCCGACTGACGCCACGGGGAATACCTCGCCACTGACCTGCACCGACATGAGTCCGGTGGCTTATGTCCTCCCTCTGCGGGCACTCAATTGTTAGGCTCGTGGTTTCGCCCGTCCCCGGAGGAACATCCTTCCGGGTAGGGCGATGCTTTGTACTTCCCAGTACCTACGAGGAGCACCTGTGACCCAGACCAGCGAGAACGTCACCTGGCTGACCCAGGAGGCGTACAACAAGCTCAAGGACGAGCTTGAGTACCTTACTGGTCCCGCGCGCACGGAGATCGCCGCCAAGATCGCCGCCGCGCGCGAGGAGGGCGACCTGCGGGAGAACGGCGGGTACCACGCGGCCAAGGAGGAGCAGGGCAAGCAGGAACTCCGTGTGCGCCAGCTCACCCAGCTCCTCGAGAACGCCAAGGTCGGCGAGGCCCCGGCGGCCGACGGTATCGTGGCGCCCGGCATGGTCGTGACGATCGCCTTCGACGGTGACGAGGACGACACGCTGTCCTTCCTGCTCGCCTCCCGCGAGTACGCGAGCGCCGACATCGAGACCTACTCGCCGCAGTCCCCGCTCGGCTCGGGCGTCATCGGCCACAAGGTCGGCGAGGACGCGGAGTACGAGCTGCCGAACGGCAAGAAGGCCTCGGTGAGGATCCTGGAGGCGAAGCCGTACACCGGCTGACCCGTCCCGTCGGTCCCCACGGACCCCCGGCACCTTGTACGGTGCCGGGGGCTTCGTCATGCGGCCGCCGAGCGGTACTTGCGCACCGCGAGCGTACGGAAGAACGCGATGATCAGGACCGAGTAGATCAGCGACGCCCACACCGGGTGCTGCATGGGCCAGGCGTCCGAGGTGGAGACCCCGGGGTTGCCGAAGAGCTCGCGGCAGGCCTGCACCGTGGCGCTGAACGGGTTCCAGTCGGCGATGTGGCGCAGCCAGGGCGTCATGTTGCCGGAGTCCACGAACGCGTTCGACACGAAGGTGACCGGGAAGAGCCAGACCAGTCCGCCGGAGGTGGCCGCCTCCGGGGTGCGCACCGACAGGCCGATGAGCGCGCCGATCCAGGTGAACGCGTACCCGGCCAGGAGGAGCAGGGCGAACGCGCCGAGCACCTCGCCGGCGCCGGTGTGGGTGCGCCAGCCGACCAGGAGGGCGACGACGGCGAGCACGAGCAGGGTGAGCGCCGTCTGCACCATGTCGGCGAGGGTGCGGCCGGTGAGCACCGCGCCGCGCGCCATGGGCAGGGAGCGGAACCGGTCGATGAGTCCCTTGTGCATGTCCTCGGCGATGCCCGCCCCGGCGCCGGCGGTGGCGAAGGTGACGGTCTGGGCGAAGATGCCGGCCATCAGGAACTCGCGGTAGACCTGCGGACTCGTACTGCCGCCGATGTCCATGGACCCGCCGAACACGTACGAGAACAGCACCACGAACATGATGGGCTGGATGAGCCCGAAGATGACCACTTCGGGAATCCGGGCCATGCGGATCAGATTGCGTTTGGCGACGACCAGGGAGTCCCGGATCGACCGGCCGATGGGGTTGCCGGGGGCCGTGACCCGGGCGGTGTCGGTGACGGCACTCATTTCACGGTCTCCTTGGTGTCCTCGCTCCCGGCCCCGGCCTCGGCGACACGGCCGGTGAGGGAGAGGAAGACGTCGTCGAGGGTGGGGCGGCGCAGACCGATGTCGTCGATCTCGATGCCGTCGGTGTCGAGGTCGCGGATGATCTCGGCGAGGAGCTTCGCGCCGCCGGAGACCGGTGTGGTGATCTTGCGCATGTGGTCCTCGACCGTGGTGTCGCCCTGGCCGGCACCGCGCAGGCTGTACTTGTCGAGGAGGGCGGACGCGGCCCGGATGTCCTCGCGGTCGTGCACCACGACCTCGACGCGTTCACCGCCGGTGCGGGCCTTGAGCTGGTCGGACGTGCCCTGGGCGATGACCCGGCCGTGGTCGACGACCGCGATGTCGTGGGCCAGGTGGTCGGCCTCCTCCAGGTACTGGGTGGTGAGCAGCAGCGTCGTACCGCCGGAGACGAGCTGCTTGATCACCTCCCACAGCTGCTGGCGGTTGCGCGGGTCGAGGCCGGTCGTCGGCTCGTCCATGAACATCACGGGCGGCGAGACGACCAGGGCGGCGGCGAGGTCGAGCCGGCGGCGCATGCCCCCGGAGTAGGTCTTGGCGGTGCGGTCCGCGGCGTCCGCGAGGTTGAACTGCTCCAGCAGTTCGTCCGCTCGGGCCTTCGCCGCCTTCGCCTTCATCTGGTAGAGCTGTCCGACCATCTGCAGGTTCTCGCGGCCGGTCAGATACTCGTCGACGGCGGCGAACTGACCGGACAGACCGATGGAGCGGCGTACGGCGTCGGGCTGCTTCAGCACGTCGAGACCGGCCACGACCGCCCTGCCGCTGTCGGGCCGCAGCAGGGTGGTCAGGCAGCGGACGGTGGTGGTCTTGCCCGCGCCGTTCGGCCCGAGCAGGCCCAGGACGGTGCCCTCGGGGACATCGAGGTCGACGCCGTCCAGCGCCCTGACTTTTCCGAAGGTCTTCACCAGACCTTCGGCATGGATGGCGCTTGGCATATGAGTCTCCACGTCGTCGTGATTCTTCGGAAAGCCTAGGTTCACCCGCTTCGGCGTGCTGGGGTTTTTCACCGCGCGAAGGCGGCGGGGCGCACGGTGGAACACCCGGCGACGGGACACACCATAACGCGATGTATCGCGTCTCACAACGGGTTCACCCGCCGGAGTGACGCTTCGTCGGACGTCAGTCCATGACCGTGTAACCCGCCTCCCACAGGGCCCGTTCGACCTCCGCGCAGTGCTCCGGGCCCTTGGTCTCCAGGTGCAGCTCGACCTCCGCCTCCGTGAGCCCGAGCCGGGGGTCGGTCCGCACGTGGCTCACGTCGAGGACGTTGGCGTCGGCCGCCGACAACGACCCCAGCAGAGAGGCGAGGGCGCCCGGCCGGTCCGTCAGGCGCAGCCGGACGGCCAGGTAGCGGCCCTGTGCGGCCATGCCGTGCCGCAGCACCCGCTCCATCAGCACCGGGTCCACGTTGCCGCCGGAGAGCACCGCGACGACCGGCCCCTCGAAGGCGCCGGGCCGGCTCAGCAGCGCCGCGACCGGGCTCGCCCCGGCCGGCTCGACGACCAGCTTGGCCCGCTCCAGGCACAGCAGCAGCGCGGCCGACAGCTCGTCCTCGGTGACCGTGCGCACCTCGTCCACCAGCTCGTCGACGATCCCGAACGGCACGTCGCCGGGCCGCCCCACCCTGATCCCGTCGGCCATCGTCGCCGGGTCGCGCACCGGCACCGGACGCCCGGCCGCCAGCGAGGGCGGGTACGCCGCCGCGCCCGCCGCCTGCACGCCGACGATCCGCACGTCGGGCCGCAGCGCCTTCACCGCGACCGCGATCCCGGCGGCCAGCCCGCCCCCGCCGACCCCGACGACGATCGTGCGCACCTCGGGGCACTGCTCCAGGATCTCCAGACCCACCGTGCCCTGGCCCGCGATGACGTCCGGGTGGTCGAAGGGGTGGATGAACACGGCGCCCGTCCCGTGCGCGTACTCCGTCGCCGCGGTCAGCGTCTCGTCGACCACCTGGCCCTGCAGGCGCACCTCGGCGCCGTACTCCCGGGTCGCGCTGATCTTCGGCAGCGGGGCGCCCTTCGGCATGAACACCGTGGACCGCACCCCGAGCAGCGACGACGCCAGCGCGACACCCTGCGCGTGGTTGCCGGCGCTCGCCGCGACGACACCGGCGGCCCGCTCCTCGGGCAGCAGCCCGGCGATCCGGACGTACGCGCCGCGCAGCTTGAACGACCCCGTCCGCTGCAGGTTCTCGCACTTCAGGTGCACCGGCGCGCCCACCCGCCGGGACAGGTGCCTGCTGCCCTCCAGCGCGGTCGTCCGGGCCACGCCCGAGAGCATCTTCCGGGCGCCGCGCACATCGTCGAGGGTGACGGTCCGCAGGGATCCGGCCGTGCTGTGGCTCATGACTCCAGGATCGCAGTTCACCGTCGGCGGCGACCGGTGTGACCAACCCGCGGACTCGGCTTTGCGCAGCGCCGGTACGGGCCGTCGTCCGGCCGCGTACCCTGTCCCCCAATCAGCAGCCCTCCACGAAGTGAGTCCCCGGCCATGCCCACAACACCTGATATGTCGATGGACATGAGGACGGACCTGACGGCCGTCGGTGACACCGGTCTTCTCGACACGCTGCAGCACGAGGTGGCGTTGTTCGCCCGCCGTGCCGAACAGACGCGTCTGGGCGGGGTCGGCCAGGTGCGCAACTCGATGGACCGCGCCGCGTACCTGCTGCTCAACCGTCTCGACAAGGAAGGCCCGATGGGCGTCAAGGCGCTCGCCGCGAGCATGGGCATCGACTCCTCGACGGTCACCCGGCAGGTCGCCCCGCTCGTGGACACCGGCCTGGTCAAGCGGACCTCGCATCCCGAGGACGGGCGCGCGGTCGTGCTCCAGCTGTCCCCGCGCGGGCAGTCGCGCCTGGAGGAGGTGCGCTCCTCGCGGCGCCGGTTGATGGCCGAGCTGACACAGGAGTGGGCGCCGGAGGAGCGCGAGGCGTTCTGCACCCTCCTGGCGCGCTTCAACGACGCGCTGTCGGCGCGGATGTCCGCGCAGGACCAGTCGGACTCCTGATCCCCAGGGACTGCGCCCCGCACCCCTTCGGCCCTGAACGGGCCTCGCCCTCGGACGCCGGGCGGACCGATCCGGCCCACCCGGTGTGCGTCGGCCCCTCCTGCGCTTGGGAGCGGGGCCCCGGAGCAGCGCCCCGGGGGACGGGAAGGGGCGGCGGGAGGGCGAGAAACCGGAGCATCGCGTGCGCACGTCTCTTGACCGAGCGGCGCCCCCTGGCCTGATATGGGAGCCGAGGGCTCTCAGGGACGACGGGAGGCGCGGTTGCGACCACGGCACACGTCCCGGGACGACCTCCGCGCCCACGCGTTCGAGGCGTACGTCGCGGGTGCCGGCGCCCGGCTGCTGCACACCGCGACCCTGCTCACCGCCGAGGCCCCGGACGACAACCCGTACGCGCGGCGCCTGCTGACCCTGGCGCTGGCCCACACGTACGCGGACTGGGACCGGCTGCACGGCGGGGACCCCTACGCCCACACCCGCCGGCGCCTGGCGACCCGCTTCGCGAACGGCTCCTGGCACCGGCGCTGCGGACCGCTCCGCCCCCGCCCCCGCCCGGCGGGCCTGCTGGCCCGGCTCTCCCCGCAGGAACGCCTGGTCCTGGTGCTGCGGCTGTACGAAGGGATCGCCGAGGAACAGACGGCGGCCCTGCTCGGCCTGTCCGCGGAGCGCGTGCGGACCGTCTTCCACCGCGCGACGGCCGTCGTGCTGCGTCCGCCCCCGGGAGCGGCCTCCGCGGCGGGCGGCGTCGAGGCGGTGCCGTCGTGACCCGGATGAGGCGTGAGGCGACCGTACGGCGGATGCTGGAGCAGTCGCCGCCGCGCGTGCCGCCCGAGCTCCACGCGGAGGCGGCGCGCCGCGGGGCCCGTCTCCTGCGCCGCAGGACGCTCGCCCGCCGCGTGATGTGGCTGCTGTTGCTGGCGGGGGCCGTGGCGTTCGTGGTGTGGGCGCTGACGGCCCGCCCCTGGGTGGAGCCGCCGTCGGGGACGACTCCACCGCTCACCGGCTGGTGACCGTCACCGTCCGAGCGCCTGCTGGAGGTCCTCGAGCAGGTCGTCGACGTTCTCGATGCCCACGGAGAGGCGCACCAGGTCGGCGGGGACCTCGAGCGCGGAGCCGGCCGCGGACGCGTGCGTCATCCGCCCGGGGTGCTCGATCAGCGACTCGACGCCGCCCAGGGACTCGCCGAGCGTGAACACCTCCGCCCGGTTGCAGACCTCGACGGCCGCCTCCTCACCGCCCTCCACGCGGAAGGAGACCATGCCGCCGAAGGCCCTCATCTGCTTGGCGGCGACCTCGTGGCCGGGGTGGTCGGGCAGCCCCGGGTACAGGACGCCCGTCACGCGCGCGTGGCCGGTGAGCATGTCGGCGATCCTGGTGGCGTTCTCGCTGTGCCGGTCCATGCGGACCGAGAGCGTCTTGGTGCCGCGCAGCACCAGCCAGGAGTCGAAGGGTCCGGCGACCGCGCCCATCGCGTTCTGGTGGTAGGCGAGCTCCTCGCCCAGCTCCGCGTCGCCGGTGATCAGGGCGCCGCCGACCACGTCGGAGTGGCCGCCCATGTACTTGGTGAGGGAGTGCACGACGACGTCCGCGCCGAGCGCGAGCGGCTGCTGGAGGTACGGCGTGGCGAAGGTGTTGTCGACGACGAGCCGGACGCCGGCGTCCTGGGCCACCTGGGCCACGGCGGCGATGTCGGTGATGCCGAGCAGCGGGTTGGAGGGGGTCTCCGCCCAGACGACCTTGGTGTTCGGGGTGATCGCGGCCCGGACGGCGGCCGGGTCGGAGGTGTCGGCCACGGACCACGCCACGCCCCACCGGGCGACGACCTTGGCGAAGAGGCGGAACGTGCCGCCGTACGCGTCGTTCGGGATCACCACGTGGTCGCCGGGGCTGAGCAGCGTGCGCAACAGGCAGTCCTCGGCCGCCAGTCCGGAAGCGAACGCGAGTCCGCGGCAACCGCCCTCCAGGGCGGCGAGGTTCTCCTCCAGCGCGGTCCTGGTCGGATTGGCGCTGCGGCTGTACTCGTAGCCGCCGCGCAGGCCGCCGACGCCGTCCTGCTTGTAGGTGGACACCTGGTAGATCGGCGGGACGACCGCGCCTGTCAGGGGGTCGGCGGTGTTGCCCGCGTGGATCGCGAGCGTCTCGAAATGCTGACTGATGTGCCTGTCGCTCATGGGAACCGAGGGTAGTGCGCGCACGGTGCGGATGACGGTCGCGGAGCGGGCGGCATGGGCGGAGCGGGCCGACGCCGGGAGTTTTCCACAGGAGCCGGCAGCGGGTTGGCCAATTGCCGGCGCGGTCTGGTTCGCTTGGTGGCATGGAGATTCTCTGGGTCCTGCTCGCGCTCGTCATGCTCGGCTTCGTGGTGGTGCCGTATCTGAGGCGCGGGCGCGGGACGATCACGCAGGTCCCCGCCGGTCACCCGGACGCGGCGGACCCGGTGAACTACGGCTTCGCCCGCGAGGAGGAGCTGGACGTCCGCATGCCGGGTCCCGACCAGGACCTGCTGGACGTCCTGGACCTGGTGCAGCGCACGCAGGACTACCGCGCGGCGCAGCAGTTGCTGGCCGGCACGGGCGCGGAGGGCGAGCGACGCTGGCAGCGCGTCCAGGCGTTCGCGGGCGCGGCCTCGCTGGAGTTGCAGCAGCGGCCCGGCGGGGCGGGCGAGGCGCCGGGCGGGCAGTGGCTGCGGGTGTGGCGGACGGAGATGCCCAAGGACGCGGGCGGCGCCGCGGTGCACGCCGAGTTCCTGGTGCAGCAGGCGTGGCGTACGGCGGCACCCGGGACGGACGAGTTCCGGATCATCATGGAGGAGGCGAGAGCGGCGTGCGGCGAGGCCGCGCTGCTGGCTCCCGGCGACCCCGTCCCGTACCTCGTGGAGCTGGCGGTGGCCCGTGGACTCGGGTACTCGCAGCAGGACTTCGAGCAGGTCTGGCTGAAGATCCTGGACCGCGCCCCGGCCCACATGGGGGCGCACCTGGCCGCGCTGCACTACTGGTGCGAGAAGTGGCACGGCTCGCGGCAGCAGGCGTACGCGTTCGCGGAGGCCGCGGCGGCGCGGGCGCCCCAGGGCTCCCTGCTCGCCGCCATGCCGCTCTTCGCGGTGTTCGAGCACCTGCCCGAGGTGAACCTGGTCGCCGGTTTCCACCAGAGCGAGACCGTCACCAAGGCGGTCCACGGCGCGCTGCACGCGGTGCACTCGGCCCGCCCCGACGACCCGATGACGGCGCACGTACGGCACCTGCTGGTCTTCTTCCTGGTCCGCGGCGAGCGCTGGGCGGAGGCCATGAGCCAGCTCGTACACATCGACGGCCACGTGGGCGCCCTGCCCTGGACCCTCTCCCCCGACCCGGCCGCCGAGTTCGCCGTCTACCGCGCCCTGGCGGTGGCCGGCTACGAGGCGAACGGCGGCAGCCCGGCGACACTGCCGCACTGACCGCCGCCGGCCCGGGTCCCGGCCGGCGGCCGGTTCCCCCTCCCCGGGAGGGCGCCCCGTGAGCCGCCGGCGGCGTCCGGATCGTGCCCCCGGCCGAGGCGCTGGGACCGGTGCCCGCCGTCGGCGACCAGGTGGGACGGCCGGTGTCAGATCGTCGCCGTGTCGATCACGAAGCGGTAGCGGACGTCGCTGTTCAGGACGCGCTCGTACGCCTCGTTGATCTCGGCCGCGCCGATCAGCTCGATCTCCGCGCCGATGCCGTGCTCGGCGCAGAAGTCCAGCATCTCCTGGGTCTCGGCGATGCCGCCGATCATCGAACCGGCGAGGGTCTTGCCGCCCCCGAGCAGCGAGAAGAGGTTGAGGGCGACCGGCTCCTCGGGAGCGCCCACGTTCGCCAGCGTGCCCTCCGTCTTCAGCAGGGACAGGTAGGCGCCGAAGTCCAGCGGGGCCGACACCGTCGACACGATCAGGTCGAAGGTGCCCCGCAGCTCCTCGAAGGTCCTCGGGTCGCTGGTGGCGTGGTAGCGGTCGGCGCCCAGTTTGAGGCCGTCGTCCTTCTTGCGCAGGGACTGCGACAGCACCGTCACCTCGGCGCCCAGCGCGTGTGCGATCTTGACGCCCATGTGGCCGAGGCCGCCCATGCCGAGGACCGCGACCTTCTTGCCGGGACCGGCGCCCCAGCGCTTCAGCGGGGAGTACAGGGTGATGCCGGCGCACAGCAGGGGCGCGGCGACGTCGAGGGCCAGCCCGTCAGGGATGCGGACGACGTAGTTCTCGTCGACGACGATCTTCTCCGCATAGCCGCCGTAGGTGGGCTCGCCGTTCCTGTCCAGGGCGTTGTACGTGCCGACCATGCCGCTTCCGGTGCAGTACTGCTCCCGTCCGGCCCTGCAGTTGTCGCACTCGCGGCAGGAGTCGACCATGCAGCCGACGCCCACGCGGTCGCCCACCTGGTAGCGGGTGACGCCGGGGCCGACCTCGGAGACCACACCGGCGATCTCGTGGCCGGGGACCATCGGGAAGATCGCCTCGCCCCAGCCCTCACGGACCTGGTGGATGTCGGAGTGACAGATGCCGGCGAACTTGATGTCGATCAGGACGTCGTGCTCGCGGACCGCGCGCCGCTCGATGGTCGTCCGCTCCAGCGGAGCCTTGGCGGCGGGTGCGGCGTATGCGGCAACAGTGGTCATACCGGGAGTTCTCCTCGTGGGGTCGTGCGCCCGGCTGTCTCCTGTCCGGCCGGGCACGACCTCCAGCCTGCCCCGGTGTTCCGGACTTACCCAGGCCACGGCTCCGCCTACGTTGGCTGTGCGTACCACTGGCGGGGACAGGATGCTGTACGTACGACCAGGAATACTGGGACCATGGACGAGCAGCACACCCACCCGGCCGGCCCCACGAGCGGCGGCCTCGACCCGCGGGCGGAGCTCAGCGAGTTCCTGCGCACCCGGCGGGCCCGGCTGAAGCCGGAGGACGTGGGGCTGCCGGACTTCGGACGGCACCGCCGGGTGCCCGGCCTGCGCCGCGAGGAGCTGGCCCAGCTCGCCGGGGTGTCCGTGGCCTACTACACGCGCCTGGAGCAGGGCAACGGGCGGAACGTGTCGGCGGAGGTGCTGGACGCGATCGCGTGCGCCCTGCGCCTCACCGACGCCGAGCGGTCCCACCTCACGCATCTGGCGAAGCCCAAGCGGCAGAAGCGGAAGCCGGCGGCCCGGGCCCAGCAGGTCCGCACCCCGCTGCGGCATCTGCTGGAGTCGATGGACGCGGTCCCGGCGTACGTGGTGGGCCGGCGCTCGGAGATCCTCGCCTGGAACCGGATGGCGGCGGCGGTCTTCGGGGACTGGGGGCTGCTCCCGGCGCAGGAACGGAACTGGGCGCGGCTGGTGTTCCTGAACCCGGACTACCGCGAGCTGTTCGTGGAGTGGGAGCAGAAGGCGTACGACATGGTCGCCTATCTCCGCATGGACGCGGGCTGCCACCCGGACGACCCGCAGCTGTCCTCGCTGGTGGGCGAGCTGTCCGTGAAGAGCGAGGAGTTCCGCAGGCTGTGGGCGGCGCACGACGTCAAGGAGAAGAGCCACGGCGTCAAGCACGTGAGGCATCCGCTGGTCGGTGGGCTGACGCTGCTGTGGGAGTCGTTCCGTCAGGCCGGCGACGACACCGGGCAGTCGCTGGTCACGTACTTCGCGGAGCCGGGTTCGTCGTCGGCGGAGGCACTGCGGCTGCTGGCCAGCTGGGGCACGGACGCGAGGCGGTCCGGGGCAAACGCCACGGCGCCGTGACGCGGAAGTCCCCCGGCCGCAGGACGGCCCGCCGGAAGCAGCGCTTCCGGCGGGCCGTCCGCTCACGGACTACGTGCCGTGGTACGCGTTGCAGATCGTGACCGTCGACGTGTTGCCCTTCTTGTCGGCGATCCTGGCGCGGAAGGAGACGGCCTTCCCCTTCGCCGGGTTCTTGACGGTGGTCTTCCCCTTCGTGACCGTGGTCTTCTTCCAGGTCCTGCCGTGGTCGTAGGACACGTACACCGACACGGCGACCCGGTCACCCGTGATCAGCGTGATCCGGTGCTTGGCCTTCAGCGCGGACGCCTCCGTCACGGAGGCTGCGACCGTGCGTTCGCCGACGCCGGGCCGGCCATGCCCGCCGCGAGCGCCACGGCGGTCGCCGCGGCGACCGTGGCCGCGCACGCTCTCTTCGCCTGTCTGCGCAAGGTTCCCCCTGGCGGAGTCGCCGGGCGAACTCGACATCACCCGGCCGGGGGTGGTCTCGTACACATGCGCGCACCCCCCGGATCACGCAGTATGCCGAGGGGCGATCAAGCGTCTCGAGGGACACCGGAGAGGGTGCCGAAGTCGACGGGCGGCTGTGACGCCACCGCCGGAACTCCGTTGCACAACCGCGCGGTCGGCCCCTCTCCCGGTCAGACTCCCGTGTTCTCCTTCACGGTGATCCGCCCCTTGCGGATCGTCGCCAGGCGCGGGGCCGCCTTCGCGATCGACGAGTCGTGGGTGACCATGACGAAGGTCAGCCCCAGCTCCTTCCACATGCGGATGAGCACGTCCATGATCTCGTCGCGCGTCGACTCGTCGAGGTTTCCGGTGGGTTCGTCGGCGAGCAGCACCTTCGGCTCCTTCACCAGCGCCCGCGCGATGGCCACGCGCTGCTGCTGGCCGCCGGACATCTCGCCGGGCAGGTGCCCGAGCCGCTCGCCCAGACCGACCGACGCCAGCGCCTCGGCGGCCTTCTCCCGGCGCTCCCTGGCCTTCAGGCCGAGCGGGACGAGCGCGGTCTCGACGTTCTCCTGCGCGGTGAGCGTGGGGATCAGGTTGAACGACTGGAAGACGAAGCCGATGTTCTCGCTGCGGACCCGGGTGAGCCGGGCCTCGGGCAGCTTGGCCAGGTCGGTGCCGTCCAGGACGATCTCGCCGGAGCTGGGCCGGTCGAGGCCGCCGAGCATCTGCAGCAGCGTGGACTTGCCGCCGCCGGTGGGTCCCTGGATGACGAGCCGGTCGCCGTCGGGGATGGTCAGGTCGACACCGTCGAGGGCGTCGACGGTCTCCTTGCCGCGCGTGTAGCGCCGGGTGACGCCTCTGAGTTCGTACATGGGTCTGCTCCTGGATCGCGTACGAGGGTGGGGGCCCGTCCGCTGCGGGCGGGCCCCGGGGCCGGGCGGGTGCTACTCGACGCGGCGGAGCGCGTCGGCCGGCCGCAGCCGGGAGGCGCGCCAGCCGCCGAAGGCGCCGGCGACGAGACCGCCGGCCACGGCGAGACCGACCGCGAGGGCGAGGGTGGTGAGGCTGACCGGCGCGGTCAGCGCGACCTCGAGGGTCTGGGCGGCGGTCTGCCGTCCGGGTCCGCCCACACCGCCACCACCGGGTCCGCCCATACCACCGCCACCACCGCTGCCACCGCCGAGCTGGGCCTGCAGGGTGGGGCTGACAGCGGTGACGGCGTACGCGCCCGCCAGGCCGAGCGCGATGCCGAGGGCGCCGCCTATCAGGCCCTGGACCACGGACTCGCCGACCACCTGCCGGGTCACCCGGCCGGACTTCCAGCCCAGTGCCTTGAGGGTGCCGAACTCGCGCACCCGGCGGGAGACCGCCGAGGAGGTGAGCAGACCGGCGACGAGGAACGCGGCCACGAGCACCACGGCCGACAGCCACGTGCCGACGCCGGCGGCGAGCGAGGAGGCGGTGGACAGGGAGCCGGAGACGGTGTCCGCGAGGTCGGCGGAGGTCGTCACGGTCGTACCGGAGATGTTCTTCTGGATACCGGACTTGACGCTGTCGATCTGCTGGGAGTCGGTCGCCTTGACGTAGATCGTGGTGACCTTGTCCTCGGCGTCGGCGAGGGTCTGCGCCTGCTTCAGCGGCAGGTAGAGGTCGGCCGCGGCGTCCCCGCTGGTGGCGGTGGCGATGCCGATGACCTTGTACCCGGTGCCCTTGACGGTGACGGTGTCACCGGTCTCGAGCTCCTTCTCCTTGGCGTAGGCGGAGTCGGCGACCGCGACCTTCGCGTCGGTCTCGGTCGTCCTGAAGGTGCGCCCGTCGGTGATCTCGGAGGAGGTCAGCGGGCCGAGGGCAGGCTCGGTGACGTCGGTGCCGTAGGCGGTGTAGCTGTTGACGTCGAAGTCGGCGCCGCCGCCCTCGACCCGGCCCTGCGGGGAGGACTGGCCGCCACCGGGGCCGCCGCCCTGGCCGCCCCCGCCGCCCTGGCCTTCCTGCTGGAACCGACCCCGGGTGAACTCACCGCTCACCTTCATGACCTGGAGGCTCAGTCCGCCCACCGCGTCGGCGACGCCCTCCTGCTCGCCGACCTCGGTCACGGTGGAGCTCGCCAGGGTCTGGAAGCCCTGCACCATGACGCGGTCGCTGCTCTGTTCCCCGCCGGAGCCGTCGTCCTGGGCGTCGAACCGGAACCGGGGGCGTTCACCGGAGGCCTGGGCCTCCGCGGCCTTGGTGACCGTCATGTCCGTGCCGAGCCCGTACAGGGACTGCAGGACCTTCTCCTGCGCCTTGCTCATCCCGGAGGACACGGAGTCGACCACGACGACCAGCGCGATGCCGAGCGCGAGCCCGGAGGCGACGACGAGGGCCGCCTTTCTGCGGCGGCGCAGCTCGCGCCTCAGGTAGGTGAAGAACATGGCCGCAAGCTAGGGACGCCGGGTGATGAAGCGATAAGCGCTCCATAAGAGCCCGATGAGAAGAAGGCCGATGCCGCCGCCCGCTCCCCGGAAGGGGCGGACGGCGGCATCGGTCGGGTGGTGGGGTGGGGTGCCTCGTGCGCGGCCGGCGTCAGACCGCCGAGCCCGCCTTCCACTGCTCCCAGTCCATGTTCCAGCCGTTGAGGCCGTTGTCCGGGGCGATGGTCTTGTCACCGGTGTTCTGGACGACGACCACGTCGCCGATGATCGAGTTGTTGTAGAACCAGGCGCCCGGCGTGCTCGGGTCGTTCGCGCCCTTGGTGTCGGACAGGCCCACGCAGCCGTGGCTGGTGTTGGCGCTGCCGAAGATGGACTTGGCGCCCCAGTAGTTGCCGTGGATGAAGGTGCCGGAGGTGCTCAGCCGCATGGCGTGCGGCACGTCGTCGATGTCGTACTCGCCCTTGCCGTCGGCGTCGGTGAAGCCGACCGTCGCGCCGTTCATCCGGGTCTCCTTGAACTTCTCGGAGATCACCATCTGGCCCTCGTAGGTCTTGGTCTCGGGCGCCCCGGCGGAGATCGGGATGGTGCGGACGGTCTTGCCGTCCTGCGTGACCTTCATCTGCTTGGTCTTGGCGTCGACGTAGGAGACCTGATTGCGGCCGATCTTGAAGGTGACCGTCTTCTGCTGGACGCCGTAGACGCCCTTGACGCCCTCGACACCGTCGAGCGCCAGCTTCAGCGTGACGGTGGAGTTCTCCTGCCAGTACTCGTCGGGCCGGCAGTCCATGCGGTTGGCGTCGAACCAGTGGCAGACGACCTCCTGACCGCTGCTGCTGGTGACGGTGACGCCCTTCTGCACCGCGGCCTTGTTGGTGATCGACTTGTCGAATTTGATCGACACCGGCATGCCGACGCCGACGGTGGTGCCGTTGTCCGGGGTGAAGGTGCCGATGAAGCTGTTGTCCGGGGCGACCGTGGTGAACGAGGCGTTCTCGTGGGCGGCGCGGCCCTCGGAGTCCTCGGCGGTGGCCGACACCTTGTAGGTGGTGGCCCGCTCCAGCTGGGCGCTGGGCTTCCAGCTCTTCTTGTCGGCGGATATCTCGCCGGCGACGGCGGTGCCGTCGACGGCGGTCATCTTCACCTCGGTGAGCGTGCCCTTGGCCACGGTGACGGTGGCGGAGTTGTTGATGGAGGCGTTGTTGGAGCCGTCCTTCGGCGTGATCTCGATCTGCGCCTCGGAGGACTTCTTGGCCGCCGCCTCGTCCACCTGGGCCTGCGAGTCGCCCTTGCCGCCGTCGCCCGGGGCTCCTGCGCCGTCACCGCCGGAACACGCCGAGAGCACCAGCACTCCGCCGAGCAGAGCGGACGCGGCCGCCAGACCCCTGCGCCGCTTACCGTCCGTCATCACACGTTTCTCCATCGTTGCCGAATCCCGACCCCACGAGTCCTCGGCCGGGGGCCGAAGAACCTCGTCCACAACTTTCAACGCTACGACCGGCTTCCCCCGTTCCCCACGGCCCGAAGGTGTGGGGCTCACCACGTCCACCGGGGCGGACGTGGTGAGGATGCGGGCCGGTGGCGCCTTCGCTTGAGACGTTCCGACCCCCGCGGCGGTTGCCGTCCGGGGTCACGATTTCCCCAAAACGCCTCAGCCGGCCCCGCCCGCCCCCTCCTCGTCGTCATAGGGCTCGCCGTCATCGTCCTCGTCGAGGTCCCACTCCGGCGAGTCGGGGTCGTAGTCGACCTCCTCGCCGCTCCAGGAGGCCTGCAGCAGTTCCACGCCGGGCACCTCGTCGATCAGGGTGAACGGGTCGACGAGCCGGGCGAGGGCCTCCGCGGTGTCCTCCGTCACGGCGCTCTCGGCGTGTACCCGTTCCTCGTCCGGCATATCGCCCTCGTCCGCGATCCTGCGCAACGCGGCCCCGGTCACCGCCTCCTCGTCGTCGATCTCGAGGACGAGCTCCACGCGAAGCCGCACAAACCGTGATGTCTCTGTGGTGTTCATGCCCGGAGCGTACGGCCCCGGCCCCCTGTGGCTTTCCCGTGACCCGCGCTGTTCACTAACATCGCCCCACACGGCCAATTCGCCAGCGCCACAAGGGGATCGATATTCCGTGTCATCCGCGCTCCGTCCGTTGCTGACCACCACCGCCGCGGGCACCCTGCTGTGCGCCCTGTGGTTCGTCCCGTCCGCGAACGCGACCTCGAACACACCGGTGGCCGACACGGTCTCGGCACGTCCGTCTCCACAGGTCACGGAGCAGGCGAGAGCCATGTCGACGTCCGTCGACGGCACCGGCGGGGACGTCCGTCTCGCGGACACCGGCAGCTTCGACAGCGCCCCGTACATCGCCGGCGGCACGGTCTGCCTCGCCCTGGGCGCCGGTTTCGTCGTCTACTCGGTGCGCCGGGAGCGCCTGGGTCCGTAGACCCGCCCGGGGGCCCGGCGGAACGGCCGCCGGACCCCGGCCCGTTCAGCTCAGCGGCCCGGTGACCGTCTCCACGGCCGCCACCAGCCGCCCGTCCCGCACGAACGCCTCCGCCGCGGCGAGGTCGGGGGCGAGGTGACGGTCGGGTCCGGGACCGCCCACACCCGCCGCCCGCACGGCCTCGACGACCGCCCGCGTGGCCGGCGCCGGGGTCAGCCCCTCGCGCAGTTCCACGGCCCGCGTGGCCGCGTACAGTTCGATCGCGACGACCCGGGTGAGGTGGTCGACGGCCGTCCGCAGTTTCCGCGCCGCCGACCAGCCCATGGAGACGTGGTCCTCCTGCATCGCGGAGGACGGGATCGAGTCCGCCGACGCCGGCACGGCGAGCCGCTTCAGCTCGCCGACCAGGGCGGCCTGCGTGTACTGGGCGATCATCAGCCCGGAGTCCACACCGGGGTCGTCGGCGAGGAAGGGCGGCAGCCCGTGGCTGCGGTTCCTGTCCAGCAGCCGGTCGGTGCGGCGCTCGGTGATGGAGGCGAGGTCGGCGACGGCGATGGCGAGGAAGTCCAGCACGTAGGCGACCGGGGCCCCGTGGAAGTTGCCGTTGGATTCGACCCGTCCTCCCCCGGAGCCGAGAGCCTGGGAGGCGTCCCCGGGAAGCACCACCGGATTGTCCACGGCTGACGCGAGTTCGCGCTCGGCGACCAGCCGGGCGTGGGCCAGGGTGTCCCGTCCCGCGCCGGCGACCTGCGGGGCGCAGCGCACCGAGTAGGCGTCCTGGACGCGGGGCGCGTCGTCCTGGTGATGCCCCGTCAGGCCCGACCCCTCCAGCACGGCCAGCATGTTGGCGGCGCTGGCGGCCTGGCCGGGGTGCGGGCGGATGGCGTGCAGTTCGGGGGCGAGCACCTTGTCGGTGCCGAGCAGCGCCTCCAGGCTCAGGGCCGCCGTGACGTCGGCGGACGTGTAGAGGAGGTCCAGGTCGGCGAGGGCCATGACCAGCATGCCGAGCATGCCGTCGGTGCCGTTGAGGAGGGCGAGCCCCTCCTTCTCGCGCAGTGCGACGGGGCGGATGCCGTGCTCGGCGAGCAGTTCGCCGGCCGGCCGCACACTGCCGTCGGGCCCCTCCGCCTCCCCCTCGCCCATCAGCGTGAGGGCGCAGTGGGACAGCGGGGCGAGGTCCCCGGAGCAGCCGAGGGAGCCGTACTCGTGCACGACCGGGGTGATCCCGGCGTTCAGCACGTCGGCCATCGTCCGCGCGACCTCGGGCCGGACACCGGTGCGCCCGGAGCAGAGGGTCTTCAGTCGCAGGAACATCAGCGCCCGTACCACCTCGTGCTCCACCCGGGGCCCCATGCCCGCGGCGTGCGAGCGGACGATGTTGCGCTGCAGCCGGCCGCGGAGCTCGGGGCTGATGTGCCGGGTCGCCAGGGCGCCGAAGCCGGTGCTCACCCCGTACACGGGGTCCGGCTTCGCGGCCAGGGCGTCCACGATCCCGCGGGACGCGGCGAGGGCGGCCACCGCCTCCGCGGACAGTTCCACGAGGGCGCCGCCGCGCGCCACGGCGAGCACGTCGGACGCGGTCACGCCGGCGGTCCCCACCACCACAGTGTGCATACTCATATTCAGGAGCGTACGCACTGAATTCAGCGATGTCACCACCGGGTCGGCGCCTCACCCCTTACCGGCAGGCCGCGCGTTACGGCGAATGCCGCCCCCGGAACCGGCGCCGCTCCCCGTCCGCCGCCCGTGACGGCTCGTCCGCGAGCCGAATGACGGGGTCGTCCGGCCCCTCCCGTCCGGCCACGACGGGATGCGCGGCACGCTCGGCCTTGGCCCGGTACTGCGCCGCGTCGGCCAGCCGGAACAGCCGCCGGGCGGAGTGCACCGGTCCGACGGGATCCTCGGTGGACGCCACCCCGCAGGCGACGCCGTCCCCGATCCCCAGCTCCGCGGCCCGCCGGCACACCTCGTCGGCGGCCTTGACGACCTCGTCGGCCGGCGGCCCCACCGCCAGCAGACAGAACTCGTCCCCCCCGAGCCGCGCCGCCAGGGCCCCCGGCACCATGGCCCCGCACAGCGACAGCACGGTTCCGAACCGCTCCAGGAGCCGGTCCCCCACGGCGTGCCCCAGCGTGTCGTTGACCCGCTTCAGCCCGTTCAGGTCGCACACCACGAGGCTGACGACGGCCCCGTCGCGCCGGTGCCGGTCGACGGCCTCGTCGAGCCGGGCGTCCACGGCACGCCGGTTGGCCAGCCCGGTCAACGAGTCCGTGTACGCCAGCCGCCGGGCCTCCTCCAGCCGCTCGGTCTGCGCGATCCCGGCGGCCACGACGGCGGCCAGGACCGTCGCGAAGTCGGCGTCGCCCCGCCCGAAGACGGGCGCACCGGCCGGCCGGGCCACGTACAGCTCGCCCCAGGCCCGTCCGTGCAGCACGACCGGCGCGACCACACAGCACCCGCGCCCCCGCCGCCTGAGCGCGGCCGCCCGCTGCCCGCAGTACCCGGAGCGCCCCGCCGAGGCCCCCTCCGCGGTCTCCACCCACGCGTCGGGCTCGCCGCCCCCCGCCCACCTCTCGTGCAGGAACTCGGTGATCTCGGCGAACTGGTGCACCGGATAGGACTCGTCCTCCGGGAACTCCTCCTCGTCCTCGGCCAGCTCCCCGACGTTCACCAGCACCCGCAGCCGCCCGAGTTCCCGCTCCCACACCGACAGCGCGGCGAAGCTCCCGCCCAGCGCCCGGCAGGCCCCGCCGGCCGCGGCCCGCCAGGCGTCCCGGGAACCGTGTGCGGCGGCCATGCCCTGGGCCAGCGCCACCACGGCCACCAGCCGGCTCTCCTCACCCATCTCTCCAGGTTAGGAAGGTTCAGGTCGAACCGGGATATTAAAGGAGCGAACGGGGCTCATCGGACCTTACTCCCCGGGCCACTCCGGTCTGCGCTTCTCGTTGAAGGCGGCGACCCCCTCCGCCCGGTCCCCCGAGAACGCCACCGACCGCCAGGCGGCGTCCTCGACCTCCAGCCCGGCGGACAGGTCCAGCCCGTGCCCGAGCCGCAGCGCCCGCTTGGCCGCCCGCAGCCCCACCGGCGAGTTCCCGGCGATCCGGGACGCCATGGCGAGGGCCGCCTCCCGGTCCCGCCCCTTCTCCACCAGCTCGTCGACCAGTCCCAGCTCCCGGGCCTCACCGGCCTCCACCCGCCGCGCCGTGAAGATCAGCTCAGCGGCCCGCGCCGCCCCCACCCGCCGGGGCAGCAACTGCGTACCACCCCCGCCCGGAATCACCCCGACCGACACCTCGGGCAACCCCATGACCGCCGTACGGTCGGCGACGATCACATCACACGACAGGGCCAGCTCGAACCCGCCGCCGAGCGCGAACCCGTGCACCGCCGCCACCGTCGGCACGGGCAGTTCGAGCACCCCGGTGTACGCCCCGCGCGCCACGGGCCGCTGGCGCACCAGGTCCGCGTCGCTGAAGGAGTTGCGCTCCTTCAGGTCGGCCCCCACGCAGAACGCCCGCTCGTGCGAGGAGCTCAGCACCACCACCCGCACGCTCCGGTCCTCCCCCAGCGCCGCACAGGCGCCGGCGAGGGAGCGGGCCATCCCGGTCGACACGGCGTTCATGGCTTCGGGCCGGTCGAGGACGAGCTCCGCGACATGTCCCCGTTCGTGCCGGCGCACCAGCACGAACTCCCCGAACCGTTCCTCACTCATCGACACCCTCCGGTTAACGTGGGTTAACTCCCGCTCGTCCCGATCATCGCAGCCCGCGCCCACCGGAGAAAAGGGCGCACGCCCGGTTCCCCTGTCACCCCCCGTCCACCCGTTCGAGTGACATCGCCCCGGCTCCCGGTCCGACCCCCCGTAGGAGCGCATAACGTGCGCACACCGCGGCACACCGGAGGCGCGCCCGCAGGGGAGGGAATCGCGATGACACCGACCACACCGACGGAGGGGCCACCGGCAGGCGCCTCCCGCTCCCGGGGCCGCCACCGCAAGCCCCGCCCCCGCAGGGTCCTGCTGGCTGCGGGAAGCCTGGTCGTGGCCGCCTGCGCCGTGGCCCTGGTCCGCCTGGCCGCCCCTCAGGGCGGCGGCGCGGACATCGGAACGGAGGCGGGCCCCCACCCCGTCCCCCGCACGGACACCGGCGTCCCCACCGCTTCCCCGACCGCGCCCGGGACCGTCGCCCCCGCCCCCGAGGCGCGTCCCTCCTCCCCCACGGCCCTGGGCGGCAAGGCACCGGCCCCGCTCGCGACGTCCGAGCCGTCGGTGCCGGCCCGACCCGCCACGACCGCCACGACCGCCACGACCGCCCCGGACACGGAGGACGCGGCGGACGCCCCGACCGCACCACCCGCCACCACGCCCGCGACCAGCCGTGGACCGCGCTCGCCCACGCCCCGGCAGCCCCCGCGCGACACACCGGAACCACCCTCGCCGGCCCCCCACGGCCCGCCGCCGCCCCAGCCGGACGACCGCACCCCGGCCCCCCGTCCCGGCCTGTGCGTACCGGTCATCGGCATCTGTGTGGGCGGCCGGGGCTAGGACGGGACGGCAGCCCCGTTCCGGCGCGTGAGCAGCCAGGGTTCCACCACGCCCAGACCACGCACCGGCCGCTGCCACATCGGCTGGAGCGCGAACCGGTAGCCCGGCGGCTCCTCGCCCTCCTTCTCCGCCGCGGCCACCGCCTCGGCCGCCGCCGCCTCGGAGGCGGGCGCGTCACCGGTGTGGATCAGCTCCTCGGCGAAGGCGCTGTCGACCAGCACCGCGTCCCGGGGGGCTATGGACGTGAGCCGGGAGGCCAGGTTCACGGTCGTGCCGAACACATCGCCCATCCGGGTGGTCACCGTGCCGAACGCCATGCCGACCCGCAGCTCCGGCATGGTCTCGTCGTTCGCCATGGTCTCGATCAGCCGCATCGCGATGTCCGCGGCGATACCGGCGTCGTCGGCGACGTAGAGCACCTCGTCGCCCAGCGTCTTGATGAGCCGCCCGCCGCGCGCGGCGACCAGATCGGCGGCGGTGGTCTCGAAGGCCTCGACGAGTTCGCCGAGCTCCTCCTCCTCCATCCGCCGGGTCAGCCGCGTGAACCCCACCAGGTCCGCGAAGGCGACGGCGAGCCGCCGGTCGACCATCTCCTCGTCGTCGGCGACCTGCACGACCCGCCCGGCCGACGCGGCGAGCTGCCGCCGCCAGACGTACACGAGGAACTCCTCCAACTCGGGCAGGAGCAGCTCGACGATCGGATACGTCACCTCGGTGCGGGTCATGCCCGGCTCGGGCGGCTCGGTCAGCCCCTCCAGGAACGAGTCGATCTGCCACTCGGCCAGCCGGGCGGTGGTCTGCCCGGTGGACCGCGCCACCTGCACCGCCATGGCCTCGCTCAGCAGGCCCGCCTCCACCAGGCCGGCGAGCCGGCGCAGCGCGAGGACATCGGCCTCGGTGAGGGCCTTGGCCTGGCCGACGTCGGCGAACCCCATCGCCCGCCAGAAGCGGGTGGCCAGTTCCATGGTGACGCCGGCGCTGCGGGCCGCCTGGAACGGCGTGTAACGGCGCTCGGCGCCCAGGATGAGATGCTCGAGGCGCAGGGCAAGCGGATCCTCGCCGGCGCCCTGCGCGTCCGTGGAACCCGAGTCGTCGACGGTCACGCGTGCCCTTCCGATCTGCCATGGCCAGGTATCGACCGCGCTCAACTCTACGGCAGGTGTGCGCCAGCTCACTCCGTTCTGTTGGGCCGTGGGGTGAGGTCGCAGGAGGCCGTGGCCATCCCCCGCCGAAGCCGTGGCCTCACTTCGCGCGCACGTGGATGATGTCGCCCGCGCCCACCGGTTCCTGCACGCCCTCCCTCGTGGCCAGGACCAGGCGGCCGTCGCCGTCCACCGCGACCGCCTCCCCCACCAGCTCCCGGTCCCCGGGCAGCTCCGCCCGCACCACCCGGCCCAGCGTCGCGCACCCCGCCGCGTAGGTCTCCTGCAGGCCGCTCGCCCCCGGGTCGCCCCCCGCCGCCCGCCACCGCCCGTACCAGTCCTCCAGCGAGCGCAGCACCCCCCGCAGCAACGGATCCCGGTCCGTGCTCACCGCTCCCGCCAGCGCCAGCGATCCCGCGGTCGGCACCGGCAGCTCATCGCCCCGGAGGCTCACATTGACGCCGACCCCGATCACCACCCCGTCGTCCCCGGCCCGTTCCACCAGGATCCCGCCGGCCTTGCGCTCCTCTCCCCCCACCGTGACCAGCAGGTCGTTGGGCCACTTCAAGGCCGTGTCGACGCCCGCGGCCCGTGACAGCCCGGTCGCCACCGCGACACCGGTCAGCAACGGCAGCCAGCCCCACCGCGCCACCGGCACCTCGGCGGGCCGCAGCAGCACGGAGAAGAACAGCCCCGACCGGGCCGGCGCGGTCCACTGCCGGTCGAGGCGCCCCCGCGCGGCGGTCTGCTCCTCGGCGACGAGGACGACGCCCTCCTCCAGGCCGCCCGCGCCGGCCCGGGCCACGAGGTCGGAGTTGGTGGAACCGGTGCGCTGCACCACGTCCACCTGCGTCCACAGTCCGCCCGCGCGCACGAGCCCCCGACGCAGACCGGCGGCGTTCAACGGCGGGCGGTCGAGGTCGGACCATCGTCCCGGACTCGGCTCACTGGGCCCGTCGGGCATACCTTCACCATGGGGTGTCATGCGCCCCACCCTAGGTTCGGCCTCCTCCGCCCCGCGCAGGGGACGGGTTCCGGCCCGGGGCCGAGGCGCACGGCGCTCGGCCGTTTCCCGGCACCGTCCCCGGCGTCCCCCGCCACGGCGCCTCGGCCGTACCCACGGGCGAGGTGACGGCGTGGGCCCTTCGAGGATCCCCTTCCCGCGCCTGTGAAGAGGAAGGCGGTGTGGGAAACACCGCACTGCCGATGCGGAGGGCCCCCATTACGCTACGGATGAGTAACCGTCCCCCCTTTTGAGCAGGCAGGGAGCCGCATCCCGATGTCCGAGCCGGAAGAGCAGCAGCCTGACATTCGTACGACCGCGGGCAAGCTCGCGGACCTGAAGCGCCGCACCGACGAGGCGACGCACGCCGGCTCCGCACGCGCGGTCGAGAAGCAGCACGCCAAGGGCAAGCTGACGGCCCGTGAGCGGATCGGCCTCCTGCTCGACGAAGGGTCCTTCGTCGAGCTGGACGAGTTCGCCCGGCACCGCTCCACCAACTTCGGCCTCGACACCAACCGTCCCTACGGCGACGGTGTCGTGACCGGTTACGGCACCGTCGACGGCCGCCCGGTCGCCGTCTTCTCCCAGGACTTCACCGTCTTCGGCGGGGCGCTGGGCGAGGTCTACGGCCAGAAGATCGTCAAGGTGATGGACTTCGCGCTGAGGACCGGATGCCCGGTCATCGGCATCAACGACTCCGGCGGCGCCCGCATCCAGGAGGGCGTGGCCTCGCTGGGCGCGTACGGCGAGATCTTCCGCCGCAACACCCACGCCTCCGGCGTGATCCCGCAGATCAGCCTGGTCGTCGGCCCCTGCGCGGGCGGCGCGGTGTACTCCCCCGCGATCACCGACTTCACGGTCATGGTCGACCAGACGTCCCACATGTTCATCACCGGACCGGACGTCATCAAGACGGTCACCGGCGAGGACGTCGGCTTCGAGGAACTCGGCGGCGCCCGCACCCACAACACCGCCTCCGGCGTCGCCCACCACATGGCCGGCGACGAGAAGGACGCGATCGAGTACGTCAAGCAGCTCCTGTCCTACCTGCCGTCGAACAACCTCTCCGAACCCCCGGCGTTCCCGGAGGAGGCGGACCTGACGGTCACCGAAGAGGACCGCGAACTGGACACGCTCGTCCCGGACTCGGCGAACCAGCCCTACGACATGCACACGGTGATCGAACACGTTCTCGACGACGCCGAGTTCCTCGAGACGCAGCCGCTGTTCGCACCGAACGTCCTCACCGGCTACGGCCGCGTGGAGGGCCGCCCCGTCGGCATCGTCGCCAACCAGCCGATGCAGTTCGCCGGCTGCCTGGACATCACCGCCTCCGAGAAGGCGGCCCGCTTCGTGCGCACCTGCGACGCCTTCAACGTCCCGGTGATCACCTTCGTCGACGTCCCCGGTTTCCTGCCCGGCGTGGACCAGGAGCACGACGGCATCATCCGCCGCGGTGCCAAGCTGATCTACGCCTACGCCGAGGCCACCGTCCCCCTCATCACCGTGATCACCCGCAAGGCCTTCGGCGGCGCCTACGACGTCATGGGCTCCAAGCACCTGGGCGCCGACCTCAACCTGGCCTGGCCCACCGCCCAGATCGCGGTGATGGGCGCGCAGGGCGCCGTCAACATCCTGCACCGCCGCACCATCGCCGAATCGGACGATCCGGAGGCGGCCCGCGCCCGTCTGATGCGGGAGTACGAGGACACGCTCCTCAACCCCTACGTCGCGGCCGAGCGCGGCTACGTCGACGCGGTGATCATGCCGTCCGACACCCGCCGGCACCTCGTCCGCGGGCTGCGTCAGCTGCGTACGAAGCGGGAATCCCTGCCCCCGAAGAAGCACGGCAACATCCCCCTGTGAGGAGCCGACGTGATCAAGGTCGTACGGGGCAACCCCACCCCGGAGGAGCTGGCCGCCGCACTGGCGGTGGTCCGGGCGCGCGCAGCGGCGGCGTCAGTCGTGCCGTCCGGCGCGCCCGCACCCCGCGACGCGTGGTCCGACCCGTCCCGGATCGCAGCCCGCCACGTCCCCCGCCCGGGCCCGGCATCGTGGACGCGCACGTACTGGCCGA
>NZ_JAHWZY010000042.1:0-49110 GCF_041380215.1 Streptomyces pimonensis
CCCCCCCGGCGGCCCCCCCGGGGGGGGGGGGCCCCGCCCCCTGTGGGTTCCGCTCACTCCGTGCGCAGCGCCCCGGCCATCTTCGTCAGCTGCCCGAACGACGCCGTGCCGGTCACGACGGTGGTCGAGCCCTCGGTGCCCTCCAGCACCAGCGCGTCGTAGTGGTCGCCCTCGTAGCGCGTCCAGGTCTCGCCGTCGATCTGCTGAGTGGTCCCCGTCTTCACGGCGCCCTGCGTCGCGTCCTCGATGAACGCCGACCGCTTGCCCGCGGACTGCTCGACCGCCACGTACTCCCCGTCGGGGGCGTGGTAGCCGAGGTGCCAGGCCTCGGACTCGGCGCCCCGGTAGCGGACGGAGGTGGGCTTCCACGCCTCCGGCAGGCCCTCCGGCGCGGCGACGGGGTAGGAGGCGGCCCGGCGGGCCGTGAGCAGGTCGACCCGGTAGTCGACCCGCTTGATGTCGGGTGCACCGTCCTCGTGCGGGATGAACAGCCAGACCACTCCCGCGACGAGCATGATGAGCGCCAGGGAAAGGATCATGTCCCGGGCCGTTTTCTGCACGCTGCTCGTTCCTGCCACGTCCCCTATCGTCGCAGGTGCCCGGTGCGCTCATCCGTGGGGGGCCCTGCTCATTTTGTCGGACTGGCGATAGAGTCGTGTCCCACACCCTCATCCGGCCGTCGTCGTACAGAAAGGTGCGCTCCGATGACCGAACACCATCACCTGCCGTCCGAGCTCGATGTCCCGTCCGAGGCCCCCGACCGCAACCTCGCCCTGGAGCTCGTACGGGTCACCGAGGCGGCGGCCATGGCGGCCGGCCGCTGGGTAGGGCGCGGCGACAAGAACGGCGCCGACGGCGCCGCGGTGCGCGCCATGCGCACCCTCGTCTCCACCGTCTCGATGAACGGCGTCGTCGTCATCGGCGAGGGCGAGAAGGACGAGGCCCCGATGCTCTTCAACGGGGAGCGCGTGGGTGACGGGACCGGCCCGGAGTGCGACATCGCCGTCGACCCGATCGACGGCACGACGCTGACCGCCAAGGGCATGACGAACGCCATCGCGGTGCTGGCCGCCGCCGAGCGCGGCTCGATGTTCGACCCGTCGGCCGTGTTCTACATGGACAAGCTGGTCACCGGCCCCGAGGCCGCCGACTTCGTCGACATCAACGCGCCGGTGAACGTGAACATCCGCCGGGTCGCCAAGGCCAAGCGGGCCACCCCCGAGGACGTCACCGTGGTGATCCTCGACCGGCCGCGGCACGAGGGCGTCATCAAGGAGATCCGGGAGACCGGGGCGCGCATCAAGCTGATCTCCGACGGCGACGTGGCCGGCTCGATCCTCGCGCTGCGCGAGGGCACGGGCATCGACCTGCTGCTCGGAGTGGGCGGCACCCCCGAGGGCATCATCTCGGCCTGCGCGGTGAAGTGCCTGGGTGGGACCATCCAGGGCAAGCTGTGGCCCAAGGACGACGAGGAGCGGCAGCGGGCGGTCGACGCCGGGCACGATCTGGACCGGGTGCTGACCACGGAGGACCTGGTCACCGGGGACAACGTGTTCTTCGTGGCGACGGGGATCACCGACGGCGAGCTGCTGCGCGGGGTGCGGTACCGGTCGGAGACGGCCACGACCGATTCCATCGTGATGCGGTCCAAGTCGGGGACGGTCCGCAGGATCGACTCCGAGCACCGGCTCAGCAAACTGCGGGCTTACAGCGCGGTCGACTTCGACCGGGCCAAGTGAGACGTCACTTCGGCACGTGGGGCCTGCGGCGCGCGGGTGCATGGGGGGCTGGTGACGCAGTTCCCCGCGCCCCTGGGTGAACTGCCCCGCCCGGCGTGAGAAGACGCCACCCGTACGGAGGGGGGCGCCCGCGCGGCGGACCCGTACGTGCCACAACCCGGCGCTGCCGGGCGAGTTGGCCCACACGGCGCGAGAAGGCGTCCCCTGTGCGGAGGGGGCGCCCTCGCTCGTTGCGTGCGTGTCAGCCCGCCGCCGCGATGCGGCCCGGACGGGCGGTCTTCTTCAGCTCCATCTCGCGGCGCCTGCGGCGGGCCAGGGCCACTCGGCGTTCGGCGGCGGTGAGGCCGCCCCAGACGCCGTAGGGCTCGGGCTGGAGCAGGGCGTGCTCGCGGCACTCGACCATCACCGGGCAGCGGGCACAGACGCGCTTGGCCGCCTCCTCGCGGGAGAGTCGGGCGGCGGTGGGTTCCTTCGAGGGTGCGAAGAACAGCCCGGCCTCGTCGCGCCGGCACACCGCCTCGGTGTGCCAGGGGGTGTCCTGGTCCCTGTCCCGCGCTGCCGCTCGCTGGGCCGGAACAGCGGCTATCTGCAGGGACGAATGCGGCGGTTGCAGCACGGTCTACTCCTGACGACGGCTTCGCGAGCGAGACACGATGCAGCAAGGCTTACCCGATGTGCGCGTGCCTATGCACTGAGTTCCGAACCGCGCGTCAGTGCCCCAGATGCCTGCGCACACTCCGGTCGACCTTGCGCTGCACCCGGTCGAGGATGTCCGCCACGAACTTGCCGCGCCTGGGCCGTGCCTCGACGGAGCCCAGCACCGCCCAGCCGTCCACGTAGACCACCGGGGCCTCGGGGTCGGTCGCGTCGAGCGTGGCCACCTCGAAGGCGCCGAGCACGCCACCGCCCATGCCGCGCAGCGACACGTTCTCCGGGACGCGGATCTCGACGCTGCCGAAGACGGCGAACGACTTGATCACGACCTGCTGGTGGTCGAACAGCGCCTCGCTGAGGTCGATCTCGACACTGCCGAAGATCGCGTACGCGTGGATGCGGCGGCCGGCGCGCCAGCGGCCCTTGCGGGTCGCCGCGCCGAACACCGCGACCACGTTGTCATCGGGGTCCACCGGAATCGCACCGGTGGTGGGGCGGCTGGGGGCGGAGGCGTGTGCCGCGCGCCGCTGGTGGCCCGCGGGCAGGTCCCGGACGAACACCTCCAGCTCCCCGACCGTCTTGGCGGCCAGCACGCCCTCGACGCGCTCCGCGTGCTCGTCGGCGGTGAGGCGGCCCTCGGCGAGGGCCTCGCGCAGGAGGCCGGCGGTACGGTCCCGGTCGGCGTCGGAGGCGCGCAGCTCGGCCGTCCGCGGTGCCGTGTCCGGCTGCTGGGCGTGCTTCTGAAGGTCCACGACAGCAGCGTACCGAAACGCGATAGATCGCGACTACCCTCCGGCGGGGGCAACTGAGGACAACCTCACAGGCTCACCGCGGGGAGCAGGTCCTACGCTGGTGGGCGCCCGCCGACGTCGGCGGGCGCCCGGCGAGCGGGCCGAAGGGGTGCGCCTGTGCGGAGGGCCCGAACGCGCGGAGGCCGAGGGGCCGAGCACGATCGGGCCCTCCACACGGGCTCCGGCGCCCCGGAGGCGAGCCGCTCCGGAAGACTTCCCGTCGAGTGAGGAATGGGCGAGATGCCTGAGTTCGAGTACGCCGATCTGCTCCCCATGGGAGAGGACACCACCCCCTACCGGCTGGTGACCTCCGAAGGTGTCTCCACCTTCGAGGCCGACGGACGGACGTTCCTCAAGGTGGAGCCGGAGGCGCTGCGCAAGCTCGCCGAGGAGGCCATCCACGACATCCAGCACTACCTGCGCCCCGCGCACCTGGCCCAGCTGCGCCGCATCATCGACGACCCCGAGGCGTCGGCCAACGACAAGTTCGTCGCCCTGGACCTGCTGAAGAACGCGAACATCGCGGCGGCGGGCGTGCTGCCGATGTGCCAGGACACCGGCACGGCGATCGTCATGGGCAAACGCGGGCAGAACGTGCTCACACAGGGGCGCGACGAGGAGGCCCTCTCCCGGGGCGTCTACGACGCGTACAAGAACCTCAACCTGCGCTACTCGCAGATGGCTCCGCTCACCATGTGGGAGGAGAAGAACACCGGCTCCAACCTCCCCGCGCAGATCGAGCTGTACGCGACGGACGGCGACGCCTACAAGTTCCTGTTCATGGCCAAGGGCGGCGGATCGGCCAACAAGTCGTTCCTCTACCAGGAGACCAAGGCCGTCCTGAACGAGGCCTCCATGATGAGGTTCCTGGAGGAGAAGATCCGTTCGCTGGGCACGGCCGCCTGCCCGCCGTACCACCTGGCGATCGTCGTCGGCGGCACGTCGGCCGAGTACGCGCTGAAGACCGCGAAGTACGCCTCCGCGCACTACCTGGACGAGATCCCGAGCAAGGGTTCGCCGCTCGGGCACGGTTTCCGGGACAAGGAGCTGGAGGAGAAGGTCTTCGAGCTGACGCAGAGGATCGGGATCGGGGCCCAGTTCGGGGGCAAGTACTTCTGCCACGACGTGCGGGTGGTGCGGCTGCCCCGGCACGGGGCGTCGTGCCCGGTCGCGATCGCGGTGTCGTGCTCGGCGGACCGGCAGGCCGTCGCGAAGATCACCTCCGAGGGCGTGTTCCTGGAGCAGCTGGAGACCGACCCGGCGCGGTTCCTGCCGGAGACGACCGCCGAGCAGCTCGAGGAGTCGGGCGACGTCGTCAGGATCGACCTCAACCAGCCGATGGACGACATCCTGGCCGAGCTGACCAAGTACCCGGTCAAGACGCGGCTCTCGCTGACCGGGCCGCTGGTCGTGGCGCGGGACATCGCGCACGCGAAGATCAAGGAGCGGCTGGACGCTGGCGAGGAGATGCCGCAGTACCTGAAGGACCACCCGGTCTACTACGCGGGTCCCGCGAAGACGCCGGAGGGGTACGCGTCGGGGTCGTTCGGGCCGACGACGGCCGGGCGCATGGACTCGTACGTGGAGCAGTTCCAGGCCGCCGGCGGGTCCAAGGTGATGCTGGCGAAGGGGAACCGGAGCAAGCAGGTCACGGACGCGTGCGACACGCACGGGGGCTTCTACCTCGGGTCCATCGGCGGGCCGGCGGCCCGGCTCGCACAGGACTGCATCAAGAAGGTCGAGGTCGTCGAGTACGAGGAGCTCGGGATGGAGGCGGTGTGGAGGATCGAGGTGGAGGACTTCCCCGCGTTCATCGTCGTCGACGACAAGGGGAATGACTTCTTCCAGGATCCTTCGCCGCAGCAGCCGACGTTCACGTCGATTCCGGTGCGGGGACCCGGGCTGGCGTAGTCCCGCGGGAAGGGGCGGTGGGGGCGAGGCCTCTCGTCCCCACCGCCCCTTCCCGTCCCCGGCCCTCGGGGGCACTGCCCTCCGGACTCCTCTCCGGCGTTCGAGGAGCGGGGTCCGAATCGGACCACTGCCGTCCGCACAGCGGGCCCCGTGTGCTTCTTTCGGGCCATCAGGCCCCGGCCCCTGCCTTTCCGTCGACCGGCTCAACCGGCACTGCGAGCCTTCTCGCCAATCCGACATGCTCATGCCATGTGGATCCTGCGTGGTCCACCCCACGGCCGCCTCCCGGAGGAGACAAGGTGAAACGAGGACTCGCCGTGGCGGGCTTCTCGCTCGCCGTCGTGCTCGGCTGCGGCGCGCTCCCGCCGCGGCCGCCGGCGGGCACACGAGCACCGGGGCGATCAGCCGGACGGTGACCGTGCCGGCCGGGTGCTCCCGGGCGTCGCCGGCCTACTGGCTGCAGCACATCGGCACCGACGAGTCCGGTTCGACCGCGTACGACAGGTTCGCCGTCAGGGCCGGCGGCACCACGCTCGCCACCCTGTCCAACGTCGACGCCGGCAGCGGCCACGTACGGCGGTCGGTCGACCTGTCGGCGTACGCCGGGCAGACGGTGACCCTGACCTTCACCGCCGGCGAGGACCGCAGCCTGCGGACCGGCCTCCTCCCGGACGACGTCTCCCTCCGGAGCGGCCGGCCTCCCCCCACGGGCCCCCGCCCCGCCGCGCTCCTCCTGCGGTGGGGCGGCGGCCGTCCGGGAATACGCTCGTCGGACACCACTGCTGTGCATGCTCGGAGGTACGACGATGACGACCACGGACGACGACCGGCACTACCGCGTCGAGCACGACTCCATGGGGGAGGTGAAGGTACCGGCCGACGCCAAGTGGCGCGCGCAGACCCAGCGCGCCGTGGAGAACTTCCCGGTCTCCGGGCAGCGCCTGGAGCGCGCCCACATCGAGGCCCTGGCCCGGATCAAGGGCGCCGCGGCCAAGGTGAACGCCCGGCTCGGGGTGCTGGACGAGGACGTAGCCGAGGCGATCCAGGAGGCGGCCGGCGAGGTCGCCGAGGGACTGTGGGACGACCACTTCCCCGTCGACGTGTTCCAGACGGGCTCCGGGACCTCGTCCAACATGAACGCCAACGAGGTCGTCGCCACGCTCGCCACCGAGCGGCTGGGGCGGGACGTGCACCCCAACGACCACGTCAACGCCTCGCAGTCGTCCAACGACGTCTTCCCCTCGTCCCTCCACATCGCCGCGACCGCCGCCGTCACCCGCGATCTGATCCCGGCCCTCGACCACCTCGCCGCGTCCCTGGAGCGCAAGGCCGGGGAGTTCGCCGACGTGGTGAAGTCCGGACGGACCCACCTGATGGACGCCACCCCGGTGACCCTGGGCCAGGAGTTCGGCGGGTACGCGGCCCAGGTGCGGTACGGGATCGAGCGGCTGAACTCCTCACTGCCGCGCCTCGCCGAGCTGCCGCTGGGCGGGACCGCCGTCGGCACCGGCATCAACACCCCTCCGGGGTTCTCCGCCGCCGTCATCGAGGAGGTCGCCCGCGCGACCGGACTGCCGCTGACCGAGGCGCGCGACCACTTCGAGGCGCAGGGCGCCCGGGACGGCGTCGTGGAGACCAGCGGGCAGCTGCGCACCGTCGCCGTCGGACTGACGAAGATCGCGAACGACCTGCGGTGGATGGCGTCGGGGCCGCGCACCGGCCTCGCCGAGATCAGCCTGCCCGACCTCCAGCCCGGCTCCTCGATCATGCCCGGCAAGGTCAACCCGGTGATCCCGGAGGCGGTGCTCATGGTGTGTGCGCAGGTCACCGGCAACGACGCGACCGTCGCCGCGGCCGGCGCCTCCGGCAACTTCGAGCTCAACGTCATGCTGCCGGTCATCGCGAAGAACGTGCTGGAGTCGGTGCGGCTGCTCGCCAACGTCTCCCGGCTGCTCGCCGACCGCACCGTCGACGGGATCGTCGCGCACCGGGAACGGGCCCGGGAGTACGCCGAGTCCTCGCCGTCCGTGGTCACCCCGCTCAACAAGTACATCGGCTACGAGGAGGCCGCCAAGGTCGCCAAGAAGTCCCTGGCCGAGCGGAAGACCATCCGGCAGGTGGTCCTGGAGGACGGCTACGTCGAGCGCGGCGACCTCACCGCCGAGCAGCTCGACGAGGCGCTGGATGTCCTGCGTATGACGCGCCCGTAAAGCCTCGCGCGCCGGACGTGAACCGTGACGGGTGGCCACGGCGTCGTACGGCCGTGACACCTACTATCTGGCCATGGCGGAGGGCGGAGCGACGATGCGCGGAGAAGAGGAAGCGGACGGGACGGCCGGACCCTGGGCGCCCGGGGCACAGATCCTGTGGCGGTACCGGGAGAACGGCGGCGCGCGCATCCACATCGCGCGCCCCGTCACGGTCGTGCGCGACGACCCGGAGCTGCTCGCGGTGTGGATGGCGCCCGGCACCGAGTGCGTGAAGCCGGTGCTCGCCGACGGCACGCCGGTGCACCGGGAGCCGCTCGGCACCCGGTACACCAAGCCGCGCGCGGTGGGACGGGGCCGCTGGCTGGGCACCGGTGTGCTGAAGCTGGCCCGGCCCGGCGAGCCCTGGTCGGTGTGGCTGTTCTGGGACCCGGGCTGGCGGTTCAGGAACTGGTACGTGAACCTGGAGGAGCCGCTGGCCCGCTGGGCGGGCGGGGTGGACTCCGAGGATCACTTCCTGGACATCTCCGTGCGCCCGGACCGGAGCTGGTCCTGGCTGGACGAGGACGAGTTCGCGCAGGCCCGGCGGGACGGTCTGGTGGACTCCGCGCTGGCCGGGAGGGTGCGGGAGGCCGGGCGTGCCGCGGTGGCGGTGATCGAGGCCTGGGGGACGCCGTTCGCCGACGGGTGGGAGAACTGGCGCCCGGACCCGTCGTGGACGGTACCGTCACTGCCACGGGACTGGGACCGCACTCCGGCGCATGCGTCCTCGTGAGACTCTTGCTGCGCCCCCGGGCAGGAAACGTAGGATCGTCCTCCGCAAGGGTGCGGGGCAGCAATCACCGGAGCGCGCACCAGGCTTGACCGATCGTCACCGAGGGGCGGCAGGACGTGAGCGAGGGGTACGGGAACACCGGCGCCGGCCGGGAACGGCCGGCCAACGGCACAGGAACAACCTCTGACCACGCGGAAATTCCGTTCCGGGGGCATGTATTCCGGGTATCGGAGTCTCGGCGGGACGAACCGCGCGCACGGCGTGCGCCGGACGGATGGACTCGACACGCGTGACGGAGCAGCCGACCTCCTTCGAACGCCCGCAGCCGGGCGTCGACCCCGCGGATCCCCGCGGGGCGCTCCTGCGTACCCCGCCACCGGAGCGTGTGCCGGGCGCCGGGGCCGCCTTACCCGTACAGAGCCGTTCCGACGGTGAGCCTCCCGCGTCCGGGGCCGCGCCCCCGGGGCCGTCGGGGGCCGCGCCGCCGGACACGGTGACACCCGGCGGCACCGGCCAGGACCCGGCGGCCGGCCCCGGCTCCGAGCACTCCCAGCCGGGTGCCGGACAGGGCGCCGGGCCGGACACGCACCGGCCGCGTCCCGCGCCCGAGGGCATTCCGGTGCAGCCGGTCATGGGCCCCGACGGCGAGGAGCGACGCACCGGGCAGCTCGCCCGGCCCGGCCGGCCCACTCCGATGCGGCGGGACGGGGACCGGCTGCGTTTCGTCGGCGCCGCGACACGGCGGATCGCCCGCGGCATCGACCTGGACGAGATCGTGATGGGGCTGTGCCGGGCCACCGTGCCCACCTTCTCCGACGCGATCCTGGTCTATCTGCGCGATCCGCTGCCGGTCGGCGACGAGCGGCCCACCGGCCCGCTGGTGCTGCGGCTGCGGCGCACCGACCGGATACCCGCCGAGCGGGACACCGAGGGCGGGTTCACCCCGGCCGCCCCGCCGGAGCCGTCCGAGCTGGACTCGGTCGGCGCGGAGCTGTGCACGGTGCGGCCCGGCAGCGCGCTCGCCGAGGTGCTGCGCGGTGTACGACCGGTGTTCACGGACGCGCCCGCGGCCCGCGCCGCGCTGCCCGAACTGCTCGGCGAGGAGGGCCCGGCAGCCGTGCCGGACGGGCAGCGGGCGATCCTCGCGCCGCTGCGCGGCCGGCGGCGGGTGATCGGCGCGGCGCTGTTCCTGCGCCGCCCGGAGCGCATCCCGTTCGAGGCCGACGACCTGCTCGTCGCCGCGCAGCTCGCCACGCACAGCGCCCTCGGCATCGACAAGGCGGTGCTGTACGGGCGGGAGGCGTACATCGCGGACGAGCTGCAGCGCACGATGCTGCCGGAGACCCTGCCGCGCTGCACCGGGGTGCGGCTGGCGTCCCGGTACCTGCCGGCCGCGGAGACCGCGCGGGTCGGCGGCGACTGGTACGACGCCATCCCACTGCCCGGCAGCCGGGTCGCGCTGGTGGTCGGCGACGTCATGGGGCACTCCATGACGTCGGCGGCGATCATGGGCCAGCTGCGCACCACCGCACAGACCCTGGCCGGGCTCGACCTGCCCCCGCAGGAGGTGCTCCACCACCTCGACGAGCAGGCGCAGCGGCTCGGCGTGGACCGCATGGCGACCTGTCTGTACGCGGTGTACGACCCGGTCTCGCACCGCATCACCATCGCCAACGCCGGCCACCCGCCGCCCGTCCTGCTGGAGCTGGGCGGCCGGGCCGAGGTGCTGCGGGTGCCCGCGGGCGCCCCGATCGGCGTGGGCGGGGTGGACTTCGAGGCGGTCGAGCTGGACGCGCCCGCCGGGGCGACCCTGCTCCTGTACACCGACGGCCTGGTGGAGTCCCGGCTGCGGGACGTGTGGACCGGGATCGAGCAGCTGCGGGAGAAGCTCGCCGCGACCGCGCAGCTCACCGGCCCGGACCATCCGCCGCCGCTGGAGGCGCTGTGCGACGAGGTGCTCGACATGCTCGGTCCCGGCGACCGGGACGACGACATCGCACTGCTCGCCGCCCGCTTCGACGGGATCGCGCCGAGCGACGTGGCGTACTGGTTCCTGGAGCCGGAGGACGCGGCCCCCGGCCGGGCCCGCCGCCTCGCCCGGCGGGCGCTGTCCCGCTGGGGCATGGAGGAACTGAGCGACTCGGTGGAGCTGCTGGTCAGCGAGGTGGTGACCAACGCCGTGCGGTACGCCACGCGGCCGGTCACCCTGCGGCTGCTGCGCACCGACGTGCTGCGTTGCGAGGTCGGTGACGACGTGCCCCAGCTGCCGCGGCTGCGGCAGGCGCGGGCCACGGACGAGGGCGGGCGCGGGCTGTACCTGGTGAACCGGCTGGCCCGGCGCTGGGGTGCGACCCGGCTGAGCACGGGCAAGGTGGTGTGGTTCGAGCTGAACCACGGCTGAACCGCCGTACGACGTGACGCGAGGGGCGCCCGGTGCGGTCACCGGGCGCCCCTCGCGTTCTCCGTCTACTCCTCCTCGCCACCTTCCGGGTCGCCCGGACCGCCCGGATCGGCCGGATCGCCCGGTATGCCGGACGTCGGCGGTACCGACGGCTCCGCGGTCGTGGGCTCCGTCGTCGGCGTCCTGCTCGGCGTCCCGGGCGGCGGCGTCCTGGACGGGGTCCCGGACGGGGTCCCGGACGGGGTCCCGGCGGCCGGATCCTCCGTCGCGGGCTCCTCGCTCGGCGTCTTCGACGGCGACTGCGAGGCCGACGGCGAGGTGCGCGGCTTCACCGCGTTGCCCTGCTTGGTGTCCAGGTCGAACTTCGTGACCTCGTCCATGACGCCGAAGGTGTACGCGGCCCAGATCGCCGCCGGGGGGCCACCGCCGTTGACGCGGTAGTCGACGCCGGCCGCCCGGTACATCGGGACCTGCGCGCCGCTCTTCGCGTCCTCGCCGAACAGTCCGACCGAGGTGACCAGTTCGGGGGTGAAGCCGGTGAACCAGGCCGACCTGTTGTTGTCGGACGTACCCGTCTTGCCGGCGACCTGCTGGCCGTTGCGCAGCGGGTTCTCCCGCACGGACGCCTTGGCCGTACCGTCGTCGACCACGCCGGTCAGCACGGAGGTCACCGTGTCGGCGGCCTCGCGGCTGATGACCTGCTCGCCGATCGGGTCGGGGAACTCGACCACGCGGTCCTTGTGCTCGACCGACTTCACGATCGCCGGGGTGACCTTCTTGCCGTGGTTGTCGAGGGTGGCGTAGACGCCGGCCATCTCCAGCGGGCTCGCGCCCATGCTGCCCAGGGTCTGGGCGGGCACGGCCTCCATGCCCTCGGTCTCCATGCCGAGTTCGCCCGCGGTCTCCACCACCTCGGTCATGCCGACGTCGATGCCCATCTGCGCGAAGACCGAGTTGACGGACTTGTTCATCGCCTCCTGGACGGTGATGTCCCCGTAACTCCTGTCGTCCTCGTTGGGCGGTGCGAAGCCGACCTTCTTGCCGCCGTCCATCACGGGGCGCTCGCTCGTGCCGTCGTAGAGGGTGTTCGCCGTGATCGGCACGCCGTCCTGGGTCTCGGCGTCCTGGTCCACGGCCGCGGCGAGGATCACCGGCTTGAAGGTCGAGGCGGCCTGGTAGTCGTCGCGGGTGGCGTTGTTCCGGTAGTGCTTCACGTAGTCCACGCCGCCGTACATCGCCAGGACCGCGCCCGTCTTCGGGTCCATGGAGACGGCGCCGGCCTGGACGTCGGCGTCGACCTCGCGCTTCTTCGGGTCCAGCTTGCTGGTGAGCTCGGTCCTGACCGCCTCCTCCAGCGCCTTCTGCTTCTTCTTGTCGATGTTGAGCGTGATGGTGTAGCCGCCGAGGTCCAGCATGGCGTCGGCCTGCTTCATGTCCTCGGCGGTGCCCTGGGCGACGAGCTGCCGCTCGACCGCGGCGTTCGCCGCCTCGACCAGGTAGCCGGTCTGGCCCTCCATACCGGGGGCGGGCCTGGGCTCCTCGGGGACCGGGAACTCCATGCCCTGGCGGTCGGCCCGGTCCAGCCACTTCTGCTCGACCATGTTGTCCAGGACGTAGTTCCACCGCTCCTGGACGAGCTTCTTGCCGGTGTCGCTGGCGATCGCCCAGTCGTACTGGTTCGGCGCCTGGAGCAGCGCGGCGAGGTACGCGCCCTGCTCGACGGTCAGGTCCTCGGCGTCGACGCGGTAGTAGGCCCGCGCGGCGGCCTGGACGCCGTAGGCGCCACGGCCGTAGAAGCTGGTGTTGATGTAGCCGGCGAGGATGTAGTCCTTGGACTTCTCCCGGTCCAGCTTCAGGGAGATGACCAGTTCCTTCAGCTTGCGGGTGACGGTCTGTTCCTGCGTCAGGTAGTAGTTCTTGACGTACTGCTGGGTGATCGTCGAACCGCCCTGCGCGCCCTTGCCGGAGACCGTGTTGAGCAGGCCGCGCGCGGTGCCCTTGAGGTCGACGCCGGAGTCCTTGTAGAAGGACTTGTTCTCGGCGGCGACGAAGGCGCGCTGGACGTCCTTGGGCACCTTCGCCAGGTCGACGATCTCACGGTTGCGCTCGCCCGTGCGGGCCATGATGCTGCCGTCGCTGTACTCGTAGACGTTGCTCTGCCACTCGGCGTCGGCGTTCCCCTCGGGGATGCCGATCACCATGTACAGCACGATGAAGGCGCCCATGCCGAGCATGCAGAGGCCGAAGAACGTGCCGAGGATCTTCTTCCAGGTGAAGAGGCGGCGTATGCCGCTGCGGCCGGCCGTGCCCGACGGACGGCGGCCCCTGGGTGCCGCACGGCGCCCACCGCGCTGTCGTGCGCGTCTTTCTTCCGCTCGTCCCATGCGTCCGTTCCGCTCCGCTTCGTTCGTGTGTGCTCTGCAGCCACACCAGTTCGCCGCTCGGGTCAGCTCAGAAAAATAACACCGGGAGCTATGACAAAGAGCCGCCGATCCGGCCTTTACGGGCGTGACAATCAGCACCTGTCCAGTGGAACCGACGTGCGGGAGGGGTGCGGGGTTGCCGTGTTCAAGTAAAGTGATATCACTTAGATAGACAGGCGCTAGCCGCTCGGCGGGCGCCCGGAGAGACGGGGGATCACCCATGTCCACACACGACACGCAGGTCACGGCCGGTGTGCCCGAGATGCCGGCCCCGCGCGTGCGGGAGTTCGCGGCGCACAGCATCGGCGGCGGGCTGGCACTGCTGCTCGGCCTCGTCGGCCTGCTGGCCGGTACCGGGCTGATCGTCACCGCCACGGTGGTCACCGGGACCGGCGCCAAGGCCGCACTGATCATCGGCGGCATCCTGGTCGCCGCCGCCGCGTTCCTCGCGATGTGCGGGCTGAACATGGTGGCGCCGGGCGAGGCGCGGGTGGTGCAGCTCTTCGGCCGCTACCGGGGCACGATCCGCCAGGACGGGCTGCGCTGGGTGAACCCCCTCACCTCGCGCCGGAAGATATCGACGCGGGTGCGCAACCACGAGACCGCCGTCCTGAAGGTGAACGACGCCTACGGCAACCCGATCGAGCTGGCCGCGGTCGTGGTGTGGCGGGTGGAGGACACCGCGCAGGCCACCTTCGAGGTGGACGACTACGTCGAGTTCGTCTCCACCCAGACCGAGGCGGCCGTGCGGCACATCGCCATCGAGTACCCCTACGACGCCCATGACGAGGCCGGCCTGTCGCTGCGCGGCAACGCCGAGGAGATCACCGAGAAGCTCGCCGTCGAACTCCACGCGCGCGTGGAGGCGGCCGGGGTGCAGATCATCGAGTCCCGGTTCACCCACCTCGCGTACGCCCCCGAGATCGCCTCGGCGATGCTCCAGCGACAGCAGGCGGGTGCCGTCGTGGCGGCGCGACAGAAGATCGTGGAGGGGGCCGTGGGCATGGTGGAGACGGCGCTGGCCCGGATCGCCGAGCAGGAGATCGTGGAGCTGGACCCCGAACGGAAGGCGGCGATGGTGTCCAACCTGATGGTGGTGCTGTGCGGTGACCGATCCGCTCAGCCGGTCCTCAACACCGGGACGCTCTACCAGTGACGACTCCGTCCGGGGGTTCGGCCCCCCAGGGCCGGCCGCAGCGCAAGCAGGTGCTGCTGCGGCTGGACCCGTCGGTGTACGAGGCGCTGGCGCGCTGGGCGAACGACGAGCTGCGCTCGGCGAACGCGCAGATCGAGTTCCTGCTGCGGCGGGCTCTCGCGGAGGCCGGGAGGCTGCCCGGCGAGGCGGGGCCCCTGCCTCGCCGCGGCCGTCCCCCCGGGGGCGGCCCTCCCGGGGAGTCCGCCCCCGGGCCCCCCTCGGCCTGAACGGACCGCCCCGGACGGATCGGTCGCCCCCGGGAGCCGGTGGCAGAACCGTGACAATCGGCTCCCACCTGGCCCTTTCCCCTCCCGCCCGCCTTCTATACACGAGGTGTATACATGCCGCGTATACACCGCGTGTAGAGTGCTCCGTATGTCCATCGGTCACACCCTCCTGGGGCTCCTGGAGTCCGGCCCGCGTCACGGTTACGACCTGAAGCGGGCCTTCGACGAGAAGTTCGGTCACGACCGGCCGCTGCACTACGGCCAGGTCTACTCGACGATGTCCCGCCTGCTGAAGAACGGGTTCGTCGAAGTCGACGGCATCGAGACCGGCGGCGGTCCCGAGCGGAAGCGGTACGCGATCACCGAGGCCGGCATCACCGATGTCGGGCACTGGCTCGCCACGCCGGAGAAGCCGGAGCCGTACCTCCAGTCCACGCTCTACACCAAGGTCGTCCTCGCCCTGCTCACCAGCCGGGACGCCGCCGACATCCTCGACACTCAGCGCTCGGAGCACCTACGCGGCATGCGGACCCTCACCGAGCGCAAGCGCAAGGGCGACCTCGCCGACCAGCTCATCTGCGACCACGCCCTGTTCCACCTCGAGGCCGACCTGCGCTGGCTGGAGCTGACCGCGGCACGTCTCGACAAGCTCCGTGCGGCGGTGACCCGGTGACCCCTCCCGTTCCCGCCGGTTCCCTGCTCGCCGCCCAGGACCTGCGCAAGGTCTACGGCCCCACCACCGCACTCGACGGCGCCGCCTTCTCCATCCACCCCGGCGAGGTCGTCGCCGTGATGGGACCCTCCGGGTCGGGCAAGTCGACGCTGCTGCACTGCCTCGCCGGGATCGTCACCCCCGACTCCGGGTCGATCATGTACAACGGGCGTGAGCTGACCGCGATGAGCGACGCCGAACGCAGCGCCCTCAGGCGTTCGGAGTTCGGCTTCGTCTTCCAGTTCGGGCAGCTCGTCCCGGAGCTCACCTGTGTGGAGAACGTCGCCCTGCCGCTGCGGCTGAACGGCACGCCCCGCAAGGAGGCCGAGCGGGCCGCGCTGGCCTGGATGGAGCGTCTGGAGGTCGACGACGTCCGCAAGAAGCGGCCCGGCGAGGTCTCCGGCGGTCAGGGCCAGCGGGTCGCCGTGGCCCGGTCGCTGGTCACCGGCCCGCGGGTGCTGTTCGCCGACGAGCCGACCGGCGCGCTGGACTCGCTCAACGGCGAGCGGGTGATGGAGCTGCTCACCGAGGCCGCCCGGTCCACCAACGCCGCCGTCGTCCTCGTCACCCACGAGGCGCGGGTGGCCGCGTACTCCGACCGCGAGGTCGTCGTGCGCGACGGGAAGTCCCGGGACATGGAGCGCGCCGTATGAACGCCCGGCAGTGGGCGCGGGACCTGGGCATGGGGACCCGGTACGCCTTCGCCGGCGGACGCGAGGGCTGGGTCCGGGCACTGCTCACCGCCGTGGGCGTCGGCCTGGGCGTGGCGCTGCTGCTCCTCACCACCGCCCTGCCCGGCGCCCTGTCGGAGCGGCACCGGCGGGAGGAGGCGCGCCTCGACCACACCTTCGGCCGGGAGATCGAGCACAGGTCCGACCGCACCCTGATCATCGCGAGGACCGACACCGAGTTCGACGACCGCGGCGTCCGCGGCCGGCTGCTGGAACCGGAGGGTCCGAAGGCCCCCCTCCCCCCGGGCCTGCGGGAGTTCCCGGCGCCGGGTGACATGGTGGCCTCCCCCGCGCTCGAGAAGCTGCTGGAGTCCGACAGCGGCGCGCTGCTGCGCGAACGCATCCCGTACGACCTCGTGGGGACGATCGGTGAGCAGGGGCTGATCGGTTCGCAGGAACTCGCCTACTACGCGGGCGCCGAGGGACTCGCGGAGCGGGTCGGCGGGTCCTCGGCGACGCGTCTGGACTCCTTCGGGAACCCCGACCCCACGGAGGAGGAGACGGATCCGGTCCTGGTGCTGCTGGTGCTGGTCGTCTTCGTGGTGCTGCTGATGCCGGTCGCCGTGTTCATCGCCGCGGCGGTGCGGTTCGGCGGCGAACGGCGCGACCGCAGGCTGGCGGCGCTCCGGCTGGTCGGCTCCGACGGTGGCATGACCCGGCGGATCGCCGCGGGCGAGGCATTCGCCGGGGCGCTGCTGGGACTGGTGTTCGGCACCGGGTTCTTCCTTGCCGGACGTGAACTCGCGGCCTTCCTCGAGGTGCAGGGCATCAGTGTCTTCCCGAGCTATCTGAACCCCTCGCCGCTGCTCGCGTTGCTGGTCGCGGTGGCGGTTCCCGCGGCCGCCGTGCTGGTGACCCTGCTCGCGCTGCGCGGGGTGGTCATCGAGCCGCTGGGCGTGGTGCGCACGGCCCGGCCCGCCCGCCGCCGGCTGTGGTGGCGCCTGCTGCTGCCGCTCGCCGGGATCGGGATGCTGTTCCCCATGATCGGTCAGGGCCGGGAGAACGGAAACTTCAACCAGTACCTGGTCACCGGCGGAGTCGTCTGTCTGCTCGTCGGGATCACCGCACTGCTGCCGTGGATCGTGGAGACGGTCGTCGCCCGGCTCGGCCCGGGCAGCGTCTCCTGGCAGCTGGCGGTGCGCCGCCTCCAGTTGAGCAGCGGAGCGGCGGCACGTCTGGTCAACGGCATCGCCGTGGCCGTGGCCGGAGCGATCGCGCTCCAGATGCTGTTCGCCGGGGTCGAGGACACCTACACCAGGGACACGGGTTACGACGTGTCGACGGCGCAGATACAGGTACGCATCCCGGAGGGCGTCGAAACCGCCGCGGCCGCCGCGGAGTTCGAGGAGACCGAGGGGGTGCGCAAGGTCTACGCGCTCTCCGAGGCCTACTTCTCGGACCGGCCCCGGGACCAGGAACCCGAGCGCTTCGCGGAGCTGACCGTCGGCGACTGCGCCACCCTGCGCAAGGTGGCGAGACTGCCCTCGTGCGAGGACGGCGACACCTTCGCGGTCCGGGGCAACGAGTACGACACCGACACAGCGGCGCTGAGCGAACCGGGCCGGAAGCTGTACCTGGAGACCACCGGCGAGGACGGCGAGACCGGGAACGCCGTCTGGACCGTGCCGGAGACGCTCCAGCAGGCCGACTCCGTCAAGGACCCGACGGGCACGCTGCGCGGCGGCTTCCTGATGACCCCGGGCGCGCTGACCGCCCCCCTCGGCGAGGCCGTCACCGGGCAGCTGTACCTCTCGGTGGACGACTCGGTGCCCCACGCCCACGAGTACGTGCGCAACACGGCGTATGCGATCGACCCGCTGTCGGAGTTGATTACCTGGTACTCCACCGAGCGCTCCGGCCGCTACGAGTCCATCCGCCAGGGCCTGTTCGTCGGCGCCACCGCCGTGCTGGCGCTGATCGGGGCGAGCCTGCTGGTCTCCCAGCTGGAGCAGTTGCGGGAACGCCGCAAACTGCTGTCCGCCCTCGTCGCCTTCGGCACCCGCCGGCGCACCCTGAGCCTGTCGGTGTTCTGGCAGACGGCGATACCGATCGGCCTGGGCCTGCTGCTGGCCTCGGTGGTGGGCGTGGCCCTGGGCGCGGTGCTGCTGAAGATGACCGCGACACCGGTGGGCGTGGACTGGGCGAGCGTGCTGAGGATGACCGGCGTCGGCGCGGGCGTGGTCCTCGTGGTGACCCTGCTGAGCCTGCCCCCGCTGCTGCGCATGATGCGCCCGGACGGCCTCCGGACGGAGTGAGCGGTACGGATGGCGGGACGCTCAGCCCCCCGCCATCCGTACCGGGAGGTCCCGCATCGCCGCTCGCAGGGACGCCGCCAGTGCCCTGTGCTCCGCCGCCCTGGCCGTGCCCGTGCGCATGGCGAGGGCGATGCGGCGGGAAGGGGCCGGGTCGGCGAAGCGGGCGGTGAGCAGCCGGTTGGAGCGGGCGGTCTCGACCTGGACGGCGGTGCGCGGCAGCAGGGTCACCCCGAGGCCGCCCGCGACCAGTTGGACGAGCGTGCCCAGTCCGGCCGCCGTCGTCGTGGCCGGGACGTCGGCCCGCCCGGCCTCCCGGCAGATGTCCAGGGCCTGGTCGCGCAGGCAGTGGCCCTCGTCGAGCAACAGCAGGTTCAGCTCGCGCAGCGCCGCGCGGGGGATGCCCTCCCGGCCGCCGAGGCGGTGGCCGAGCGGGGTGACCAGCACGAAGTCCTCGTCGAAGAGGGGGATTTCGGTCACGCCGGGGACGCCGAGGGGCACCGCGAGCAGCAGCAGGTCGAGCCGGCCGCCGGCCAGTCCGTCCAGCAGGCTCGCGGTCTGCTCCTCGTGCACCTGGAGGTCGAGGAGCGGGTAGCGTCCGCGGACCAGTCGCAGGACCGTCGGCAGCAGATAGGGCGCGACGGTCGGGATCACGCCGAGCCGCAGCACCCCGGTGAACGGCGCCCGCAGTGCGTCCGCCTCCTCCAGCAGCGCCCCGACCTCCTCCAGCACCGCCTTGGCGCGGACGGCGAGCCGCTCACCGGCCGGGGAGAGCAGCACCTTGCGCGTCGTACGCTCCACGAGGGTGACGCCGAGGGTCTCCTCCAGTGCCGACACGGCACCCGACAGCGCCGGCTGGCTCATCCCGATCGCCGAGGCGGCGTCCCGGAAGTGCAGATGCTCGGCCACCGCGGCGAACGCGCGGAGTTGGGCGAAGCTGGGCTGCCTGCGCCTCTTGCTCACGGTCACTGATAGCTACCTCCGATCAACACGACCGAGTGTAGCTATTTCACTAATCAATACACGGTGTGCCAACATCAACAAGGTCCAACCCATGGGAAACGCTCGCAATCCGGGTGTTTCCCCGCTGCAAGGAGAACCCGTGCTCACTGTCGGTGACAAGTTCCCCGATTTCGAACTGACCGCCTGTGTCTCGCTGGAGAAGGGCAAGGAGTTCGAGACGATCGACCACAAGACCTACGAGGGCAAGTGGAAGGTCGTCTTCGCGTGGCCCAAGGACTTCACCTTCGTGTGCCCGACCGAGATCGCCGCCTTCGGCAAGCTGAACGACGAGTTCGCCGACCGTGACGCCCAGGTCCTGGGCTTCTCCGGCGACTCGGAGTTCGTCCACCACGCCTGGCGCAAGGACCACGACGACCTGCGCGACCTGCCGTTCCCGATGATGGCGGACTCCAAGCACGAGCTGATGCGCGCCCTCGGCATCGAGGGCGAGGACGGCTTCGCCAAGCGTGCCGTCTTCATCGTGGACCAGAACAACGAGATCCAGTTCTCCATGGTGACCGCCGGCTCCGTCGGCCGTAACCCCAAGGAGGTCCTGCGGGTCCTGGACGCCCTGCAGACCGACGAGCTCTGCCCGTGCAACTGGACCAAGGGCGACGAGACCCTGGACCCGGTCGCGCTGCTGGCCGGGGAGTGACCTGAGATGTCGCTCGACTCCCTGAAGTCCCGTCTCCCGGACTACGCCAAGGACCTGAAGCTCAACCTGGGCTCGGTCATCGGCAACTCCGGCCTGCCGGCCCAGCAGCTGTGGGGTACGGTGCTGTCGACGGCGATCGCCTCGCGCTCGGCGATCGTGCTGCGCGAGCTGGAGCCGGAGGCGAAGGCGAACCTGTCGCCGGAGGCGTACACGGCCGCCAAGGCCGCCGCCGCGGTGATGGCGATGAACAACGTCTTCTACCGCACCCGTCACCTGCTGTCGGACCACGAGTACGGCAACCTGCGCGCCGGTCTGCGGATGAACGTCATCGGCAACCCGGGCGTCGACAAGGTCGACTTCGAGTTCTGGTCCTTCGCGGTCTCCGCGATCAACGGCTGCGGCATGTGCCTCGACTCCCACGAGCAGGTGCTGCGCAAGGCCGGCGTGGAGCGCGAGGTCATCCAGGAGGCCTTCAAGATCGCCGCGGTGGTCCAGGCGGTCGCCGCCACCCTGGACGCGGAAGCGGCCCTCGCGGAGTAACTCCGTCCACCGCCACGCACCTCGGGCCCGCCCACCCCAACCGGTGGGCGGGCCCACCTCGTACGCCCCACGCCCCGTATCTCACGGCCCCGCATCCTCGCGCCCCGTGGCCCCACGCCTTCGCGTCCCGCGCTCCACGCCCCGCATCCCCGCGTCTGCGCGGGCAGTCGTGCCGCAGGGCGGCACGGGTGGGCGCGGCGGCGCCCCATCAGCGCCGGGCCGCACGGACACCCCGTCCCGCGCCGACACCGCCGGCCGGCGCTCGCCGGGTGCCTCCCACGCTTCCGGCTCCGCTCGAGCGTGGGCCCCCATCACCCTGCCGCCCCAGCGGCGCGACCGCCCGCAGCCGGGACGTCGAGGCGCCCGTGTCTACTCCTCGCCCGCGCCCCCCGGCCGCTTCTCCGCATCCACCTCCGCATCCGGCGTCGAAGGCTGAGGCGCCGGCGCCGCACCCGGCGCCGCCGGCAGCGGGGCGTCCGGTTCGGACATCGCCGTGGCGCCGCGCGGCCGGGGCGCCTGGACCGAGACCGTCTCGTGGGAGTACGCACGCAGGTAACCGACGACGGTGTTCGTGACCGCGACCAGCGGCACGGCCACCACCGCCCCGCCGATGCCGGCCACCATGCCGCCCGAGGCGACCGCCAGCACCACCGCGAGCGGATGGACCCGCACCGCACGGCCCAGGATGAACGGCTGGAGGATGTGCCCCTCGATCTGCTGCACCGCCAGCACCACCACCAGCGTCATGACGCCCGTGAACACCCCCTGGGTGACGAGTGCGACGACCACCGCCAGCGCTCCCGACACCACCGCACCCACCAGCGGGATGAACGAGAACAGGAAGATGAACACGGCGAGCGGCACCGCCATCGGCACATCGAGGAAGTAGATGCCGAGACCGATGAAGATCGCGTCGATCAGAGCCACTATCACCGTGCCGCGCACGTACGCCGTCAACGTCCGCCACGCGGCCGGGCCCGCCCCCGCGACACCCGGGCGGGCCGCCGCCGGAACGAGCCTCAGCGACCACTCCCAGATCCGCTTGCCGTCGTAGAGCAGGAACAGCGTCGAGAAGACCGCCAGCAGTATGCCGGTGAGCGCCTCGACCACGACGGTCACGCCCTCCAGGCCCGCCGAGGTGATCTGCTCGGTGTTGGCGCCGACCGCTTCCCGCAGGTTCTTGGCGATCTCGTTGATCTGCTTGTCGGTGACGTGGAAGGGGCTGTTGAGGAGCCAGTTGCGCAGCTCGTCGATGCCGTCCTGGATCTGGTCGGAGAGGTGGTCGATGTTCTCCATGACCTGCCAGGTCACGAACCAGCCGATGAGACCGATCACGACGAACCCGAACAGCGCAGTCAGCGCGGTGGCCGGCCCGCGCGGCACGCCGAGCCGCCTCATCCGCGCCACCGTCGGCTGCAGCAGCGCGGTGATCAGCAACGCGCCCACGAACGCCAGCACCACCAGCTGAACGGCGCTGATGACCCGCATGAGCACCCAGACCGTGCCGGCCAGCACCAGCAGCCGCCAGCCGGCCTCGGCCGCGACCCGTACTCCCCAGGGCACGGCCTGCGCCGGGTCGGGGCGGGCCGGAACGACGGTGGCCCGGTACTCGAGCGACGACTCAGGGGCGGGGCCCGGGGACTTCACCCGTCCGGGCTCGGGGTCGGCGTCGGCGTCCAGCGGGGGGTGTCGCTCCACCTCGGCGCGGCGCTCCTCCAGCCGCCTGCTGACCTCGGTCAGTCCGGCTCCGACCCGGCCGAGCCACCCTGGCACTCGCGACATGATCCGTCCTCTTCCCCCGTTTCTCCCCACCACTCCCCCTGGAGCCGTCGGTCAGACCGTACATGGCGAAAGCCCCGTACCGTAGGACGGTGCGGGGCTGTGCCGTGGTTGAGCGGGGCGGGGCCGAAGGGTTCCCGGTACTTCTAGTACCAGTGGTTGGCCTGCCAGAAGTTCCAGGCGCCGCAGGGGCTGCCGTAGCGGTCGTTCATGTAGCCCAGGCCCCACTTGATCTGCGTGGCCGGGTTCGTCGCCCAGTCGGCTCCGGCGGAGGCCATCTTGGAGCCCGGGAGCGCCTGCACCAGGCCATAGGCGTCGGAGGTGGGGTTGTCGGCCCGGTAGTTCCAGCTGGACTCGTGGTCCACGATGTTGCTGAAGCACTGGAACTGGTCCGCCGGGACGATCTGCCGGGCCATCGCCTGCACTTCGGCGATCGTGTAGGACGACTGGACCGCGAAGCTGGACGCGTCACGGGTCGCGGAACGGCTGGCGGCCTCCTCGGCCTCCGCGCGCTCCCTGGCCTCCCGCTCCGCCCTCTCCGCTCTCTCCGCCTTCTCGGCCGCTTCCTTCTTCTTCGCGACCGCCGTCTCGGCGGCGGCCTTGCGGGCGGCCTCCTCGGCGTCCTTCTTGGCGCTCGCGTCCGCGGCGATGGCCATCGTTTCGGCCTGCTGCGTCAGGGAGGCGGTCTGCACCTGGGCCTGCTGGCCCGCGGGGATGTCCGCGAGCAGCGTGGCGCCGCTTGCCGTCGCTTCGACGTCGTTGTTCTGCGCGGTGCTGCCCGAGGCAACACCGACGACGCTTCCGACAGCGGTGACCGCGGTGGCCGAGGCCACTGCGAATCCCCGGACCGAGATCCGGCTCACACGGTTTCCTTCCAGCATCGCCCGCTCCGGTGACCCTCGCGGACGCAATCGTGCCCCTGGCACTGGCCTCCCCAACTGCGGGTCACGGGAGGCGCGGGCCCGGTGGGCAACTCCTCCGAGGGAGCGCCGCGTGGTGCTCGGGCGGCATACGACGACGCTATGAAGTTGAGACTGTGGTGCCGTACCGCTGGGGGTACAGGTGTGTCGTATGCGGGGCCTGACAGGAGTGAGACTCTGCCGTAACCCGACGCCGCAAGGCAATTATCCGTTGCGTGTGAAAGCTCACATCCCGTTTGGCCCTGGGGGAATCCCGGAAATCCGCACACGTGCCGACGCCGCCCGGCTAGGCTCTACGCCTTTCCGGACGGCGCCTCCTGCAGGGCGACCGGCCCTCACGGGAAGCCGCGGGTCAGATCTGCCCGTCTTCCAGCATCTCGGTCACCAACGCGGCGATCCGGGACCTCTCGGACCGCGTCAGGGTGACGTGCGCGAACAGCGGATGCCCTTTCAGCTTCTCGACGACGGCGACCACACCGTCGTACCGACCGACCCTCAGATTGTCCCGCTGGGCCACATCATGGGTCAGGACGACCCGGGAATCGGCCCCGATGCGGGACAGAACGGTCAGCAGGACGTTCCGCTCCAGCGACTGGGCCTCGTCCACGATCACGAACGCGTCGTGCAGTGAGCGGCCCCGGATGTGGGTGAGCGGCAGGACCTCCAGCATGCCGCGCGCGGTGACCTCCTCGATGACCTCCCGGCTGGTGACCGCCGACAGCGTGTCGAACACCGCCTGCGCCCAGGGGCTCATCTTCTCCGCCTCGGAACCCGGCAGGTAGCCGAGCTCCTGCCCGCCCACCGCGTACAGCGGACGGAAGACCATCACCTTCTGGTGCTGACGGCGCTCCAGCACCGCCTCCAGGCCGGCGCACAGGGCCAGCGCCGACTTGCCGGTGCCGGCCCGGCCGCCCATGGAGACGATCCCGACGTCCGGATCGAGCAGCAGGTCGAGCGCGATCCGCTGTTCGGCGCTGCGGCCCTTGATGCCGAACACCTCCCGGTCGCCGCGCACCAGCCGCACGTTGCCCTCGGCGGTGACCCGCCCGAGCGCCTTGCCGCGCTCCGACTGGATGGTCAGCCCGGTGTGCACGGGCAGGTGCGCGGCCTCGGGCACGTACACGTGGCCCTCTTCGAAGAGGATGTCCACCTGCTCGCCGGGCAGGGTCAGTTCGGACATTCCGGTCCAGCCGGAGGAGTCCGTGATGGCGAGCTCCGCGCGGTACTCCTCGGCGAGGAGGCCCACGGAGGACGCCTTGATCCTGAGCGGGAGGTCCTTCGACACGACGGTGACGTCGAACCCCTCGGCCTGCAGGTTGCGGGCGACCGCGAGGATGCGGGAGTCGTTGTCCCCCAGGCGGTAGCCGCTGGGCAGCACGCTGGGGTCCGAGTGGTTGAGCTCGACCCGCACGGTCCCGCCGAGGTCCCCGGTGGGGATGGGGGCGTCGAGGCGGCCGTACCGCACCCGGTAGTCGTCCAGCAGGCGCAGCGCCTGACGGGCGAAGTAGCCGAGCTCGGGATGGTTCCGCTTGGCCTCCAGCTCGGTCACCACGACGACGGGGAGCACGACCTCGTGCTCGTCGAAGCGGCTCAGGGCGTTGGGATCGGCCAGCAGGACGCTGGTGTCGAGAACGTAGGTGCGCCGGTCGGGCTTGTGACGCTTTGCGCTGGTCACCACGGAAGGACGTACCCCCTCGGATGAGGTCGGGGAGCGACGAGACGGAGCTGGACCGGTCGACGGCCCTCGTGCACAGCGGGCCGGAAACCGGCCCTCCGCCGCTTCTTCCGTGCCGTGACCGCACGGTCGGGCTGGTGCAAAGGGCCTCCCGGGCGGACGGCGTCTGTGCCGCCCGCTGAGATCCGACACCCGTGGTTCGGGTGTCGACCTTCCTGGGTTATGCCCTCGAACGAACACCGCCATGCCATGGCATATGACGGCGGGCCGGTGAACTCCGTGTGACCTGCGCTGGATGCGCGGGGATGCTCAGCCGCCGTAGCGCCGGTGGCGGGCGGCGTAGTCGCGCATCGCGCGCAGGAAGTCGACCTTGCGGAAGGCCGGCCAGAACACGTCGCAGAAGTAGTACTCCGAATGCGCGGTCTGCCAGAGCATGAATCCGGACAGCCTCTGCTCACCGCTGGTGCGGATGACGAGGTCCGGATCGGGCTGGGCCCGGGTGTAGAGGTGACGTCCGATCATGTCGATGTCGACGGCCTCGGCGAGTTCGTCTATCGACGTGCCCTGCTCGTGGGCGTCCAGCAGCATGGAGCGCACCGCGTCGGCGATCTCCTGGCGACCGCCGTACCCGATGGCGACGTTGACCACTATGCCGTCGACGTCCGCGGTGGCCTGCTCGGCCTCCTTCAGGGTGGTCTGCATCCCGGAGGGCAGCAGGTCGCGCGTGCCGACGTGGTGCACCCGCCAGCGTCCGTCGTCCGCGAGGGTGCGCACCACGTCCTCGATGATGCCGAGGAGCGGGACGAGCTCCTCCTTCGGCCGGTCGAAGTTGTCCGTCGACAGCAGCCAGAGGGTGACGACCTCGACGTCCGTCTCGCTGCACCAGCCGAGGAACTCCTCGATCTTTTCCGCGCCGGCCCGGTGGCCGTGGACGGTGCTGGAGCCCGCGGCCTTCGCCCAGCGGCGGTTGCCATCCATGATGACGCCGATGTGCTTGGGCACCTGAGCGGTGTCCAGGTGACCTTCCACCCGGCGTGCGTACAACCTGACCAGCAGGCCACGCAGCTTGTCGCGCAGGTTCACGTGATCGTCAGCCCCTCCGTGCGGATCGGACAGGCGCGGCACGCCCCGCCGCGTCGCGCGGCGGGCGGCCCGGTCTCAGCCGCGGGCGGCCCCTGTCCGTATGGCGGTCCCCGAAGGCGAAGCGTACCCCTGCCGGGGCGAAGGTCCCCAAAGCCCGGGGTGGGTCGCACTCGCCGACTGCCCGGTGGCGGCACGCGGTTCGTCACCTGTACGGCCGCCGCATGTGCGCGGGCGCCGTATGCGGTGTGCCCGCCGCTCCCGGGCCGTCGTCCCGTCGGACCCTCATGCGGGGCCGAGAAAAAAACGGGCCGGTCCGTGGGGGGGGAGACGGACCGGCCCGAGGGGGGGTTCCACCATAACCCTTCGTAAGTGATGCTGCGTACATCGGCGCGCCATAACTACTCTCCGAAACCGCCTGACGACACGCGGGCGGACCCGGTAGGAGCCCCGCGCGACCTTGAGGTGGCCGAAAACCAGCGAAATCACGTGAAAAAAGAGCGGTGAGGAGGCTTTGCGCCGAATGTGACACCACCCGCCACTAGGGTGATCACACTTTCGGTCGTCCCTCCGAGGGGTGATCCGGGCGTGGGCACCGGATTGACCCGCAAGAGGCCGCCCCGGGGGCCGCGCAGCCCCTGCGCCGCGCGGCACCACCGCTCCGCGCAGCTTTGCCGACACGAGTCGTCTTGGCCCGGACCCATGTGATCCACCGCTTTGCGGACCAGCCGCGTCCCGTGAGGATGCGGAGACTCACAGGTGCGCGGTGCGGCCGGCTCCGCCCCTGCGGGCGTGGAAGAGGTGCCGGGTGCTGTGGGCCACGAAGGCTCCCTCGGTCCCGATCCGCTCGTGCAGGGCGCGCAGTCGCGGCAGATACGCCCCGACGGTGAAACCGGGGACCGTCCAGATCACCTTGCGCAGGAAGTGGACGACTGCGGCGATGTCGTGGAACTCGACGCGCAGCCGTTCGGCCCGCAGGTCGACGATCTCGAGCCCGGCGGCCTCGGCCGCGCGCCGCTCGCGGTCCGGATGCCGCGCGTCGCGCCGCTCGTCCGGCTGCGCCCCGAGGAAGTGCTCGACGAGTTCACGGACGCTGCCGGGCCCGACGTGCTGGGCGAAGTAGACGCCGCCGTCCTCGAGCACCCGCGCGATCTCCCCCCACGGGGGCTCGACGGGATGCCGGCTGACGACAAGGTCGAAGGTCCCGTCCGCGAAGGGCAGGGGCGCGTCCTCGGACGAGGCCACGACGGCGACACCGCGCGGCCGGAGCAGCGCGGTGGCCTTGGCGACGTTGGGTGGCCAGCCCTCGGTGGCGACGGCGAGCCGGGGCCTGCGCGGGGCGTTGGCGAGGGCGAAGCCGAAGACCTCCCCTCCCCCGGTCTGGACGTCGAGCACGGCGTCGGCCCGGCCCAGCCACCCGGCCATCGTCGTGGCGTACCCCCACGAGGGCCGGGCCTCACCGGCCCGCCCCTCGAACCAGGAGAAGTCCCATCCCTCCGTGGGCACGGAGGCGCCTTCCGCGATCAGGTCCTCGAAGTCACGGCTCCCCTTGTCCGTCATGCGCCGATCATGCCCGGCGGAGCCCCTCGCTGTCCCCGGCTTTACGGCACCAGCGGCCGTACCTCCTCCGCCACGAACCGTACGAACCCCTCCGGGTCCGGCTCGTCGCCGGTCGGCTGGAGAACGACCGAGTCGGCCCCCGCCTCGGCGAGTCGCCGTACGGCCTTGGCGACGGCCTCCGCGTCCCCGGCGACCCCGGGGTCCGTTTCCCCGCCGAGCCCCTCGGCGACCAGATCGGCCCGCAGCCGCTCAACGGCACCGGCCCCCGTGGCCGCGAGCAGGTAGACGACGACCTTGTGGGACGCGTCGGTACGCCCCGCCGCGGCCCGTCCCTCCTCGATGAGCCGGCGCGCCCGCCGCACCCCCTCGGGTGAGGTCCCGGCGGTGAGGATGGTCCCGTCGGCGGCCTCACCGGTGAGCCGCACGGTCCGGGGCCCGGTGGCGCCGGCGAGCACCTCCACCGGCCCCTGCGGCGGCCAGTCGAGGGCGACGTCGTCGAGTCTGACGTACCGCCCCTCGGTGGTGACCCGTTCGCCCCCCAGCAGGGCCCGCAGCGCGACGAGGTGCTCCCGCAGCAGGGTGAGCGGCGATCCGGCCCGCGCCCCGACCTGTCCCATCCAGTCCTGCACCCCGTGCCCGACGCCGAGGATCGCGCGCCCCGGGAACATCCGGTGCAGACCGGCGGCCTCCATGGCCGTCATGGCGACGTTCCGCAAGGGGACGGGCAGCAACCCGACCCCGACCCGCACCCGCTCGGTCCACGCCAGTGCGGCAGCGGCGGTCGAGATCCCGCCCTCCCTGAAACAGTCCTCCCACAACCAGAGCTCCTCGAGCCCGACGTCGTCGGCGAGCCGGGCAACGGAACGGAGCCGCTCGGGGGCGAGCTGAGGACGGAAGACTGCGCCGAGTGTGGTCATGGGGGTTCCCTACCCACCCGGAACGGGTCCTTGAAACCGACGCTCCCGGTGGGGGTCCGGCGGGAGAGCCCCAGCCGTCGAACTCGACGTCCGGGCCGCCGGGGTCGGTGCTGCGGGACGACGTACTCGTATCCGCGTACTCGTACCCGCGTTGCGTGCCGGTGATCCGTTCCTGGTGACGCAGCCAGGACTCGGTGCGCCAGTCGGGGGCGGCGCCCGACCGAGGTCCCGTTCCGGCCTCCCGGGCTGGTCCGGCGCTGTTCGCCCGTGCGTGTCGCGGCACCACCGCCCGTGCCGCCACCGTTGTCAGCCCCGCCCACTGGGGTCCTGGATCACAGATCGCCGCCACCTGACGGCGTTCACTGACGAACCGTCATGATCGGGAGCCGTCATGGGCTTCGGAGCCACCCGTGCCGTCTTCTCCGCCGGTCCGACTCGGCTGGCGAACTGCGAGGTCAGGTTTCACGGGGCCCGGTTCGCCGGGTCGCACGTGTCGTTGAGTGCGGGCGGGAGCGTGACGCTGGACTTCGAGGTGGAGGACCCGCAGGACGTCCCCCAGGCGACGCTCACCGTCACGGCCCTGGCCTCCAGGCCCGGCTCCGACCTCGGGTACGCGCCGATGGACGTACTGGTCCAGGGCGAGGCGGTGGCCGAGGACCTCACCGTGCCCGGCGGCGGCGACCTCCCGCAGGACAACGTTCTCGCGGTGCCCGGACGCCTGCTGAAGCCCGGCACCAACACCCTGGAGATACGTTCCTCGGCCAAGTCGGGCAGCATGCTCCGGCTCTACCGGATCACCCGGACCCCGTCCGGGAGCGCGGCCGCTCCGAGCGTGCGCGGGCCGCCGAGGCCGCCCGCGACTCGGTCTTCACCTACCGTACGGAGCTCCGCCCCGCCCACGCCGCCCCCGCTCCCTGGCGGGCGGCGCCGCGGCTGCTCTTCCACATCGACCGGGACGAGCACTCCCTGCCCGCCCAGCTCGGCTGGCGTGGTGAGGACGGCGCCGAGTCCGCCATCGGCTTCCAGTCCACCATGTCCGACTTCCACGGCGTGTACCGCGCCGCGGACGGTACGGCGTACGAGTGCCGGGGGCGGCTCACCGACCGCCGGCCCTTCTCGGACGACGCCGAGAACCTCTCGGCGTCCCCCCTGCACCGCTTCCACACGGAGGAGGGGTGGGGCGGTCGCTGGCACACCTCGCACGAACTGCGACTGCTGGTCGACGACGGCGGGGCGCCCGCCGAGCGGGTGACCTGGCGCGACCAGCGGGGCAACTCCGGGGTGGCCGTGCTGCACGCCGCCGCCTCCGAGGCCGAGGTGGCCGACGTCGAGGCGAGCGACGAGTTCGAGGACGGGGACGAGGGCGCCGACAACCTCCTCGAGGACGAGCGCAGCAAGTGGCTGACGTTCGAGGAGACCGCCCATCCGTACTTCGCCCTCGCCCGCCCCACCGCCGTCGCCTCCTGCTCCCTGACGTCGGCGAACGACTTCGCCGAACGCGACCCCCGCGACTGGACCCTCCTCGGCTCGCACGACGGCCACACGTGGACGCCCTGGACACGCGCGGCGGCGAGAAGTTCACCGAGCGGTTCCAGACCCGCGCGTTCCGCCTCCGGCCCACCGCCCGGGCCTACCGTCACCACCGCCTCGGCATCACCCGCAACTGCGGCGGCACCGAGGTCCAGCTCGCCCGGGTCCGGTTCGCGCAGGCGCCGGGCGGGCAGGCGTTCACCGGCTACTACCAGCGCTGGAACGAGGGCCCCATCGGCCACCGCGGCACGCCGGTCGCCGTCACCTCCGCCACCCTTCCCACGGCTCCCCGCGTGGCCTCCGAGTCGCAGGCCGGCGTCGCGAGCCTGTCCGGGACGGCCCAGACGCTGGCCACGCTGGCGGAGCAACTGCGCAGGCAATGACTCCGGGGGCCCGCGGAGATACGTTCGGTGCGGACGGTTCGTCGGTGGATGGTCGAGGGGGCGGTCGGGATGGGGAGCTGGCGGGACGGGCGTGGGGAGCTGATCGTGCGGGGGGAGGGCGGAGAGCGGTCTGCGGTACGCGTTCCGCTGGAGATCGCCGCCTCCTACCGGACCCGTACGAAAGGGCTGCTGGGGCGGGATTCCCTCGACGGGGCCCTGCTGCTCTCCCCCGCCAACAGCGTGCACACCTTCCGTATGCGCATGCCCATCGACGTCGCCTATCTCGACCGGCGGCTCCGGGTCGTCGCCGTCCGCACCATGCCACCCGGGCGGCTCGGTCTGCCCCGGCTCCGGGCACGGCACGTACTGGAAGCCGAGGCCGGAGCGATGGAGGGGTGGGGGGTGCGGGCCGGGGCCCGGGTCGAGGTGGACCTTTAGGGCATCCCGCAGGGAGGCCCTGCGCGCCCTCATCCCGGAGATCAAGACGGGCAAGGCCGGTCATCACCTGCTCCAGTCGGCTCAGCTCGCCGTGCGCGGGAAGGTGATCTCGACCCTGCGGTTCTTCTTGCGGCCGGCCTCCGTCGAGTTGTCGGCGATCGGGTACTGCTCGCCGTAACCGCGCACCTCGTAGGTGATGTCCGCGTCGCTCAACTGCTGGCCCAGGACGGCCTGTACGGCGTTGGCCCGCCGGCGGGACAGGACGTCGCCGTGGGCGGACGAGCCCAGGTTGTCGGTGAAGCCGAAGACGCGGACCTTCGTCGCGTTCTGCGTCTTGATCTCGCCCGCGATCGTGACGATGCGGGCCTTCGCCTCCGCACCGAGCTTCGCACTGTCCTTGCCGAACAGCACCTCGGCCTGGAGCGCGAACGTCACGTCGGAGTTGGTGTCCTCGCGGCGTTCGTCGCCGCTTTGGTCTTCTACGACCTGCTTGATGTCCAAGACCTTGGGCTCAGCAAGGGTCGCGCCCTCCGGGAGCTTGAGGTCCGGGTCATTGGAGTCGAGGTCTACGGGAGCCGAGGCCGTGGCTTCGGTACCTGGGGGGACGCTGGGGCCGTCGTCGGCGACGGAAACTGCCGCGCCGTAGAAGCTCGTAGCGACCAGGACAATGGTGGTGGCGAAGGTCATGCAGAAGCGCGGGGCGGTGACCTGTGCGTTGCGGGTCGCGGTCATTCGGACATCACCCTGTGATCTGGACGACGCCAGTTGAGAACATGGGCAGCTGAAACGTCAGCTCTGTCGTCTCCGCAGGCGGTGCGGGGAACTGCATGAAGACAGGCAACGACTCACCAGCCTTCAGATTGGGAAAGTTTGTGGTCGTAAGCGGTCGGCCGTCCGTATCCCTCAAAACGTAGTACCGCTTCTTTCCCGTGGAGTCCACCAGGGTAGCTCCACCAAGAGATCGCCCATTCCTGATGATTTCCGTCTCATTGCCACTCAGTTGAGCTGGAACGACCGCTGTTTTGTCCGCATCATTCTTCAGATCACCGCCGACTGTCAGAAACCCTCCAGGGTCCCTCGTCAAAGACGTAATCTTGAGCAGTAGTCCGGAGGGTCCCCTCAGCTCGACCAGAGGTTCTTTGGACTTTCCCTCTTGCGCGCCGGGTTCAGAACCCCCGCCCTTGGAGGCCGACGTCGAGGCGTCGGGCTTGTCATCACCGCTTCCATCACTACACCCAACCACGCCAAGGGACAGCCCGCCTGCAAGGGTTAGCGCGACCACTCCCCTGCGGGCTCGCACTGTGAACCGAATTCTCATACCTCTGCTTCCTTAATCACTCGTCCCTCTGCTTCCTTAATCACTCGTCGTTCGCTTGTCAGTCGGCCAGATGGACGTCGAAAAGATCTTCCGGTTCGGGAAGCAGTTCCCTGGGACCCTCCGGGTCCAGTTCCCACTCTCTGCCCTTGCACGTGAGCAGAGGAAGCTCGCCCTTCTCTTCCTTCACCGGAAGCTCGAACCCGCAGCGGGGCTCAATCACAGCAGTAGCAGACTCCTGCGACTTCTCGTCTTCGGTGCCGGGCACGATGGATTCCCCGACGGTGTCGTTCGTTTCGACCACGACCCTGAAACTCAGCAGCCCTTCAGGCAGACAGCTCAGCACAACGGTATCGTTTTGCGCTGCCAATTGGTCCGCCCGCCAGCACGACGGGGTGATTCCTTCCGCATTGCCGTTGAAGATGCCTAGCCATCTGGTGGGATCGAGAAGATTCTGCACCCATGCGCCAGCAAGCTGATCCCGTCGATCCTGAGCCGCTGCGAGGGCGGCAGCATCCGCGGCGGTCTGCGCACCGTTCCGATTCACCGCGGCCTGACCGACCGCAAAATACGCGAGCGCGAGAAAGAGCAGGCCCCCCACTACCGTTATGTAGATGGGGAAAGCCTGCCCTGCGTCGCCGCATTCTCGGGAACGCGTCACCCACCGGTTACTTCGGCGATCTGCGCCGTGATCGCGGTATAGATCGACTGACCGATGTCCGTACCTGTGATCGCCAACACGATCGCCACGACCACCGCGATGATGCCCAGGTACTCCACCGCGGTCTGGCCCTCGTCGTTGCGGGCAGCGCGGGACTGGAGGTACCTGACCGTCGTGTTGATCCAGTTGCTCATGGTGTTCCCCTCCGGCTGACGCGGTGGCGGCCTGCCTCGTGAGGCCGCTTTCGGCATCCGCAACGTACGGGTGGGCGCCCGGTCCGTCAGAGGGCCCCAGGGCCCAACTCCGGGCCCAGGCACGGGCCCAGTTCCTCGCGTCCTTCACCGTCACCGGAGGTCACCCCACCCCTCGGCCCGGACCCGGTGCGGTGCCGAGCCACTTCGCCGCGGCCTCGGAACGGCTCGTGCTGTGGAGCTTCGCGAAGATGCGGTTGATGTGGTTCTTGACCGTCTTCTCGCTGATGAAGCACGTGGCGGCGATCTGCTGGTTGGTCATGCCGGATGCGATGAGGTCCATGATCTCCGCCTCCCTTGTGCTGAGTCGGTGCCTCGACCTGTCGGGAGCGGCCGGACGGCCGCCTGCCCACCCAGACGACGATCGTGCCATATCCGGTTGCATTCGCGAAAGGTTTTCCGCAGAAGTGGACGGGGGCGAGATGTGAGGGAGATCGAGTCCGTTTGTTTGCGGGTTAGTTGCACGCGCGTTTCCCAGCCCCTCCGGCAGGGTCCTGGGCGGTCGCGGATCCTGGCGGAGTTGCGAGAGCAACGCACCTGCCGCTGTGGGGGTGAAGTGGGGTCTGCCCTCCCCGATGTCGCGGACCGCCGACACCAACTGGTCCGCCGTGAACTCGCCGTGGACCAGGTAGCCGCCCGCTCCCCTGCGCAGGGCCTCCTGGACGATCTCCGACTCCCTGCTGTACGTCAGCATCAGCACGGAGGAGATCCGCACCAGGTACGGGAGTGCCGAGATGCCGTCCACGCCGGGCATGCGGACGTCCAGGAGGATCACGTCGGGACGGTGGGCGCGGGCCGCTTCGCAGGCTTCCCGGCCGTCGGCCGCCTCCGCCACCACCGTGATGTCCTCACGGCCGGTGAGGAGGGCGGTCAGGCCGGCGCGGACCACCGGGTTGTCGTCGGCCACGACGACACGGAGTGGGGCCGGTGGCGGGACGTTCGCGAAGGAGTGGGGCGGTGTCGTCATGGGGTGGCCTCCGTGGGGGTGGTCACGGCCGCCAGCGAAAGTTCCAGGCGGACTTCGGTGCCTCGTGTGTGCGCGCCCCGGCCTATGCGGATGCTGGCGCCGACCGAGGCCGCCCGTTCGACCATGCCGACCAGGCCGAAGTGACCGGTGCGGCGCAGTTGTTCGAGGTCGGTGCCGGGCGGGATGCCGGTGCCGTCGTCGTACACGCTGATGCGGAGCAGGTCGCCGTGGACCCCGGCGTGGACGTCGACCCTGGTCGGTCGCGCGTGGCGGTGGGCGTTCTCCATGGCCTCCGAGGCGATGGTGAGGAGTTGGCGGGCCACGGCGGGCGGGACGGGCGGGACCGCGTGCTCGCCGGTGGGTCGGTAGGTCGTGGGCACTCCGGTGCGCTCGGAGAAGTCTCGGGTGCGGGCGGCCAGTTCCACCAGCACGTCCGTGCCCTGGCCCGGGTCGGACTCCCTGCGCAGGTCGGCCAGGAGTTCGCGGGACTCGGCCGCGGCTCTGCGGGCCGAACGGGCCACCAGTTCCGCCTGTTGTCTCACCAGGGCCGGGTCCATGTGCGGGGTGCCCGCCGTGCCGGCCAGGCCGTCCGCCGCCAGGGCCACCCCGTGGAGGGTCTTCGCCACCGAGTCGTGCATCTCGCGGGCCAGCCGGGCCCTTTCGGCGCCGACCGCCTCGGTGACGGCCAGGCGGGCCTGTACCGCGGTCAGGGCCCGGGTCGCCGTGCCCAGGCGGAGCATGAGGTTGCGGAGGCTGGAGCCGACCGCGCCCGCGATCACGCAGAGGCCGGGGAGGAGGAGTGGTTCCGCCGGGTCCGTGTGCGGGTCGTCCAGGGCCGCGTGGACCAGCAGGAGGATCAGGCCCTGGAGGGAGGCGAAGACGGCCGCGCCGCGCCAGCCGTAGACCAGGCCCGCGAGGAGGGGGGTGCAGACGCTGACGTAGGCGAGGGTGGTGTCGGGGCCCGCGGAGATGAGGAGCAGGGCTCCGAAGAGGGTGTCCGCCGCGAGGAGGGTGGGGTGGCGGAGGAGGAGGGGCCCGAAGCGTTCCCAGTCCCTGAAGAGGACGTAGGAGACCATGAAGGTGACCACCACGGCGATGGCGACGAGGCGGGTGCTCCAGCCGGGGGCGGCGTTGAGAAGGGCGGAGGGGGTCGCCAGGGCGATCATCGCCAGTCGGAAGCCGAAAGCCTGCCGGCACAGGGCCTGGAGGGCGTTCACCTGGATCTGCACATCCGGTGCGGGTCGCGGGGGGTGCGTCCGGCCCTCGGCCGGACGGGGGTTCTCACCCGCACCGCCCGTGCGGCTTCCGTCGTCGGGCGCGGGTGGCCCCTGTGGGGGCTCGGCGCCGCCGGCGGCTGACGGGCCGGGCAGCCGAGGCCGCGTGCCCGCCGCCGGCTCCCGGCCCGGGGGCGACGCCGTGGTCGCCGGGACGTCCGGGGCCCCCGTCCTCGCGTGGGGCGGGGGGACCGTGTCCGTCGGCGGGGCGGTGATCTTCGAGGGTCTGGGCGCGCGGCGGAACAGTCCCGTGCGCCCCCCGGTCGCCGTCATCGCACCCCTCCCCCTGCCTACTCGCCCGTGACCGCGCCGAAGTCGATGCCGGAGCCGAGGATCAGGCCGGCACCAAGGAGGATCATCGTGGCCGGGACCATGAACGTGGTGATCATCATGGTGGCCTTCGGGACCGCGCGGGCCGCCTTGCGGCGGGCGTTCTGCGCATCCGCGCGGCGCATGTCCCTGGCCAGGGACACCAGCGTGTCCACGATCGGCGCACCCAGCTCCTCGCCCTGCTGCAACGCCGTGACGAACATCGCCACCTGCTCCGAGTCGTTGCGGCGGCGCAGCTCCGCGAACGCCTGTCTGCGGCTCATGCCCAGGTCCATCTGGCGGAGTGTGATGCGCAGTTCGTCCGCCCACGGGCCCTCGTACTTCGACGACACCCGGTCCAGGGCCTGCCGGAAGCCCAGGCCCGCGCTCACCACCACCGCCAGCACGTCCAGGAAGTCCGGCAGCGTCCGCTCGATGACGTCCCTGCGGACGCGGATCGCCGACCAGATGCCGACCTCCGTCCAGAACGCGCCGAAGGCGAGGAGCAGCAGGGCCATGAAGAGCTGGCCGCGCATCAGGAAGACCAGGAAGCCCACGACGCCCAGGAAGCCGTACACCGCGCGGCGGGCGGCGTAGCGGTCGAGGGTGAGGCCGCCGGGGTTGCCCGCCAGGTCGATCCTGCGGCGGTACCTGGCGACCTGCCCGGGGCCCATGATGCGCAGCACGGAGGGGGCGTAGCGCATGCCCAGGCGGTCGACGAGGGAGTCGACCGCGCCCGTGCGGGTGGAGCCGACCTCCAGGGCCAGGGCCAGGTCGCCGGGAAGTTTCGCCTCCGCCCGGTACATGCGGACGCCGGCGAAGACTCCGGAGACGGCGAGGCCCATCAGGAGGGCGAGCAGAAGTGCCATGTCGGTCGGTCCTCCTCGCCGCTCAGACGTCGATGCGGGACAGGCGGCGGATGAGGACGAAGCCGACGGCGTACAGGCCGAACGCGATGATCACCGCGGCCTGTCCGGCCGGGGAGCCGGTCATGCGCTCCAGGGCGCCGTCCTTCACCCCGTTCATCAGGAGCAACGAGCCGACGCCGAGGACGGGCACGGCGTACGACGTCATGCTGACCTGGGAGAGCTGGGTACGGATCTCCCGCCGGGTCTCCTTCCTCTCCTCCAGCGTCTCCGTCAGGTTCCGCAGGGCGCTCACCACCTGGCCGCCCGCCCGGTTGGACAGCACGAGGGTGGTGACCAGGACGACGAGCTCGCGGGACGGGAGGCGGTCGGCGAGTTCACCGAGGGCGTCGTCCATCGACGCGCCCACCGCCAGCTGGTTGGCCACCTTGGCCAGTTCCTCGCCCGCCGGGGCCTCCAGCTCCTCCGCCGCCATGCCGACGGCCGTACGGAGGGCCAGGCCGGCCTGGGTGGCGTTGGCGAGGATGCGGGCCAGCTCGGGGAGCTGGTTGATGAACTTCTCGATGCGTTTCTGCCGCTGCCAGTTGAGGAACTGCAGCGCCACCCCGATGCCGAGCAGACCGGCGATCGGGCCGAAGAAGGGGGCGAGGGCCGCCTGGCCGACGAGCCACAGGCCGGCCGCCGTGGCGAGCATGTAGACGAAGAACTCGCCGGGGGTGACGCCCAGGCCGGTGGCCGCCAGGCGCAGTTCGAGCTTCTTGCCGAACCCGGTGCGGCGCAGACGGCGGTCCAGGGCGGGGAAGTGGCGCCGGCGGCCGGCGAGGGGGATCCGGCCGGTGGCCGACAGCCGGTCCACCAGCGCCTTCCGCTGTGCCCTGCCGGCGGCGTACGCGTGCACGCCGACGATCGCGAGGGCGCAGGTCAGCAGCGTGACGCCGGTGGTCAGCGTGATCAGGTTCTGCAGATCCATGGGGGCGGTTCCTACCTGGCTTCTCGGGTGGCGAGCTGGTCGTAGGACTGGGCGGTGCCGAACGCCTGGGGGACGGGCTGGCTCGCCATGTGGAGGCGGTCGGCGGTGCGGCGCGGGAGGGGGTAGTGCTCGTAGGCGCCGTGGACGCGGCCGTCGGCGGTCATGGGCCGGGCGTGGAAGCGGACGACCGTGGCCAGCCGGTACGGCTCCGAACCGTGGCTCTCCAGCAGGGCGACCTCGGTGATGCGGCGGGCGCCGTCGGCGAAGCGGGTGAGCTGGACGATGACGTCGACGGCGCTGTTGATCTGGTCGTGCAGCGCGACGAAGGGGATCTCCACGTCGGACATCGAGGCGAGGGTCTGGAGCCGCATCAGGGCGTCCTCGGCGCTGTTGGCGTGGACGGTCGCGAGGGAGCCGTCGTGGCCCGTCGACATAGCCTGGAGCATGTCCAGGGACTCACCGCCGCGGACCTCACCGACGACGATGCGGTCGGGGCGCATGCGGAGGGAGTTGCGGACGAGGTCGCGGATGGTGACCTGGCCCTTTCCCTCGACGTTCGGCGGGCGGGACTCCAGGCGGATGACGTGCGGTTGCTGGAGCTGGAGCTCGGCGGAGTCCTCGATGGTGATGATGCGTTCGCGTTCGGGGATCAGGCCGGAGAGGGCGTTCAGGAGGGTCGTCTTCCCGGTGCCCGTCGCGCCCGACACGATGACGTTGAAGCGCGCCTGCACCAGGCCGGCCAGCAGGTACAGCGTGTGCTCGTCCAGTGAACCGAGGCCGATCAGCTCCTGGAGGGTGAAGGAGCGGGGGAAGCGGCGGATGGTGAGGGTGGCGCCGGTCAGGGAGAGCGGCGGGATGATGACGTTGACGCGCTCCCCGGAGGGGAGACGGGCGTCGACCATGGGGTTCGACTCGTCCACGCGGCGGTTGACCGTGGAGACGATGCGTTCGATCGTCTGCATGAGCTGGTCGTCGGAGGCGAAGCGGAGCGGGAGCTGTTCGACCCTGCCGCCGCGCTCCACGAAGATCGCGTCGGGGCCGTTCACCATGATCTCGGTGATGGACGCGTCCTCCAGCAGGGGTTCCAGGATGCCGAGGCCCAGTGCCTCGTCGACGACCCGGCGGATCAGCTGGGAGCGCTCGACGGTCGACAGGACCGGGCCCTCGCGGCTGATGATGTGGCCGAGGACGCGTTCCAGCCGGGCCCGGCGCTCGGCCGCGGCCAGCGAACTCATCTCCGCGAGGTCGATCTCCTCCAGGAGCTTGGCGCGGTAGGAGGCGACCAGGTGGCCGTCCCCGCCCCGTCCGGCCGTCTCCTCGGGGGGGTTGATGCGTGCCCGCAGGCTCATGGGTCGCTCGCTCCTCAGTGGTCGACCGGCATGGTGGCGGTCTTGCGGACGGGGTCGAAGTCCCAGCCGGGGACGATCGACGGGATGCCGATCGTGGCGGTGACGGTGACCTCGTCGCCGTCCTCCGCCACCCCGCAGTCGGTGCGCCCGGCCAGCCAGTCGCTGACCGCCGCCGTGCAGGCCGGTCCGGCTGCCCGGTCGAGCGACGCGCTGCGCGCCCCCGCCCGGGCCGCCGTGCCGGCCTGCTGGGCGGTGTAGGCGACCAGGCCGAGCTGTACGGCGGCCATGGCGACGACGAGCAGGACCGGGAGGAAGCCGAGGTACTCGATGGCGACCTGGCCGCGGTCGCGGGGGCGGCGTGCGTACGGCGTGTACGGCATGTCAGTCCGTCTCCTCCTCGACCGCTCCCGCGTGCCCCTCCACGTCGAGGGGGAGGGAGACGACGCCGGGGAAGAGCAGGGGGACGCCGATCCTCACGCCGGCGGTGACGAAGCCGCCCGAGGTCGTGCAGTTCACGGTCGCTCCCCCCGCCCACGCTCCCGACAGCTTGTCCAGTCCGGCCGCCTGGCAGGCGCCCTGGCGTGCGCCCGGTGCCGCCGCCGTGGCCGCCCGTACGGCCTCGTCCGCAGCATTCCCCGCGAGCGTGAACGCGTACCCCACCAGGACGAGCTGCCACAGCACCACCAGCGTCACGAGGATCGTGGGGGTCATGCCGAGGAACTCGATGGTGACCTGGCCCCGGTCGCCCGGTCGCCGTGACGCCGTCGTCCTCATCGCCTCATCCCCCCGAGTCCCTGCGCCGCCGGAAGCCCACCGACCCGCGGTCGCCGCGCAGCCGGCCCGCCTTCCGGTCGCCCTGTGCCGCCTTGACCAGGCCGAGTTCGCCGGCCAGGCTCCACAGGGCCTGCTTCACGGCGCTCCTGTTCTCCAGTTCGTGGACGCGGCCGGCGTCCACGACGGCCTGGAGTTCCCTGAAGTGGGCGGGGACCACGGTGGCCGCGACGGCGGTGCCGGTGATCTTCCGGATGAGCGGGGGCTGGATCTCCGTGGACCGGGTGTGCCGGTTGACGACCACGGTGGTCTCCTCGGCCTTGCGGATCTGCAGCCGGTCCCACATCCGCACCGCCCGCTTGGCACCCCGTACGGCGATGACGTCGGGGGTGGTGACCAGCAGGGCGGTGTCGGCCATCTCCACGGCCGCCGCGCCGGCGCCGCCGAGCTGGGCGCCGCAGTCGATGACGACGACCTCGTAGCGGGAGCGCAGGGCGCTGACGATCTGGCGGGCCGCGCGGTCGGTGACGTCCTCGCCGCGTTCGCCCTCGCCGGGGGCGAGCAGCAGGGTGAGGCCGGTGTCGTGGCGGAAGACGGCGTCGGCGAGGACGCGCGGGGAGATGTCGTTGATGGCGGCGAGGTCGACGACGGAGCGGCGGAACTGGACGTCCAGGTAGGCGGCGACGTCACCGGTCTGGAGGTCCATGTCGACCAGGGCGGTGGGGCGGCCGGAGGCCTGGGCGGCGAGGGCGAGCTGGACGGCGGTCAGGGTCGCGCCGACGCCGCCCTTGGCGCCGCTGACGGTGACGACGGTGCCGCCGACGCCGGTGAACACGTCGCCGCCGGAGCCGAGGTGGCGCCGTACGCCGGCGGACCACTGGGCGACGGCCTGGACGCGGCTGGCGAGTTCCTCGTAGCCGAGCGGGAGGGTGACCAGGCCGCGGGCGCCGTGGTCCATGGCGGCCTGGAAGAGGCCGGGGCTCGCGTCGGAGGTGACGAGGATGACGCCGACCGCGGGGAAGCGCAGGGCGACCTCGCGGATCAGCTCCAGGGCGGGGACGGGGCCGATCCGCTCGTGCACGACCACGACCTCGGGCAGTTCGTCGACGGACTCGGCGCCCAGCCGGGCGAGGGTGTCGACGAGCTGGGTGGAGTCGACCACCGGGGCGACCGGTTCGGCGTCCGGGAGCTGGCTGAGCAGTGTGGTGAGGGACCGGACCGCGTCCGCGTCGCCGACTGCCGGAAGGATCCTCGTGGGCATACGGACCTCTCACTTGTCCTTCGCGAGTTCGTACGTCCGCTGCGAGTCCGGGACGGTGCTGTCGGTTCCGGGTGCGACCAGTGCGAGGCGGACCCGCCGGGCGAACGACTCGGCGTAGGTGATGCGCTGGGCGTCGATGGCGGACAGCGCGAAGGTGATCGGGACGGCGTCGGTGGGCTCCCGGTCGCGGTCGTTCTCGTCGGGCCGGAGGGCGGTGAGCCGGCCCACGTCGAGGACCTTGGCGTTGGTCACGATGACCCTGGACTGGTCGGGGTCGCCCTCGCGCTCGCCCTCGAAGGTGGCGTAGACGTTGACCGAGGAACCCGGTGTGATCTTGCCGGCCACGCCGGTCGCCGCGTCGATCATGATGGCGACCTCCTGCTGCCCCGGCTGCAGGGCGGGCTGGTTCACGATCATGTCGCTCTGCAGCAGGGAGCCCTCCTGCAGACGGGTGACGGCGATCTTGCCCCGGATCTCGTCCAGGTCGGTGACGGCGTTCTTCGACAGCCACCGTTCGGGTATCTCGATCTTCTCGAACTGGCCCGTACCGAGGGGGGTGTAGGGCGCCACGTTCGTCTTCAGCCGGTACGCGGTGACCTCGGGGCCGACCTTGGACTCCACGTCGCTGATGACGGAGAGCACGCCGGCGAACGCGCCCAGGGCGCACAGGACCGACAGGAGCAGGAGTATCACGCCGCGGCGCTGACGGGAGTTCATGAACCGTGCAACCTCATCGGGGATATCGGTCGAGCGGGACCGGGCGGGGCCGTGCGGGGGGGGCGAACGGGGGCGGGCAGGGGGGGGCGAACGGGATCAGGCGCCCCGGGTGAGGGCCGGCGTGCCCTCGGGGGCGGGCGGTACGGCGGAGCAGAACACGCACCGGTCGCCGATGACGTCGATGCCGCACCAGTGGCAGCTTCCGCGCCGTACGGAGGTGACCAGCTGGTACAGGACGGACAGGTCGGGCAGATAGGTGCAGAACTCGATGAGCCTGCCGGTCCCCCACCAGCCCGGGGACTCGGCGGGCAGCGGTGTCTCGCGCAGCCCCTGGACCTTCCAGGACGGGGCCAGGGTGGCGGTGACCCAGTCGGACTGGAGCCGGCCCTTGGCGACGAGCATCCAGGTGCCGAACTCGGGACCGTCGAGAAAGGCGTCGGGGCCGAGGCGGACGAGGCGCGGCTGCGGGTGGGCGAGCACGGCGAACTGGCTGCCGGGCATCCAGGACTTGGCGTGCTGCTTCAGGTCGACGGGGACGTGGTCGAGGCGGGCGACGGAGCCGAGCAGTGCCCCGGCGTGGATGTAGTGGATCAGCAGCCGGCCGGCGGAGGCGAGGACGCCGGGGCCGAGGTCGCAGGAGGCGAGCTGCCGTAACTGGCGGGCCAGGACGGCCGTTCCGAGTGGTGGCAGATCGGGGCCGAAGAGGGCTATCCGGTCGCTCTCCAGCAGCGAGCGCAGGGTGTGCAGGCGCCGCCGGACGGCGGTGGGGGTGGCCCGGGAGCAGACCACGATGACGTGCCCGTGGTGCTCGATGAGCGTCTGCAGCTCGGACAGGACCTGTTCGAGCGGACGGGTGCCGACGTCCCGCAGCACCACGGCGGGCAGGGTGCGTTCGTCCTGGGCCGGCAGCGCCATGTCGGCGCCGGTCACGGCGATGGCAGTTGGCACGCGCGGCTCCCCGTTCTCCCAGGCCCCTCGGCCCATCGGGCGTCACTCCGATACGCCCTGGTGACTTCACTGCGTGACTACGTCAGCACTGTATCCGCGGGCCTGTGACCGGAGAACAGCGTTTGAGTAGCCGAACGGCAACTGCCGATGCACAAGGTGCGCCAAAACGGGACACGTCGAGCATCTCGCCGGCCCCGACCGGGCCCGGAGGTGTGGTTCCCGTGCGCCGCCTTGACGCCGGGCGGCGCCCCGGACCGACTCACGGGTCGATTCCGGCCCTGACCTATTGACAACAGGATTGGTCTGGACCACCTTGTGCTGCACACGGTGGCCACCGTCGCCCGCTCCTCCCCTCCCCCACCCTTCTCCCCCACCGGAGGCCCCCATGAACCGCGTACCAGGAACGCCCGTTCGACGCAGACGTCTCTGGGCCGGAGCCTTCGTCCCGGCCCTCGCTCTCACCCTTCCCCTCGCCGGTGCGGGTCAGGCGTCCGCGGCGGACGTCGACAACGCCAGGAACGCGGGCTTCGAGGCGGGCCTGGGCGACTGGACCTGTTCGGCGAACAGCGGCACGACCGTCTCCTCCCCGGTGCGCGGCGGCACGGCCGCGCTCAGGGCCACGCCCGCCGGGCAGGACAACGCCCGCTGCACCCAGACCGTCGCGGTGAGGCCGAACTCCACCTACCGGCTGAGCGGCTGGGTGCAGGGCGGGTACGCCTACCTGGGCGTGACCGGCACCGGTACGACGGACGTCTCCACCTGGACCCCGGACTCCGGCAGCTGGAAGCAGCTGTCGACGGGCTTCACCACCGGCTCCTCCACCACCTCGGTGACGGTCTACACCCACGGCTGGTACGGTCAGGCCGCCTACTACGCGGACGACCTGTCGGTGTTCGGCCCCGACGGGGGCGGCGGCGGTGACCCGGAACCGACGGTCCCGGGCGCGCCCGGTGGCCTGTCCGTCTCCGGTGCGACGTCCTCGTCGGTGTCCCTGGCCTGGAACACGGTGCCGGGGGCCACGGGCTACATCCTCTACCGCGACGGCACGAAGGTGACGGCCGTGTCGGGCACGTCGGCGACCGTGACCGGGCTCGCGGCCTCGACGTCGTACTCCTTCCAGGTCGCGGCGGTCAACGCGGCGGGCGAGTCGCCGAAGTCGGCGGCGGTGACGGCGCGGACGAAGGAGAGCGGCGGGGGCGGTGACCTGCCCCGGCACGCGGTGACCGGGTACTGGCAGAACTTCGACAACGGTGCGGCGGTGCAGCGCCTCTCGGACGTGCAGAGCGCCTACGACATCATCGCGGTCGCCTTCGCCGACGCCACCGGCGCACCGGGCGCGGTCGCCTTCACCCTGGACTCGGCGGGCCTGGGCGGCTACACCGTCGACCAGTTCAAGGCGGACGTCCGGGCCAAGCAGGCGGCCGGGAAGAAGGTCGTCATCTCGGTCGGCGGCGAGAAGGGCACCGTCGCGGTGAACGACTCCGCCTCGGCGACGAACTTCGCGGACTCGGTGTACGCCCTGATGCGGGAGTACGGCTTCGACGGCGTCGACATCGACCTGGAGAACGGACTCGACCCGACCTACATGACGCAGGCGCTGCGGTCGCTGTCGGCCAAGGCCGGTCCGTCGATGATCCTGACGATGGCGCCGCAGACCATCGACATGCAGTCGACGTCCGGCTCGTACTTCCGCACCGCGCTGAACGTGAAGGACATCCTCACGGTCGTCAACACGCAGTACTACAACAGCGGTTCCATGCTGGGTTGTGACGGCAAGGTCTACAGCCAGGGCTCGGTGGACTTCCTGACCGCGCTCGCCTGCATCCAGCTGGAGGGCGGCCTCGACCCGTCCCAGGTGGGCCTGGGCCTGCCGGCCTCGACGCGGGGCGCGGGCAGCGGCTACGTCTCCCCGTCGGTCGTGAACAACGCCCTGGACTGCCTCACCAGGGGCACCGGCTGCGGCACCTTCAAGCCGTCGAGGACCTACCCGTCCCTGCGGGGCGCGATGACCTGGTCCACCAACTGGGACGCCACGGCAGGCAACGCCTGGTCCGACGCGGTGGGCCCGCACGTCCACGCGCTGCCGTAGCCGACGCGCCGCCCGCCCCCGCCCCCGGTGACGTGGGCGGGGGCGGTCCCGTCCCGCCGTGGAGCCCGGATGAAACATCTCCCCCGCCCCACCGCATCAATGAGGTGAAGGCATCGGACACGGGGCCGGGCGAGCACAGGGGGCATGACACATGAGACAGGCGCGGGCGGACGAGTACGCCGAGTTCGCGGCGGCGCGGGCCGGCCACCTGTACCGGTCCGCGTGTCTGCTCACCGCCGGGGACACGCACCTGGCCGAGGACCTCGTGCAGGAGACCCTCGGGCGGCTGTACGTCCGCTGGGGACGCGTCTCCAAGGTCGGGAACCCCGCCGGGTACGCGCAGACCGTGCTCACCCGGACCTTCCTCGCCCACCGGCGGCGGCGCAGCAGCCGTGAGCGGGCGACGGACGTGTTCCCGGACATGCCCGGCGCCGGGGACGGGGACGCCTCGCTGCGGCTCACGCTGCTGGACGCGCTCGCCCAACTGCCCGCCAAGGACCGGGCCGTCGTCGTCCTGCGGTACTGGGAGGACCGGTCCGTCGAGGAGACCGCCGACGTCATGGCCGTCAGCTCGGCGGCCGTTCGGACCCGGTGCTCCCGGGCGCTGGGCCGGCTGCGTGAGCTGCTCGGCGAGGGTCTCTCGGAGTACTCCAGATCCTGACGTCTCCGAACCTCGTTCCCCCTTCCCACTTCCCACTTCGGCTCTCACTTCTCCCACCATGCGGAAAGGGTGGTTCGCCATGCCCGAGAACCAGCATCAGGAACCTTTCGAGGAGCGGCTCTCCGCCGCGCTGCACGAGACCGGCGGGGGCTTCGACGCCGACCGTTCGGCCCTCGTCGCCGGTGGACGGGCCCGCGGACGGCGGGCGCTGACGCGGCGCCGGGCCGGGGTGCTCGGCGGGGTCGCCGGGGTCGCGCTGGTCTCAGTGGGCGGGGCGCTGCTCCTGCCGCAGGGGGACTCCGACGGATCGGGTGCGTCCACCGCGGACGCCTCCCAGCCGTCCGCGTCGGCCACCGCGCCCGCTCCGGCTCCCGTGTCCGGCGACGCCATTCTCGGTCAGCTCAAGGAACTGCTTCCCGAGGGCGAGTTCAGTCAGGAGGATGCCCGTGGGTCGGCCGACGAGCCGGGGCCGTACGCGTATCTCGTCCACGACGACGGGCGGGGAGCCGCCGCGATCAGCGTGGCGTTCGACCGGGTGGAGCCGGGCAGTGCTCAGGCCCGGCAGCTGACGCGGTGTCCCGACAAGACCTTCACCCCGTACGACGACTGCTCCTCCACGCGGCTGTCCGACGGCTCGCTGCTGCGGCTGTTCAGGGGGTACGAGTACCCCGACAAGCGCGCCGACACCAAGTACTGGTCCGCCGACCTGGTCACGGCCGAGGGGCAGCACGTCAGCGTTGGCGAGTGGAACGCGCCCGCGCAGAAGGGCGCGCCGGTCTCCCGTACGGAGCCTCCGCTGTCGGCCGGGCAACTGGAGGAGGTCGTCACGGCCGAGGTGTGGCGCCGGGTGGTGGACTCGATTCCCGAGACGCCGAAGTCCACCGAGGTCGCCCCGACCGCCGACGTACCGCCGGCCGTCTCCGGCAAAGACATCGGCGAGACGCTGGTCGGGCTGCTCCCGGAAGGGCTGGACGTGGTCAGGAGGGGTGGCCAGGAAGATGAGTTCACCTACGTCGTCGTCGACGACGGCCGGGGCGAGAGCCTCGTCCAGGTCAACGTCCAGTACGGCATGGACGATGTCGCCGGACAGCTCTACGCCGACGGCGAGACCCTGCCCGACGGCACCCGCGTCGCCGTCCAGCAGGGTGACGGGGACGACCGGGTCGCCGGAGTCCTGATGTGGACCGCCGACACCCTGCGGCCCGGCGAGGACGGCTTCCGCGTGGTGATCAGCGCCTTCAACAATGCTGCCGCGCACGCCGAGCCGTCCCGCGGCACTCCCGCGCTGACCGTCGATCAGCTGCGGGAGATCGCGCTCAGCCCGGAGTGGGACAAGCTGCGGTAGCGCGGCCGGCCACCGTCAGAAGAACTCCGCCCACGGCTGGTCCCAGACCTGCTTGACGCACAGGACCAGGAACAGCAGGCCCGCGACGGCGAGCATGCCGTTGCTCAGCCGGCCGCTGCGCCACTCGCGCGGTGTGCGGCTCGAGTTGAGGAGCCGGAGCAGGGTGAGGGCGAGGAAGGGCATGAAGGCGGCGCCCAGGACGCCGTAGAGGATGATCAGGCGGAAGGGCTGGCCCTGGAAGAGCAGGATCATGGGCGGGAAGGTGAGCCAGAGCAGGTAGGCGCGGAAGGCCCAGGAGCGTTCGCGGCGGCCGGAGGCCAGCTCGTCGCCGCGCGCCTCCCGCTCACCCCGCTGCCGGGCCAGGAAGTCGGCGAACATCAGGCTCACTCCGTGCCACACGCCGATCAGGGAGGTGAAGGAGGCGGCGAAGAAGCCGATCAGGAAGAGCTTGCCGGTGGCCGGTCCGTACTGCTGTTCCAGGATGTCGCCGAGCTGGATCAGGCCCCTGTCGCCGCTCGCGATCGCGATGTTCGCCGAGTGCAGCAGTTCGGCGCCGACGAAGAGCATCGCGATGACGAAGACCCCGGTGGTGGCGTAGGCGACCCGGTTGTCCAGGCGCATGACCCTCATCCAGCCGGTGTTCGTCCAGCCCTTGGCGTTGACCCAGTAGCCGTACGCCGCCAGCGTGATGGTGCCGCCCACGCCGCCGATCAGGCCGAGGGTGTTGAGGACCGAGTCCTTCTCGTCCGGGAGGACCGGCAGGAGGCCGGCGAAGGCGTCGCCGAGGTTCGGGGTGACACGGATCGCCAGGTAGACGGTGACGACGAACATGACGCCCACCAGGACCGTCATGACCTTCTCGAAGACGCTGTACTTGTTGAACCAGACGAAGACCAGACCCACCAGGCCGCAGGCGATGCCCCACCGTTCGAGGCCCATCACGTCCGGGAAGAGCGCCTGGAGCGGCAGGGCGCTCGACGACATCGCCGCCGCGCCGTAGACGAAGCCCCAGATCACGGCGTAGACGGCGAAGAACCAGGTCGTCCAGCGGCCGAGGCTCGCCCAGCCGTCGAAGAGGGTGCGCCCGGTGGACAGGTGCCACCGGCCGCACGCCTCCGCGAGGGAGATCTTCACCAGGCATCCGATGATCGCGGCCCACAGCAGGGTGTAGCCGAAGTTGCTGCCCGCGATGAGGGTGGCCACGAGGTCGCCGGCGCCCACCCCCGTGGCCGCGACGACGATGCCGGGCCCGATGTGGCGCCAGATGGACTCGCGGGGAGCCGGGTCGCCCCGGAGTGGTACGCCGGTGTCTCTGGTGTTGCCCGTGGTGTCCGCCATGGGGGTCAAGAAAGCCCATGGCCGCCGGTCGGACAAGAGGGCGTGCGGGGATCCTCACAGGATGCACCTGGTCGAGCGATCGACCGGAATCCCCACCTTGACCAGTCCATGCCACTCCCCGACGATGTCGGCACCGCACCACGCACGTCGCCATGAACAACCCCCACCTCCCACAAGGAGACTTCATGCGACTCCGCATCCGTGGCGGGCGGCGCTCCGCCGCGCTCGCCACCCTCCTCGCCCTCGCCCTCGCGGCACCGCTGTCGCTGACGGCGCCCCGGGCCGGCGCGGACAGCGCTGATCGTCCCGCGCCCTCGGCCGAGGACGTCCGCCAGTACGAGATCCACCAGCGCACGACTCCCGTGACCCGTACGGCGATCCAGCGCTCCGGCGTCACCGTGGACGAGGCCGACGAGGAGACCGTGGTGGTCTCCGGGCGGGCGGACCAGATCCGGGCACTGCGGCGACAGGGGTACGAGGTCACTCCGTCGGGCGCCGCTCCCGACCGCTCCTCCGCCGCCGACGGGCTGCGCCTGTTCGACTTCCCCCCGGCCGACTCCCGTTATCACAACCACGCCGAGATGAACGCGGAGATCGACCAGCGGCTGGCCGCCTACCCGTCCATCATGAGCAAGCGGGTGATCGGCAGGTCCCATCAGGGCCGGGACATCGTCGCCATCAAGATCAGCGACAATGTGGCGCGCGACGAGAGCGAGCCCGAGGTCCTGTTCACCCACCACCAGCACGCCCGCGAGCACCTCACCGTGGAGATGGCCCTGTACCTGCTGCGCGAGCTCGGCGCCGGGTACGGCAGCGACTCCCGGATCACCGACGTGGTCAACGGCCGGGAGATCTGGATCATCCCCGACCTCAACCCGGACGGCGGCGAGTACGACATCGCCTCCGGCTCCTACCGCTCCTGGCGCAAGAACCGCCAGCCCAACCCCGGTTCGTCCTACGTCGGCACCGACCTGAACCGCAACTGGGCCCACCGCTGGGGCTGTTGCGGCGGCTCCTCCGGCTCCGCGTCCTCCGACACGTACCGCGGTTCCGCCCCGGAGTCCGCGACCGAGGTGAAGGTCGTGGCGGACTTCGTGCGCAGCCGGGTCGTCGGCGGGGTGCAGCAGATCAAGGCCGGCGTCGACTTCCACACCTACAGCGAGCTGGTGCTGTGGCCGTTCGGCTACACCTACTCCGACACCACGGCCGGGATGACGGCCGACGACCACGCCGCGTTCAGGGCGGTCGGCCGGAAGATGGCCGCCAGCAACGGCTACACGCCCCAGCAGTCCAGCGACCTGTACATCACCGACGGGTCGATCGACGACTACCTGTGGGGCACGCACAGGATCTTCGGTTACACCTTCGAGATGTACCCGGGTTCCAGCTCCGGGGGCGGGTTCTACCCGCCCGACGAGGTCATCGAGCGGGAGACGTCCCGTAACCGGGACGCCGTCCTGCAGCTCCTGGAGAACGCGGACTGCATGTACCGCTCCATCGGCAAGGAGGCGCAGTACTGCC
>NZ_JAHWZY010000043.1:0-46438 GCF_041380215.1 Streptomyces pimonensis
CAGGACGGCTCCACCAGTTTCGTGTCGTACGCCAGGATCACCGCCTGGATGCGGTCCCGTGAACCGGTCTTCGCGAGTATCCGGCCCACATGGGTCTTCACCGTGGACTCGGCCAGGTGGAGGCGGGCGGCGATCTCGGTGTTCGTCCAGCCCTTTCCGATGACCGTGAGGATCTCGCGCTCCCGCTCCGTGAGGGCGGACAGGCGTGCGTCGCCGGGAGGAGGAACCTCCGCGGTGCCGTCGCCGGTCGGCAGATGCTGGACGTAGGCGTCGAGGAGACGGCGGGTCAGTCTGGGGGCGACGACCGCGTCCCCGCTCGCCACGGAGCGGATGCCGAGAAGGAGTTCCTCCGGCTGGGCGTCCTTGACGAGGAAGCCGGAGGCGCCCGCGCGGAGGCCGGCGTAGGCGTACTCGTCCAGGTCGAACGTGGTCAGGATGAGGACGCGGGTGCGGTCGCCGGTGGCGACGATGCGGCGGGTCGCCTCGATGCCGTCCAGGCCGGGCATGCGGATGTCCATCAGGACGACGTCGGGGTGCAGCTCCGCCGTCATGCGGATCGCTTCGGCGCCGTTCGCCGCCTCGCCCAGGACGGTGAGGTCGTCCTGGCTCTCCAGAAGCATGCGGAAACCGAGGCGCTGGAGGGGCTGGTCGTCGGCGATGAGGACGGTGGTCACTGCGGGGATTCCTCCGGTAGGTGCAGACGGACGCGCCAGCCCTGTCCGGGCCGCGGTCGGGGGCCGGCCTCAAGTGTGCCGCCGTACAGGGCGGTTCGTTCACGCATGCCGGGGAGGCCGCGGCCGTCGGCGGGGGCGGCCGTTCCGGGGGCGCCCGTGTCGGTGATGGTGACCGTGACCGCGCCCTTGTCGCCGTAGGCGATGGCGATCTCCGAGGTCGCGCCGGGGCCGGCGTGCTTGAGGGTGTTGGTGAGGGCTTCCTGGATGACGCGGTACACGGTGAGCTGGCGGCCCGGGGGCAGGGCGGCCCGGCCCTCGACGGTGGTGTGGACGGGCAGGCCCGCGTTGCGCACGCCGTCGATGAGTTGGTCCAGGTCGGTGAGGGCCGGCTGGGGGGCCAGGTCCACGGGGTGGGCCGCTGTCCCCTCGGCCCTCAGGACGTCCAGGAGGCGGCGGAGTTCGCCGAGGGCCTGGCGGCTGGTGGTGGCGATGGCGTGCAGGGCCTGGGCGGCGCGTTCCGGGGACTTGCCGGCCGCGTACCTGCCGCCGTCGGCGAGGCCCGTGATGACGGAGAGGTTGTGGCCGATGATGTCGTGCATCTCGCGGGCGATACGGGCGCGTTCGGCGGCGGCGGCGAGCTGGGCCTGCTGGTCGCGTTCGGTCTCCAGGCGGCGGGCGCGGTCCTCCAGGGCCTCGGTGTAGCTCTGTCGGGTGCGAACCGTGATGCCGATGAGGACGGCCACGAGGACGGACGTCAGCTGGGAGCCGACCTGCTGGTTCCATTCACCCTCGCCGTAGCGGGCCGTGGAGACCACCACGGGGGCGAGCACCAGGGCCGGGGCCCACCACAGACCGCGCAGGGGCAGGCGCAGGGTGATGTGGTAGATGACGACGAGCTGGAGCAGCGCCGCCTGGAGCATCGCTCCGGACCAGGCGTTGACCAGGGCGAACGGGGTCGTGGTGAACAGGACCGCCGCGGGGTGGGTGCGGCGCCACAGGAGGGGGACGGACAGGCCGAGACTCAGGGCGAGGAGGAGCGGGCCGGGGGTGTCCGGGGTGTGGGTGACGCTGCGCCAGCCGCCGCCGGTGTAGTCGATGAGGGCGGCCGTCACCCAGAAGCCGGTGAAGAGCAGGTCCCACAGCAGCGGGCGGCGCCGGTCGAAGGCGCGCACCCGCTGGTTGGCGTGTTGCAGGTACTGGGTGAGGGGCTCCGCCGTCCGTGCCTCCGCCGTCCGTGCCTCCGCCGTCCGTGCCTCCGCCGTCCGTGCCTCCGTCGGCGGAGCCTCCTGGTGGTTCGTCACGAGGTCCATGGTCGCGGGTGCGTCCGCCGCCGTCATCATGCTTCGATGCTCGGCCAGGCGGGGGCGGCGGGCGTCGGACCGCGGGCCGTATTCCGGACGGGGCGGTGGTACCCCGGTACTACGGTGGCGGGCATGAGTACCAGTGCTGTGTCCTTCGGGGACTGCGTGATCCGGCCGGTGCGCGCGGAGGAGTGGAAGGCGGCGAAGGAACTGCGGCTCACCGCGTTGCGGGATCCGGTCGCACGCCTCGCCTACCTGGAGACCTACGAGGAGGCCGCTGCCCGGCCGGACTCGTACTGGCGGGAGCGCACGGCGAACGGCGCGAGGGGTGCGAGCGGAGTGCGGCAGTTCATCGCCGAGGCAGGGGACGGGAGCTGGGTCGGCAACGTCGTCGTGCTGATCGAGGAGGCCGGCTCGACGGACTGGGCCGGTTTCCCCGTCGAGCGGCGGCAGGGGCATCTGGTGGGGGTGTACGTGGCTCCCGGGCGCCGGGGGAGCGGGCTGACGAAGGCGCTGTTCGACGCCGCGGTCGAGTGGGCCCGGGGGCGCGGGGCGGAGCGCGTGCGGCTCATCGTGCACCCGGGGAACACGCGGGCGCTGGGCTTCTACCGCAAGGCGGGGTTCGTGGAGAGCGGGGCGACCGTGCCGCTGGCCGACCGGCCGCAGGAGCGGGAGTTGGAGATGGTCCTCGGGCGCTGACGCGTCTACACCGGTAGTTCGGCCTGGGGCCAGCGGGCTCTGACCTGCTCGCGGGAGCGGAGCAGCGCGAGGGTGGGCATGCCGCGGTCCGCGCCGGTGGCGAGCAGGTCCGGGAGCTGAGGGAGCGGAGCCACGGCCGCCACGTCGTCCAGGACGAGGGTGAGTGGTGGGTCGAGCCGACCGGAGGATGACCGTTCGGCCATGCGCCGGCCGTGCTCGACCACGTGTGAGGCGAGGGCCGTCAGCAGGGGCATCGCGCCCGGACTGCTACGGGGGTCCTCGATGGATTCACCCACGACATAAAGCGTTCCCCCTTCGTGGACGAAAGAATCCAAGGCGAGGGCATCGTTTCGGTGGGGAGTGCAGGCCTCGCGGACGTTGACCGTGGAGAGCGCGGCCAGGGTGCGGGTGGTCAGCTGCTGGGCCATGTCCCGGCGCTCGGCGTGCGCGGTGAGGGCCGCCTCGAGTTCGCCGGCGGCGCCGGGGGCGGCCTTGGGGTGGGTGCGGAGGACGCGTACGGCGTCGTGGACCTGGAGACCCTGGGACCAGCGGTGGACGTGGCGGACCGTACGGCCGTCGACGGCGGCGGCGTGCAGGTAGCTGCGGAGCAGGGTCTCCGTGGTGTCGCTGACCGCCTGGTCGAGGCGGGAGGTGGGGCGGACGGGGGCGAGGAGCGCGGCCGCTCTGGCTTTGGCCGTTTCCTTGTCCTCGCAGCCGGCTGTGGGGGACCAGTGGAGGCGGTCCGGGGTGTCGCAGAGGTGGGTGGGGTCGTAGAGGTGGGTGGGGCCGAGTTTGGCGCGGGCGTCCTTGGTGTCGTGCCAGAGGGCGGGGTTGGAGGTGAGGACGAGGGCGGGGCCCTCCGCGTCGCGTACGGCCAGGACCGCGGTGGCGTGGCGGGTGGGCATGGGGCCGTAGAGCAGCCCCGCGCCCTCGGTGCGGGGGGTCTCCCATCCGCCCGCCTGTTCACCACCGGCTGCGGGCGCGGCCGCGGGCTCTTCCCGCGTCGGCATCCCCCGTTCGGGCTCCCTCGGGGCCGGTACCTCGTGCAGCTGCTTCGATGCCGGCTGCGGTGCCCGTCCGGACAGGTGTTCCGGCTCCGGTCGCCGCTGCGTGGCGCCCGCCCCCGCCGCCCGTTCCGTCCGGTGTCGGGCCCGTACCGCTCTCCAGCGGGCCACCGTGCTCAGCACGAACACCGTCAGGACGGTCAGGATCATCAGCTGGCCGATGAACAGGCCCCAGAAGAGGCCGTACCCCGAGAGGGCGGACTCCGGGGCGTCCGGCCAGGCGCCGGGAAGGTTCTGCGGGTCGGCGACGAGGTGGCGCATGGCCACCGGGGTGCGGGCGAAGACGACGCCGGACGGCCAGTGGCCGTGGGCGAAGAGGCCCGCGAGGCCCGTGGCCGTCCACACCATCGTGGTGATGCCGATGAGGAACGCGAGGATGCCGATCAGCAGCCCGTCGGGGATGCCGCCGCCCTGGCGGCCGGCCCGGCCGTGCTCACGGTGGTCGTCCGGTCTCACGCGTGCCCCCTACGCCACCGTCGGTTCGGAGTCGCCGACGTGCTGCTCCACGAAGGCCGCCGCCCGTTCCTCCGCCTCCCGTTCGGCGGCGCGCAGGGCGTCGTCGGCGAGGTCGGCGGAGGACTGGGTCATCGCGCGGTCGGTGAAGACCAGCGGGCGTTCGGTCTCGGTGACCAGGTGTTTGACCACCTGGACGTTGCCGTTGACGTCCCACACCGCGATACCGGGCGTCAGCGTCGGAATGATCTCCACCGCCCACCGGGGCAGGCCGAGCACCCTGCCCGTCGCCCTCGCCTCGTCCGCCTTCTGGGCGTAGATGGTCCGGGTCGACGCCATCTTCAGGATGGCCGCCGCCTCCTTCGCCGCCGCTCCGTCCACCACGTCGGACAGGTGGTGGACGACCGCGACGAACGACAGACCGAGCCGTCGGCCGAACTTCAGCAACCGCTGGAACAGCTGGGCGACGAAGGGACTGTTGATGATGTGCCAGGCCTCCTCGACCAGGAAGATGCGCTTCTTCCGGTCGGGGCGGATCCAGGTGTGCTCCAGCCACACGCCGACGATCGCCATGAGGATCGGCATGGCGATGGAGTTGCGGTCGATGTGGGACAGGTCGAAGACGATGAGCGGCGCGTCGAGGTCGATGCCGACGGTCGTCGGGCCGTCGAACATGCCGCGCAGGTCACCGTCGACCAGGCGGTCCAGGACCAGGGCGACGTCCAGGCCCCACGCCCGTACGTCGTCTATGTCGACGTTCATCGCCTCCGCCGACTCCGGCTCGGGGTGGCGCAGCCGCTCCACGATGTCGGAGAGGACCGGCTGGCGCTCGACGACGGACTCGTTGACGTAGGCGTGCGCGACCTTGAGGGCGAAGCCGGAACGCTCGTCCAGGCCGTGCCCCATCGCCACCTCGATGATGGTCCGGAGCAGGGCGAGCTGCCCGGTCGTCGTGATCGACGGGTCGAGCGGGTTGAGCCTGATGCCGTGGTCCAGGGCGGCCATCGGGTCGAGGCGGATGGGGGTGATGCCCAGCTCCTGCGCGACGAGGTTCCACTCGCCGACGCCGTCCTCGCCCTGGGCGTCCAGGACGACGACCTGGCGGTCGCGGAAGCGAAGCTGGCGCAGGACGTACGTCTTCTCCAGGGCCGACTTGCCGTTGCCGGACTCGCCGAGGACCAGCCAGTGCGGGGCGGGGAGCTGCTGGCCGTAGAGCTGGAAGGGGTCGTAGATGTAGCCCTTGCCGGAGTAGACCTCGCGGCCGATGATGACGCCGGAGTCGCCGAGGCCGGGGGCGGCGGTCGGGAGGTAGACCGCCTGTGCCTGGCCCGTGGAGGTGCGCACCGGCAGCCGGGTCGTCTCGACCTTCCCGAACAGGAAGGACGTGAAGGCGTCGGTGACGACGGACAGCGGATCCCGCATATCGCTCAGCCCCTACCTTCGAATGCCGGTGGCGAACGGGAGTGTGTTCACGAACGCGCGGTGGTGCTCGCGGTCGCACCACTCCACCTTCAGGTACGACTTTCCTGCCGACGCCCGTATGGTCCGCTTGTCGCGGGCCAGGGCCTCGGGATTGCGGGAGGAGACGGTGATGTAACCGACCAGGTTGACGCCGGCCGCGCCGCTGGCGAGATCTTCGCCGCGCTGGTCCAGACGGCCGTGGGCGGCGATGTCACGCGGGTCGACGGTGCGGTTCATCTTGGCGGCGCGGGACGCCTCCGCCTCGTCGTTGGTCTTCTCGGTCAGCATCCGCTCGATGGCGACCTCGGTGGGTTCGAGGTCCATGGTGACGGCGACCGTGCGGATCACGTCCGGGGTGTGGACGAGCAGCGGGGCCAGGAAGTTCACGCCCACCGGGGTCATCGGCCACTCCTTGATCCACGCCGTGGCGTGGCACCAGGGGGCGCGGGTGACGGACTCGCGGGTCTTGGCCTGGAGGTAGGTGGGCTCCATGGCGTCCAGCTCGGCCGGCCAGGCGTTGCGCTGCGACATCGCCTGGATGTGGTCGATCGGGTGGTCCGGGTCGTACATGGAGTGGATCAGCGAGGACATCCTGCTCTGGCCGAGCGGCTGCCGTACGCGGATGTCGGCCTCCTGGAGCCGGGAGCAGATGTCGGTCAGCTCACGGGCCATGACGACGGCGAGCCCCGCGTCCCGGTTCACCTTGCCACCGCCCTGGCTGCGCATCGCGCGGGCCATGGTGTTGGCCTCGGCGGCCAGTTCGCGCGTGTAGTGCATGCAGGCGACGAGGTACGCGCGGTGCTGCTCGCTGCTGGTCGACACCATCGACTGGAGCTGGTCGTACGACTGCTGGAGCCACGGCGGCGACTTGTCGTCCCCGCGGAGGGCGACGTCCTTGGCGTGGGCGTCGGGGTCGGCGGGCAAAGTGCGGGCGAGCATCTGGATGCGGGTCACGAAGCCGTCGCCGTTGGCGACGTGCTTGAGCAGCGTGCCGAAGCGGTCGACGAGGGCTTCCTGGTCCTCGGAGTCGCGCAGGCCGACGCCCGGGCCCTCGATCTCGATGGCGGCGGTGACGGTCTTGCGGTCCGCGTGCAGCAGTACGGCGATCTCGTCCGGGCCGAAGGGGGCGGCGAGCCAGGTGATCCTGCCGATCCCGGGCGGCGTCCCGATCTCCACCTCGCGCCCGTCCAGGCGGGTGCCCGCCTCGACGGCGCCGGAGCGGTAGGTGGCGTTCCGGCGTACGGTGCGCTTGTAGCTGCGGTTGATCTCGAACCACTTGTAGAAGGTGCGGTGCTTGTACGGCACGTACACCGCGGCCAGCGTCAGCATCGGGAAGCCCACGAGCAGCACGATCCGCACGGACAGGACGGGGACGAGCAGTCCGCACATCATGCCGAGGAACGCGCCCACGACGATCAGCGCGATCTCACCGGTCTCGCGATTACGGCCGACGATCGCGTTCGGCCGGGCGCGGCCGATCAGATACGTACGGCGGGGCGCGCCCGGATGGGACAGGTGGGACTCGGTCGTCAACGCCCTTCACCTCCCGTGCTGTTGGTGCTGCTGTTGCGGGTGTTGCCGGCGTGGGGGGTGTTCACCGGACTGCTCGAGCGGGGCGCGGGGGTGGTTCCGCCGCCGTTCGGCGTGCGCGAGCTGTGTGCGGCGACTCCGCCGGAGGCGGGGTTGGAGGGGCGGGGACCGGTGGACTGGCCGCCCCCGCGGTTGTTGTCGGCGCGGGTGCTGTGGGTCTTGATGCCCTGGGCGACCAGGGTCGCCGGGGAGCTCATGACGGCGGCGGCCTTGCCCTCGGCGCCCTGCATGAGGCGGTTGTTGCGGGAGTGGGCGAGTTCGTCGCCGAAGCCGGGGACGAAGCGGTAGATCATCGCGGAGGCGAAGATGGCCAGCAGGATAATGGCGAGGCCCGACACGATCGCGGCGAGCGAGTCCGGACCCTCGTCCGACGCCAGCGCGCCGGCGAGGCCGAGCACAATGACGATCACCGGCTTCACCAGGATCACTGCGATCATCACACCGGCCCAGCGGCGGACGTGACCCCACAGGTTCTTGTCCACCAGTCCCGCGTACACGACGACACCGAGCAGGGCACCGACGTACAGGAGCACCGCCCGCAGGTACAGCTCCAGGTAGAGGACGCCCGCTGCGAGGATCGACACCAGAGAGACCACGATCAGCATGATCGGACCGCCGCCGATGTCGTTCCCCTTGGACAGGGCCTCGGAGAAGGTTCCGAAGAACGTGTCCGTCTGGTTCCCGGTCGACTTCGCCAGCACGTCGGAGATGCCGTCGGTCGCCGAGACGACGGTGTAGAGGATCAGCGGTGTGAACGCCGATGCGAGCACCGTCAGCCACAGGAACCCGATGGCCTCGGACATGGCGGTGACGAACGGCACACCGCGTACCGCGCGTTTGGTGACCGCGAGCAGCCAGAGCAGCAGCGTCAGGATCGTCGACGCGGCGAAAACGATCGAGTAGTGCTTCAGGAACTGCGGATTCGTGAAGTCGACGGTCGCCGTCTCCTGCACGGCCTCGCTGAGCTTGTCGACGGTCCAGGAGGCGGCGTCGGCGCAGCCCTGGGCGAGGGAGGCGAGGGGGTCGAGGGTGGTGGTGGGGTCGTTGAGGGTGCTGGACCTTTCGGAGCCTTCCCCCGCTTTGCCTCGTTCGCAGTAGTCCTTGGCGGGGCCGCGGATGAGGTCGCAGGGGTTGTTGCTGTCCGTCGGCGTAGGGGTCGGGGTCGGGGTCGGCGTAGGGGTAGGGGTAGGGGTTGGGTCGGCGACAGCTCGCGTGGCGAACAGCACCGCTGTGGCCTGCACAGCGGCGACGGCGGCTGAGAACTTGAGGAAGCGGTTAGCGCGCATACGTGAACCCTCCGTACTCCTCGACAGCCTTCGTCATGTCGTCGGCAGTGGAGGCCCTCTGGTCGCGCCCGACCGGGACTGGCCCGTCCTTCTGCTGGAAGTCGGTGATCTTCCAGTCGTTGTCGATCCACTTCAGCTGATAGGTGGTGGTGTACCAGCTCTCGGTCACCGGGTTGGTGGAACCATCGCCGGACAGACCGAACAGTGATGTGTACCAGACCTCGACGGAGGCATCGCTCGCACTGGACGCCGTTACCTTGGTGCCCACGGGAATCACCCGGGAGACGAAGGTCTGTCCGGCGGGTGCCTGACCGTTCTCGTCGAGGCCGATGTTGGCCAGGAACTCCGGGTCCGAGTACGCCTGATCGAGATCCGCCTGCCGGGCTGCGGCGGCATCCGGGGCGTAGACGGTGGTGACGATCTCGCGGCGTCGCTCCTTGTTGAACATCTCGGCGGAACCCAGGGCCACCGCGTAGTTCGCCGCCGCGCTCTCCGCCCCCTGCCGGTCGTGGGCGAAGCCCGACGGGATGCCGGCCGCCTTCGCGTCCACCGGCTTCCTGCCCGACGGGGCCGTCGCCGCCGACTTGGGGGAGTCGCCGGAGCCGCCGCCCTCCTCCGCGGTGGAATCGTCGCCTCCACGGTTCGCGAAGGCGATCGCCGCGATCAGGAGGACCACCACGCCGACCACCATGACCAGGCTGCGCGACGACGAACGGCCGCCTCTGCGCGCGCCGCCGTACGGATCGTCGCCCCTCTCCGGCAGGCGGGTGCGGGTCTGACCCGTGTCGTCTCCGAGACTCATGCCGGGTACGCCCCTTCAGCGTCGTGCGGAAACACCTCGTACTCCGCGTACTCCATGTACGACGGTAGTCGTGCTGGTCCCCGCGCGAGCGCGGTGTGGTGAATGGACATCAGGGAAACGCAACCTCAGCCGGTGGGCACGACGGGTGGGTGGGATGGGGGGAGTGCCGGGCGTGCCCGGTCGGAAGCGGTGAGGTGGGGTTACACGGCCATTCCGTACACGATGGTGAACAGCGTGCCGAGCGAGCCGATGATGAAGACGCCCGTGAGTCCCGCGATGATGAGGCCCTTGCCCTGTTCGGCACTGAACGTGTCCCTCAACGCCGTGGCGCCGATGCGCTGTTTGGCAGCTCCCCAGATGGCGATGCCCAGGCAGATGAGGATGGCGACCGCCATGACCACTTCGATCATGATCTTGGCCTCGTTGCCCAGGCTGCCGAAGGGGCCCCAATCCGGAGCGATCCCGCCGATAATGGTGTTGATGTCTCCCTCGTCGGCCGCGAAGAACATGTAAGTCACCGCCCCTGTATGGGTAGTTCTGCACCCCCTGCGTTGTGCAGAGGTCAGGCCTCATTGTCGCCGAAGAAGACGCTGTCGCATGTCGGCTTGGCGTCATCCGTTGGCGGGTTTCGTACGAATAGCTTGCCACCGGCGTGCGCCGGACCACGGGAGAGGCGCGCTCCGACGGGTGAGAAGTCGTATTGTTACTCTGTGTATCACGCGGTGTGACGTCGGGCAATGAAGTGGGGCTCCTTCTTGAGGGCGAGGAGGAGCAAGTGGAATCCGTCACGGCTGGTGGTGCGTACGGCTCCGCCGGGGCCGGCGGACTCGGCCGTGTGGACCGCCTGCGAAGTCGTGGCCATGCGCACGCAGGAGTCGCCTTCACCGCAGTGGGCCGACTTCTTCCAGGTGGGTGGGGACGTCCCGGGTTCCTGCAGAGGTCTTGGGCGACGGTGTGGAGGGGGTCTCCCGACTTCTCGGTGTCGAGGGCCCGGGGCTCCACCCGGCCCGGAACGGCGCGGTACTTCTCGCGCCGGGCCTCGGCGCCGAGGAGGACGGGGCCGCGCGACTGGTCGAGGTGGACGGTGTCGGGCCGGGGCACGGGTCCGCGCGAGCAGGAGATCGACTGCCCCGGCCCCGGAAGGCCTCCGGCGGCGGACGGGATCACCCTGATGGTGATGTGGTCGCGCTCGCTCGTGTCCAACAGGTGCCGCAGCCGCGCGCCGACGACGGCGGCTCCGCCGAACTGCACCCGCGGGGCGGCTTCGTGAACGGGCGCCGGGTGCGACGTCGGGGAGTCCCGGTGGATCACGGGCCGCGCTTGATGCGGAACGGGGCGCGGTGCTCGTGTCCGGGGTGCGAGTTCGGGCGCGACCTGGCGGAACAATGACCGAGTGTGATCATCGGTCCGCGGCAGGCCGGGAATGCGGACGGTCATGGAGCCGCACAGGTGGGTGGCGTGGCGTTCGTGCTCGGCCGGATCGAGCAGTGCGGGCGGCGGGAGGCCGCGGTACTCCTTCCACCAGCCGCGCCTGCGCTCGCCCGCCATCCCGGCCACGGCCTCGACGAGGCCCTTGTCGGCGCAGTCGTAGTGGCCGGCCATGGCGCGGACGTGCTCGGGATTCATGCCTGCTCGTTCCGCCTCCCTCCGGAGCCGCCGGCCGACGCCCGTGCGCGCACCAGCAGGCCGTACGCGCTGCACAGTCGTCCTCCGGCATCCGGCCGGCCCGGCTCGGCATGGGACGGGACTCGACCGTCCCCTCCGGACCCGGCGCCGGCTCCGCCCACGGCGTCATGCCGCACGCAGCCGCGGAGAGCGGACGGGGTCCGGCCCTCGTCCGGACGTATGCCGACGCCTGCGGTGCGTCGTTGCCGGACGGGGAAGCGGGGCCTCGGGCGGACAGGTGCTGTGGGCGAATGCGGCTGGAGCGGCCCGACACGGCCGGACGCGTGCGCAGCGTGAGTGGAGGGGGTGTGGTGGCGAAGCCCTTGAGCGAACTCGGTGCCGAGGCCGCACAGCACGGTGGACACGTCGCCGAGCGGGTCGCCGGTTCTCCCGCGCCCGGACGGCGGCGCGCACCGGGACGCGCTGTCGGAGTACGGGACTTCGCCGCTTCCGTGGCGACCGTGCCGAATTCCCAGGCGATCATTCCGAAGGACGGGTGTCGCCTCTACACTGGCGTACGGCAGTGGGCTGCCGGACGGCGAGGGGCGGTTGACGGTGCGTAAGGCATGGGTCGCGGCGGGGATCGCCGTCAGTTCCGCGCTCGTCCTCGTGATGCTGCTCGTCGTCGGGGTGTACGTCGTCGCGGGGAACCTCGTCAACGGGGCCGGCGGCGGGGCGGCCAAGACGCTGGCCAAGGGAAGCGTGCCGGCCGCCTACCAGGCGCTCGTGCAGAAGTGGGGCAACCGCTGCCCGGCCATCAACCCGGCGCTGCTCGCCGCCCAGCTGTACCAGGAGAGCGGGTTCAACCCGAAGGCGCAGAGCCATGCGGCGGCGCAGGGCATCGCCCAGTTCATCCCCGGCACCTGGGCCACGCACGGGATCGACGGGGACGGGGACGGGGACCGTGACGTGTGGGACCCGGCGGACGCGATTCCGTCGGCGGCGGCGTACGACTGCGCACTCGCTTCCTATGTGAAGGACGTCGGCGGGAATCTGACCGAGAACATGCTCGCCTCGTACAACGCGGGGGCGTACGCGGTGATCAAGTACGGCGGGGTCCCGCCGTACGCGGAGACGCAGAACTACGTCAAGCGGATCCTGGCGCTGGAGAAGAGCTTCGCCGCGCCGGTGGGACGGGTGGATCCGTCGAGGCAGGCGGCCGGGGCCATCGCGTACGCGCAGAAGAAGCTCGGCACGTTGTACCTGTGGGGCGGCAACGGTACGCCTGAGCACGGCGGACGGTTCGACTGCTCGGGGCTGACCAAGGCGGCGTACGAGAGCGTGGGCATCACGCTGCCACGCGTGGCCAACGACCAGTACAACGCGGGGCCGCACCCCGGGCGGGACGAACTGCTGCCGGGCGATCTGGTGTTCTTCTCGGACGACCTCACCAATTCCCGGGCCATCCGGCATGTGGGCATTTACGTCGGCGGCGGGTACATGATCAATGCGCCCCGGACCGGGGCCGTGATCCGATTCGACCCGATCGACACACCTGACTACTTTGGTGCCACCCGCGTCACCGAAGATGGCGCGAAAGCACTCCCCACCACGGTGTGAGCGGAGCCTTGACCCCCACCCTGAGCTGCGGAGATGCATCTCTCTTCGATAACGTCTACGTGATCATTCGGTGGAGTGTGGAACGTATCAACGGGGACCGTGCGTTCCTGTTGTCGTAGCCGATCGGACGAGCGGATCTACAGACCACGGGGGTGGCAGGATCGGCGTGCGGAACGTGCGCCGCGAAACATGACGAAGGGGCCGCAGCACCATGGCTGGACTCGCCGAATCCGGGTCGAACCCCGACGTCGACCTGCTCTATGACATCAATGGCCTGGCGAAGGCCGCACCGCCGTGGTTCGACCGCCTCATGGAGTTCGTGGGCGAGTACGGCCTGCTGTTCGCCTTGCTGGCGCTGCTGACGTGGTGCTGGTGGGGCGTCAGGCGGCGGGGCGGCGAGGATGCGGCCCCGACCGTGGCGGCCCTGGTGTGGGCCCCGCTCGCGGCGGGCGTCGCGGTCCTGGTGAACGTGCCGATACGCGGCTTCGTGGAGAGGCGTCGGCCCTTCCTCGACCACGAGGGGCTCGAGGTCCTGGTCGACGGCAAGAACGACTACTCGTTCGTCAGCGACCACGCGACGCTCTGCATGGCGCTGGCGGTGGGGCTGTTCCTGGCCAGCCGACGGCTCGGGATCATCGGCCTGGTGCTGGGGCTGTTGGGCGGGTTCATCCGGGTCTACATGGGCGTGCACTACCCGACGGACGTCGTGGGCGGGCTCGCGCTCGGTACGGCCGTCGCGCTGCTGCTCTCGCCGCCGGCGATGGCGCTGCTGACGCCGCTGATGCGGGCGGTCGAGCGGTCGCCCCGGGGCGGGTGGCTGGTGTCTGCGCGGCGGCGGGATGAGCGGGGGCAGGTCGCTCCGGGGGCATCGAGGAACGGGGCGACCGGGGCTGAGGAGCGGGACTTGGCGGCCTGAGCGCCGCTTCCGCTGCTGGGCGGGGGCGTTGCGCAGCCCGGCGCTTTACCGGGTGCCGCTGCGCCCACCCGTGCCGCCCCAGCGGCCCGGTCGTCCGCAGTCGCGGCGGCAGTACGCCCGCAGTCGCGTCACTCCCCCGTGTGGCTCCGGGCGTCTTTCCTGGCTTGGCTTCTGGCTCTTCTGGCGGGGCCCCGCCAGCCGCAGGTGCAGCGGGCCGTGCAGAAAGGGCCCTGTTCGGTGGTGGTCGTGGTGTGGAGGTCGGAGGTCGGCTCGTCGTCCTGGTGCGGCACGCCGACCACGGTAACGCCCCGTCCGTCGGCGTGACGGGGCCTCTCACCGGTCGTTAACCGGACATGGCTCGGATGCGCGGCGTGGTGGCTGGGTTCTTCGGGGCGGTGTGCTGCCTGGGGCTCGGGAGCACGGGCTGCGCGGGAAGCGACGCCGTGTCCCGGGAGGCGCCCGCCGGGGACGCGGTGCGGGTGCTGAGGGAGACCGCCGACGTGCTCGTGGACGCCGGGAGTTCCAAGGCGACCACCTCCCTGGAGATGGCGACCGGCGGGACCAGGGTCACCATCCGGGGCGAGGGCGTGTACGACTACCGCAAACGGCTGGGGCGGCTGAAGGTGCTGCTGCCGCAGGATCCGGCCGGGAAGGTCGTCCGGCGGCCCATCACCGAACTGCTCGCTCCCGGGGCGCTGTTCATGAAGAACCGGGGGGCCGGGGTGCCCGCCGACAAGTGGGTGAGGGTGGACATCGGGACGCTGTCCGACGGGAATCTCGTCACCGGCGGGGCCACCGACCCGTTCGCCGCCGCCGAGGTGCTGCGCGGGACGTGGTCGGCGACGTTCGTGGGGCGGACCGAGGTCGCGGGGGCGAAGGTGCGCCACTACCGGGGGGCCGCCGACCTGAGACGGGCCTCGCGGTACGCCTCGGACGCGAACCGGAAGGCGCTGGACGCGGCGGCGAAGGGGTTCGCCACCGCCCGGGTGCCGTTCGACGTCTACCTCGACGACGCGGGACGGATCCGCAAGCTCCGGCACCGGTTCAGCTTCGTCAACGGCCGGCAGGACGAGCCCGTCGCGGTCGCCTCGACCACGCTGCTGTACGACTTCGGGGTCCCGGCCGACGTACGGCTTCCCGAGGACGGGGACATCTACGCGGGCCGGATCGCCGAGGAGTGAGGCCGGGAGTGACCGGCCTGAACTAGCCCTTCCGTGCCATGCGCGGTGCGCGGTGCGCTCCCTACCCTAGGAAGTCGGCGACGACGGAGAAGGGGTGAGGCGCGTGGCACCGCTCGGCGGTGGGACGGTTCTGGTTCAGGACCACGTGGCGCTCTCCGAGATCGAACTCTGCGGGGAGCTGATCATCGCCGCCTCCAACGCCGAGGAGCGGCTCAGTGCGGAGAGCATCGACGAGGTGCTGAGGGTGGCCGAGGCGCGGACGGAGCCGGGCGGGGCCTGAGCCCGGTCAGGTGCGGAGCATGCGGGCGATGGCCTGCGTCGCCTCCTTGACCTTCGCGTCGATCTCGTCGCCGCCCTTGACGGCCGCGTCCGCGACGCAGTGGCGCAGGTGCTCCTCCAGCAGTTGCAGTGCGAACGACTGCAGTGCCTTGGTGGAGGCGGACACCTGGGTGAGTATGTCGATGCAGTACACGTCCTCGTCGACCATGCGTTGCAGGCCGCGGATCTGGCCCTCGATGCGGCGCAGGCGTTTGAGGTGGTCCTGCTTCTGGTGGTGGTAGCCGTGGACGCCGCGGTCGTGATCGGTCACGATGTCCGCCGTGTCGGTCACGGGCGCTCCTTCTGTCACGCCCGTCGCATCCGTCGCGTCCGGGGAGGAGGGCGCGGTCGCGCCGGTCTCGGTGGTCGTCATCGCGTCCTCCTGGTGCACTGGCAGGCGGCATATACCCCTGGCGGGTATATGATAGCGAACTTCGTTGGGTATAGGCCCCTTGGCCGATGACATGCGCTGCGGCCGGGAACGGAGCTCGGAACGCCCCCGTGCCCATCACTCTGTCTGATGGGTGACACTGGTGGGCGGCCCGTTAGTCGTGGCCGGATGATGCGCCTAGCATCAGCCTGACCGAAACCGATGCTCACCGAGGACCCCACGTGCGCTTTCGTCTGACCCCCAGGGAGACGAGCTTCTACGACATGTTCGCCGCGTCCGCGGACAACATCGTCACGGGCTCGAAACTCCTGATGGAACTGCTCGGGGCGGACCCCTCCGCCCGGGCCGAGATCGCAGAGCGTATGCGGGCCGCCGAACACGCGGGTGACGACGCCACGCACGCGATCTTCCACCAGCTGAACTCCTCGTTCATCACGCCGTTCGACCGTGAGGACATCTACTCCCTCGCGTCCTCCCTCGACGACATCATGGACTTCATGGAGGAGGCCGTCGACCTGGTCGTCCTCTACAGCATCGAGGAACTGCCCAAGGGTGTCGAGCAGCAGATCGAGGTCCTGGCGCGGGCGGCGGAGCTGACCGCGGAGGCGATGCCGCATCTGCGCACCATGGAGAACCTCACCGAGTACTGGATCGAGGTCAACCGGCTGGAGAACCAGGCCGACCAGATCCACCGCAAGCTGCTGGCCCACCTCTTCAACGGCAAGTACGACGCGATCGAGGTGCTGAAGCTCAAGCAGGTCGTGGACGTACTGGAGGAGGCGGCCGACGCCTTCGAGCACGTGGCGAACACGGTGGAGACCATCGCGGTCAAGGAGTCCTGAGCACTTCATGGACACCTTCGCTCTGGTCGTGACCATCGGGGTCGCGCTCTTCTTCACCTATACCAACGGCTTCCACGACTCGGCGAACGCGATCGCCACGTCCGTGTCGACGCGGGCGCTGACGCCCCGGGTGGCGCTGGCGATGGCGGCCGTGATGAACCTCGCCGGCGCGTTCATGGGCTCCGGGGTCGCCAAGACCGTCAGCGAGGGTGTGATCCAGACACCCGAGGGATCCAAGGGGATGGGGATCCTCTTCGCCGCGCTGGTCGGGGCGATCGTCTGGAACCTGGTCACCTGGTACTTCGGGCTGCCGTCGTCGTCGTCCCACGCCCTGTTCGGGGGCATGGTGGGGGCGGCGCTGGCCGGGGGGACGACGGTGTACTGGCACGGGGTGGTCGACAAGATCGTCATCCCGATGTTCGTGTCGCCGGTGGTGGGTCTGATCGCCGGTTACCTGGTGATGACCGTGATCCTCTGGATCTTCCGGCGGGCCAATCCGCACAAGGCCAAGCGGGGGTTCCGGATCGCGCAGACCGTTTCCGCGGCCGGCATGGCGCTGGGGCACGGTCTGCAGGACGCGCAGAAGACGATGGGCATCGTGGTGATGGCGCTGGTCATCGCCGATGTCGAGGACTACGGCGATCCGATTCCGGTGTGGGTGAAGATCGCTTGTGCGCTGATGCTGTCCGCGGGGACGTACGCCGGTGGGTGGCGGATCATGCGGACGCTGGGGCGGAAGATCATCGAACTGGATCCGCCCCAGGGGTTCGCCGCGGAGACGACGGGTGCGTCGATCATGTTCGGGTCCGCGTTCCTGTTCCACGCGCCCATCTCCACGACGCATGTGATCACTTCGGCGATCATGGGTGTGGGGGCGACGAAGCGGGTCAATGCCGTGCGGTGGGGGGTGGCCAAGAACATCGTCCTCGGGTGGTTCATCACCATGCCGGCGGCGGCTGCGGTGGCCGCGTTGTCGTTCGGGCTGGTGAACCTGGCGTTCCTGTAGCCCGGTGTCGGCGCCGCGTCCTGGTGCCGGGCGGGGGCGTCGCGCGGTCCGGCGTCTGCGGGACGCCTCCCCCGCTCCCGGTTTCGGTTCGAGCGGGAGGTGCCCCCGGCGGCACGACTGCCCGCAGCCGCGCAAGTGAAAGGGCCCGCCCCCGGGAGCCGGGGGCGGGCCCTTCGGCCTCGCGGTGGCACCGCCATGCAGCACCGCGAGGAGAATCGGTCAGCCGAAACGACCGGAGATGTAGTCCTCCGTGGCCTGGACCGACGGGTTGGAGAAGATGCGCTCCGTGTCGTCGATCTCGATCAGCTTGCCGGGCTGGCCGACGGCCGCCAGGTTGAAGAACGCCGTGCGGTCCGAGACGCGCGCCGCCTGCTGCATGTTGTGCGTCACGATGACGATCGTGAAGCGCTCCTTCAGCTCGCCGATCAGGTCCTCGATGGCGAGGGTGGAGATCGGGTCCAGGGCGGAGCAGGGCTCGTCCATGAGGAGGACGTTCGGCTCGACCGCGATGGCGCGGGCGATGCACAGGCGCTGCTGCTGACCACCGGAGAGGCCCGAGCCCGGCTTGTTCAGGCGGTCCTTGACCTCGTTCCAGAGGTTGGCGCCCCTGAGGGACTTCTCGACGACGTCGTCCAGCTGGGACTTCTTGTACTTGCCGTTCAGGCGCAGGCCCGCCGCCACGTTGTCGTACACCGACATCGTGGGGAAAGGGTTCGGGCGCTGGAAGACCATGCCGACCTCGCGCCGCACCGACACCGGGTCGATGCCGGCGCCGTACAGGTTCTCGTCGTCGAGCATGACCTTGCCGTCGACCCGGCCGCCGGGCGTCACCTCGTGCATGCGGTTGAGCGTGCGCAGGAAGGTGGACTTGCCGCAGCCGGAGGGACCGATGAAGGCGGTCACCGAACGGGGCTCGACGGTCATCGAGATGTCCTCGATGGCCAGGAAGGAACCGTAGTAGGCGTTGAGGCCGCTGACGTCGATGCGCTTGGCCATGGTGATCACTTCTTTCGAGTAGGGGGAGGCCTTAGCGACCGGTCTTCGGGGCCTTCCAGCGGGCGATGCCGCGGGCCACGAGGTTGAGGATCATGATGAAGCCGATGAGCGTCAGGGCCGCCGCCCAGGCACGGTCGAAGGCCGCGCCGGAGCCACCGCTGTTGGCCCACTGCAGGTAGATGTACATCGGCAGTGATTCCTGCGGGTCCTGGAACGGGTTGGCGTTGATGAAGTCCGTGCCCCAGACCAGCAGCAGCACGGGGGCCGTCTCACCGGTGATGCGGGCGATCGCGAGCATCACACCCGTGATGATGCCGCCGATCGACGTCGGCAGGACCACCTTCAGGATCGTGCGCCACTTCGGCACACCGAGCGCCAGGGAGGCCTCGCGCAGCTCGTTCGGCACGAGCTTGAGCATCTCCTCGGTGGAGCGGACGACGACCGGGATCATCAGGATCGACAGGGCCAGCGAACCGGCGAAGCCGGACGGGCCCATGTCCAGGATCAGGATCCACAGGCTCAGGATGAACAGACCCGCGACGATCGACGGGATGCCCGTCATGACGTCGACGAAGAAGGTGACGGCCTTGGCGAGCCTGCCGCGTCCGTACTCGACCAGGTAGATCGCGGTGAGCACACCGACCGGCACGGAGATCAGGGTGGCGAGGCCGACCTGCTCCGCGGTGCCGAGGATGGCGTGGTAGATACCGCCGCCGGGCTCGGTGTCGGCGACCACGCCCATCGAGTGGGTGAGGAAGTAGCCGTCGAGGACCTTCACACCACGCTCGACGGTCTCCCACAGGAGGGAGGCCAGCGGGATCACGGCCAGGAGGAAGGCGACCCAGACCAGGCTGGTCGCGGTGCGGTCCTTGGCCTGGCGACTGCCCTCGATCTTCGCGGAGATCCCGTAGGAGCCGACGACGAAGAGGACCGCGGCGATCAGGGCCCACTGGATGTCGCTGTTCAGGCCGGCCACGGCGCTGATCGCGTAACCCAGGGCGAGGGAGCCGGCGGCGACCGCCCAGGCGAACCACTTGGGCAGGGTCGCGCCGCGCAGGGAGCTGCGCTGGGGGGAAAGGGTTGCGTTGCTCATGCGTTGGCCCCCGAGTACTCCTTGCGGCGGGCGATGATCAGGCGGGCCGCGCCGTTGACCAGCAGGGTGATGACGAAGAGCACCATGCCGGAGGCGATCAGCGCGTCCTGGCCCATCACGGTGGCCTCGTTGAACTTGCTGGCGATGTTCTGGGCGAAGGTGCCGCCGCCCGCGTTGAGCAGGCTGGCGTTGATGTCGAAGGACGGCGAGAGCACCATGGCCACGGCCATCGTCTCGCCGAGCGCGCGGCCGAGGCCCAGCATCGAGGCGGAGATGATGCCGGAGCGGCCGAAGGGCAGCACCGACATGCGGACGACCTCCCAGCGCGTGGCGCCGAGGGCCAGGGCGGCCTCCTCGTGCATCCGCGGGACCTGGCGGAAGACCTCGCGGCTGACGTTGGTGATGATCGGGAGGATCATCAGCGCGAGCAGGATGCCGACGGTGAACAGCGAGCGGGCGGGGCCCTCGTCCCACGCGAAGACGCCGGTCCAGCCGAGGTAGTCGTCGAGCCAGCCGAAGAGACCGTCCATCTGCGGCACCAGGACGAGGACGCCCCACAGGCCGTAGACGATGGACGGGACGGCGGCGAGCAGGTCGATCACGTACGCGACGGCGCCGCCGATGCGGCGCGGGGCGTAGTGCGTGATGAACAGGGCGATGCCCACCGAGATCGGGACCGCGATGACCATGGCGATGATCGACGACACGACGGTGCCGAAGGCCAGGACCGCGATGCCGAACTCCGGCGGTACGCCGCTGGGGTTCCACTCGAAGGTCGTGAAGAAGTTCGCCTCGTCCTTGCTGATGGCCAGGGACGCGCGGTACGTGAGGAAGGCCGCGATGGCGGCCATGAGGACCAGGACGAAGATGCCGGATCCGCGGGAGAACCCGAGGAAGATCCGGTCACCGGGGCGGGTGGCACCGCGCGCGGCACGCTTGTCCTCGGGCGCGGCCGGTCCGGGCGAGGGAGGAGCGGCTGGTTTCTGGGTGGTGATGTCCATCGGGTTCTCCGGTCTGCGGAGCTGCCGGGGCGGGCGGCTCGGTCGGAGCCTCCCGACGGCCGGGGGCTCCTGATGGCGGTGCACCGGACGGTGCGGACCGGCCCCGTGATCGGGGCCGGTCCGCACACTCGGGTCAGGCGAGGCCCGAGATGGTCTCGCGAACCTTGGTGATGATCTCCTCGGGCATCGGGGCGTAGCCCGCGTCGGCCAGCAGGGCCTGGCCGTCCTCGGAAGCCATGTAGTTCAGGAAGGACTTGGCGGCGGGGAGGGTCTCCGCCTTGTTGCCCTTGTCACAGGCGATCTCGTACGTCACCAGGACGATCGGGTAGGCGCCGTCGGCGGCCGGGGTGTAGTCCAGCTCCAGCGCGAGGTCCTTGCCGGTGCCGACGACCTTGGCGGCGCCGATGGCGGCGGTGGCGTTCTCGATGGTCGCCTCGACCGGCTCGGCGGCCTCGGTCTTGATGGCGACGGTGCTCATACCGTCCTTGGCGTAGGACAGCTCCATGTAGGAGATGGCGCCGGGGGTCTGCTTCACCTGCTGGGCGACACCGGAGGAGCCCTGCGCGGACTGGCCGCCCTTGGCCTCCCAGGACTTGCTCGGCTCGTACTTCCAGTCGTCGGGCGCGGCGGCCTGGAGGTAGGTGGTGAAGTTGTCCGTGGTGCCGGACTCGTCCGAGCGGTGGAAGGCCTGGATCTTCAGGTCGGGAAGCTTGGCGTCGGGGTTGAGCTTGGCGATCGCCTCGTCGTTCCAGTTGGTGATCTTGCTGTCGAAGATCTTGGCGAGGGTCGCCGCGTCCAGGACGAGGTTGTCGACGCCCGTGACGTTGTAGCCGACGGCGATCGGGCCGCCGACCATGGGCAGGTCGATGGCCTGGCCGCCCGTGCAGACCTTCTTGGACTGCTCGATCTCCTCGGCGTCCAGCGCGGAGTCCGAGCCGGCGAACGCGGTCTGGCCCTGGAGGAACGCGGTGATGCCGGCGCCCGAACCGGTCGGGTTGTAGTTCACCTGCACGTCCTTGCACGCCGCGGCGTACTGCTTGACCCAGGCGTCGATGGCGTTCTTCTGGGCGGAAGAGCCGGAGGCCTGGAGCTGGCCCTTGGCGTCGCCGCAGTCGATGTTGCCGGCCTTCGCGGTGGCGGAGGCGTCGCCGCCGCTGCTGTTGTTGCCGGTTTCGTCGGAGCCGCACGCCGTGAGGGCCAGGGCGCCGGAGACGGCGAGAGCACCGAGAGCGAGGGCCCGCCGGTTCTTGCGCTGAAGCTTCACTTGAGTCCCTTCCAGTGGCCGCCGTCCTGAATTCGGCGGCGTGCGAAGTGTGGGTGACGCGGTCACCCATCTTTTCGGGCGATCCGCATCGCGTAAGGCCGAAATTAGGCAGAACAGGTGAAGGAGCCCATGGGCATAAATGAACGTGAGGTGAACCCCTGTGGACGGTGCGGTGAGGTAACGGAACGCTTACGTCGAGGACACGGAGGGATACCGGACGGGAACGGGACACTCACGGGCCGGGCGGAGCGTGGCGAGAAGGGCGTCCACCAGATCGGCGTCCCGGGGCTCGGTGAGGCGGGCGCGGGCGGCCTGTGGGGGGAGCCAGAGGACGCGGTCGACCTCATCGTTCGAGGTGAACGCGCCGGAGACGGCCTCGGCCGCCCAGTAGCGGACCTGCTTGGGGCGGCCGTTCGCCAGATAGCGCGCGCTGGGGAGTCCGGCGGTCGGGACGGCGGTGTGGCCCGTCTCCTCGGCGACCTCGCGCAGGGCACCGGCCAGCGGGTCCTCGCCCCGTTTGAGCTTGCCCTTGGGCCAGGACCAGTCGTCGTACTTCGGCCGATGGACGAGGCAGAGTTCGAGCACCCCGGTCACGGGGGAGCGGCGCCACAGGACGCAGCCGGCGGCCTGGACGGTGAGGGTGCCGTGCCGTGCGGAACCGGGGGTGCTCACCGTGTGCCTCCCTATAACGTGCCGAGGGCTTCTTTCTGCCAGGCCCGCTGGAACGCGTACCGCGCCGCCTCCACCTCATGCCGCTGGTCGGCGTGGAGCACGCCCAGCGCGTACGCCGTGGCCGGCGCGATCCGCGGGGTGCGGGCCGCCTGCGCGGCGGCGGCCGCGGCCTCGGAGGCGTCGCGGTGCCGGTCCAGTGCCTCGCCGGCGGCGAGGAGGCCCGGGTCCGGGCCGGCGTGGAGGACCTCGAGGGCGTAGCGGTGCAGGCGCAGGAGGAGCCGGACCTGGTGCCAGGGGGCGTCCTGCGGATGCGGGGCGGGGTCCGGGGAGAGCCCGTGGATCAGCGCCTCGGCGTTGTACGGGCTGCCCGCGGTGAGCAGGGGCAGCGCGGCGACGGCGTCGGCGAGCCGTTCGCGCGCGGCGTCGGCGAGCGGGCGCAGATCGGTGTGGGCCGCCGCCGGGGACAGCGGGACCTCGCTGGCGAGCACGGCCAGCTTGTCGGCGACGGCGTGGAACCGGGAGGAGCCGAGGGCCTGCAGCGCGGTGGAGTGCGCACGGGTCCGGGCGAGGGTCAGCTGCCGGTCCAGCAGGGCGCCGGCCTTGGCGGCACCGACGGTCAGGTTCCCCCGGTCCGGGGCGGTGGCCCTGCGGTCGGCGGTGGCCGTCAGCGTCGTTGTGACGGTGCGGCGGAGGTGTGCGGGGTGTTCCGCCTCGGCTCCGTCCCCGGCCGGGAGGCTGTTCCCGCCCGTACCGCTGGTGCGGGTTTCGTGGTCGGGTGCGGGTGGCCCCTGCGGGGCTTCCCCGTCGGCGGCCGCGGCGCGTGCCATACCGGCCGGGACCGGTGTGCGGGGCGTGGCCGCCCGCCGGGGCGGGAGGGGCGGTGCTCCCGACAGGCGGTGCAGGGCCAGGAGGAGCTGGTCCAGGCGGGACGCGCAGGCGTGCTCCAGGGCCAGGGTGCCGGAGACCCAGGCCAGTTCGGGACGCATCGCCTCCGACCAGTCGGGGTCCAGGACCGGCTGGAAGGTGTGCAGGCTGGCGCTGACGCGGCGGGCCGCGCGGCGCAGCGCGCGGGCCGCCTCGACGGAATCCTCCGACGCGGCCGCGCCCGCACCGGTCTCCCGGTGGAGGCGCAGCGCGCGGAGGAACTCGGTCGCCCGGTCCCGCAGGTAGCCGGCCAGGACGTCCGCCGGTACCGGACCGGCCGTCGGGTCAAGGTGTCGCTGTGCCACGCCGGCGCCTCCGGGCGTCTATGAGCATCTCCTGGACGTTGCGCAGGGGCTGGCCGTCCGCGTCCGTCGCGTGCCGGGTCCACTCGCCGTCCGCGGCGAGGTGCCAGGACTGGGTGGTGTCCGACATGCCGGTCTCCAGCAGCCGGTTCAGGGTCGCCCGGTGAGCCGGGTCGGTGACCCGCACCAGCGCCTCTATCCGGCGGTCGAGGTTGCGGTGCATCATGTCCGCGCTGCCGAACCACACCTCGGGCTCGCCGCCGTTGCCGAAGGCGAACACGCGGGAGTGCTCGAGGAAGCGGCCGAGGACGGACCGTACCCGCACGTTCTCCGACAGGCCCGCCACGCCCGGCCGGATCGCACAGATGCCGCGCACCCAGATGTCCACCGGCACGCCCGCCTGCGACGCCCGGTAGCAGGCGTCGATGACGGCCTCGTCGACCATCGAGTTCACCTTGATGCGGACGTAGGCGGGGCGCCCGGCGCGGTGGTGCTGGGCCTCCTTGTCGATGCGGGAGATCAGACCGTCCCGCAGGGACTTGGGGGCGACGAGGAGGCGCCGGTAGGTCTCGCGGCGGGAGTAGCCGGAGAGCCGGTTGAACAGGTCGGAGAGGTCCGCCCCGACCTGCGGGTCCGCGGTGAGCAGCCCGAGGTCCTCGTAGAGGCGGGCCGTCTTCGGGTGGTAGTTGCCGGTGCCGACGTGGCTGTACCGCCGGAGCGTCTCGCCCTCCTGACGGACCACCAGCGACAGCTTGCAGTGGGTCTTCAGGCCGACCAGGCCGTACACGACGTGGCAGCCGGCCTCCTCCAGCTTGCGCGCCCACTTGATGTTCGCGTGCTCGTCGAAACGCGCCTTGATCTCGACCAGCACCAGCACCTGCTTGCCGGCCTCGGCGGCGTCGATGAGCGCGTCGACTATGGGGGAGTCGCCCGACGTGCGGTACAGGGTCTGCTTGATGGCCAGCACGTCGGGGTCCTCGGCGGCCTGCTGCAGGAACGCCTGCACCGACGTGGAGAACGAGTCGTACGGGTGGTGCAGCAGCACGTCCCGGCTGCGCAGGGCGGCGAAGACGTCGGGCTGGGACGCGGTCTCCACCTCCGCCAGGTCGCGGTGGGTGCCGGCGATGAACTTCGGGTACTTCAGCTCGGGCCGGTCCAGGCCGTGGATGCGGAACAGGCCGGTGAGGTCCAGCGGGCCCGGCAGCGGGTACACCTCGGCCTCGCTGACCTTCAGCTCCCGCACCAGCAGGTCCAGCACCTCGCGGTCGATGGACTCCTCGACCTCCAGGCGCACCGGCGGCCCGAAGCGGCGCCGCATGAGCTCCTTCTCCAGCGCCTGGAGCAGGTTCTCCGCGTCGTCCTCCTCGACCTCGAGGTCCTCGTTGCGGGTGAGCCGGAAGGCGTGGTGCTGGAGCACCTCCATGCCCGGGAACAGCTCCTCCAGGTGCGCGGCGATGACGTCCTCGACGGGGACGTAGCGGCCGGGGGAGCTCTCCAGGAAGCGGGACAGCAGCGGCGGCACCTTGACGCGGGCGAAGTGCCTGTGGCCGGTGACCGGGTTGCGGACGACCACGGCCAGGTTCAGCGACAGACCCGAGATGTACGGGAAGGGGTGCGCGGGGTCGACCGCGAGCGGGGTGAGGACCGGGAAGATCTGGTGCCGGAAGAGGGTGAACAGACGGGCCTGTTCCTTCTCCGTCAGCTCGTTCCAGCGGACCAGGTGGATGCCCTCCTCCGCGAGCGCGGGGGCGACGTCCTCGTGGTAACAGGCGGCGTGCCGGGCCATCAGCTCGCGGGAGCGGGCCCAGATCATCTCCAGCACCTCGCGCGGCTGGAGGCCGGAGGCGGAGCGGGTGGCGACGCCGGTGGCGATGCGGCGCTTCAGTCCGGCCACGCGGACCATGAAGAACTCGTCCAGGTTGCTGGCGAAGATGGCCAGGAAGTTGGCGCGCTCCAGCAGCGGCGTGGAGGGGTCCTCGGCGAGTTCGAGGACGCGTTCGTTGAACGCGAGCCAGCTGCGCTCCCGGTCGAGGAAGCGGCCCTGCGGGAGCGGGGTGGCGCCGTCCGCCAGCGACTCCTCGTAACCGTCGAGGTCCGCGTCGATGTCGGGTTCGAGGTCGGAGACCGCTCCGGCCAGGGTGTGCGGGCGGTGGGCCGCGATGGAGCCCACGGAGGGCTGCGGGTGCTGTACCTGTGCCTGGGTGTCGGGCTGGCTCATGACCCCATTGTTCCGCGCCGCCGGTGTCACGGGCGCGTCGGAGAACGCGGGTGGGAGCGGTGGTGGCCCTGAGGCGTCCCCGTTCCCCCCGTTCACCTTTCTGGGCGGTGAAGGCTCTGGCGCGGCGGGATGCATTGGCCGAGCGTCGCAAGCCTGTCTGAATCAATGGTTACGAGGACATGACGTGCGGGATAGCGCGGGACGGCTCACGGGGTGCGGGGGCGGCCGCACGGGGTGCGCGGAGGCGCGCGGCGCGGGTACCTTCCGTCTCGCGGGGCCGGGCCGCATGGGCCGGTCGGCCCGTACGGCGGACGCCTTCGCGACACCGGCCGGCCGAGGAGATCCGCGCCGCACGCACCCGGGACGGCGGCGCCGCCCCGTCGCCCCCGTCGCCCCGCGGCACCGGGGCGTCCGTGCTCACGCCGCTCGTGCGGGCCCCGTCGTGCCGTGCCGGTGCTGTGGCGCAGCAGCCGGAAGGCGGTGGGGGCCTGCCTCGTGGGTCCGGGACGCCCGGTCCTCCGGCTCCGCACGGAGCGGGGAGTCGGCGGGGGCGGCGCCCAGGGAGCGCCGTACGAGGGCGCCGAGTCCGCGCCGGGCCTCCGCCAGTGCCTCGCGTTCCAGCTCGCGGTAGACCTTCGGCACGGTGCTGGGGCTCACGACGGTGGCTTCGACGACCCCGCGGGCCGTGGACAGCCTGTCGCCGGGCACCAGCAGGCCCGGGCGCAGGTCCTGCTTGGTCTGCTGCACGATCTGGACGCAGGTGGCCACGCCGCCGCGCCGGTCGGTGCGGTGGCCGGCCACTCGACATCACCCTTTCGCTCATTGAGCGGTGAAGGGGCGACGCAAGGGCGGCCGGAGAGGCAAGCGATGTTCCCGAGCCTCCCGTGAACCGATCGGCCGGGCTCGGCCGATGAGGGGACGTGAGCGAAACGAGAGGCGACGGAGAGCTGCTGCGCGCCGTCGCGGCGGACGGGGACCGGCGCGCCTTCGAGGAGCTGTACCGGCGGTACGCGCCGTGGCTGACCGCCCGGATGCGCGGCCGGTGCGCCGACGCGGGGATCGTCGACGACGTCGTGCAGGAGACGTTCCTGGCGGTGTGGCGGGGGAGCGCGCGGTACCGGGAGGACGGGGACCCGGCCGGCTGGCTGTGGCGGATCGCCTCGCGCCGGCTGGTCGACGCCCTGCGCGGCGCCGGCGCGCGCGGCCGGCTGCGGCAGACGCTGGCGCGGCTGCGGCACCGGGACGAGGTGTCGGCGGAGGACCGCGTGCTCGCGGGGGTGGAGCACGGGGACCTCGCCGGTGCGCTGGTCCGGCTGTCGCCGGAACTGCGCGCGGTGCTCCAGGCCACGGTCGTCGACGGGCTGACCACCCGCGAGGCCGCCGTCCTGCTCGGCATCCCGCCGGGCACGGTCAAGACACGGGCGATGCGGGCCCGCAGGCAACTCCGGGAGGCGCTGGCATGACGTACGCGACGACGGGCGGTGCGCCCGGGGGCGGCACCGGCTGGCACGTGCCCGAGGAGGACCTGCGGGCCTACGCGCGGGGCGGCCTCCCGGCACCCCTGCTGTGGTCGGCCGACACCCACCTCGCCGACTGCGCGCACTGCCGGGCCGTCCTCGCCGAGGTGAGCGACCCGGTCGCCCTCGACGCCGGATGGGACCGGCTCGACGCCGAGCTGGACGCGCCCCGGCCCGGATTCCTGGAGTCGCTGCTGCTGCGGCTCGGTGTCGCCGACCACATCGCACGGCTGCTCACCGCCACCCCGGCGCTGCGCCGCTCCTGGCTGGGGGCGGTCGCCGCCGTCCTCCTGCTCACCGTGGCCGTCACCGCCGGTCACGGCACCACCGGCTCACCCACTCTCTTCCTCGCCCTCGCCCCGCTGCTGCCGCTCGCCGGGGTCGCGTTGTCGTACGGGCCCGCGCTGGACCCGACGTACGAGCTGGCGGTCGTCGCCCCGACGCACGGCTTCCGGCTGCTGATGATCCGCACGGTGGCGGTGCTCGGCGCCGGGCTCGGCCTCAACGGGCTGGCCACGCTCGCCCTGCCCGGGTACGGGCTGCGTGCCCTGGCCTGGCTGCTGCCCGCCCTCGCGCTCACCGCGAGCGGGCTTGCGCTGACCGTCCGGCTGGGCCCGGTGCTCGCCCCGTCCCTCGTCGGCGGCGGCTGGATCGCGCTGCTGCTCACGGCGGACGCCGTCCGGGCCGGCGGGGACGGCCCGCTCGCCCCGTTCACCGCGGCCGGGCAGGGCGTGTCGGCGGCGGTCGCCGTCCTCGCCGCCGGGCTGCTGGTCCTGCTCCGGGACCGCTTCGACCTCAGCGGCCGGAGTGCGGCCTGACGGCCGCCCTGCTTCCCGCCGGGAGGGGGAGCGCGGGGCGACGGTCCGCCTCCTCCACCGGGAGGTCCGGCCCGACCGCCCCGGCACCTTGCAGGCCAGGTACCCCGGCCATCCGTCCGGCGTCTGCCGGCCGGGCCCGCGGCCGTCCGCCCCCGGTGGTCCCCCGGGCCGGGGAGCCGCGGTCCGGCCGCCTTCGACCCATCCACCCGCGTCCATCTGTACGGGAGTTCCGCATGACCCCCACCGTCTCCGCCTCCGGGCTGAGCCTCCGTTACGGCGGCACCCGCGCCCTCGACGGCGTGTCGCTGCGGCTGTCCGCCGGCGTCACCGGGCTGCTCGGGCCCAACGGCGCGGGCAAGACCACGCTGCTGCGGGTGCTCGCCACCGCCGTACCGGCCGACCGGGGCGCCTTCACGGTGCTCGGCCACGACCCGGGCACCGCGCGCGGCCGGCTGGAGGTCCGGCGCCGGCTCGGCTACCTGCCGCAGACGCCCGGCTTCCATCCCGACTTCACCGCCTTCGAGTTCGTCGACTACGTGGCGATCCTCAAGGAGCTCACCGACCGCTCCGCCCGCCACCGCGAGGTGCGCAGGGTGCTCGACGAGACCGGCCTCGGCGACGTGCGCGGCAAGCGGATCCGCAAGCTGTCCGGCGGCATGCGCCAGCGGGTGGCGCTGGCGGCGGCGCTCGTCGGCGACCCCGCCTTCCTCGTCCTCGACGAGCCCACCGTCGGACTCGACCCCGAACAGCGCGTGCGGTTCCGGGAGCTGATCGCACGGGCCGGTGAGGGCCGCACGGTGCTGCTGTCCACGCACCAGACCGAGGACGTGGCGATGCTCTGCCACCGGGTCGTCGTCCTGGCCGACGGCACCGTCCGCTTCGACGGCACCCCCGCCGAGCTCACCGAGCGGGCCGCCGGCCGGGTGTGGAGCAGCGCCGAACGCGAGCCCGGCGCTAAGGCCGGCTGGCGCACCGGACTCGGCACCTTCCGCAACGTGGGCGACCCGCCCGCCGGCGCGGACCTCCTCGAGCCCACCCTGGAGGACGGCTACCTGCTCGCCCTCGACGGCACGGAAGCGGAGGCGGCCGCATGAGCACGCTCACCACCGGGACCCCGGCGGCCGCGGCCGCGGCCGCGGCCACGGCCACGGCCACGGCGTCCGGCCTGCGCGCGTCCTGGACGGCCGTGTTCGCCCTGGCCGGCTTCGAGGCCCGCCGGCTCCTGCTGCGGGCGCCGGTCCTCATCGCCTTCGCCGTGTACCTCGGCTGGACGGTGTGGAGGGCCCGCACCTCGTGGGACGGCTTCCCCGCGCTGCAGGACGCCGACCGGGCCACCCAGAACGCGCCCCTGCTCGTCGGCCTCGCGGTGCTGCTGTGCGCCAACCAGGCCGTGCTGCGCTCCCGGCGGCACGACACCGACCGGCACCTCGCGGTGCTGGTGGTCCAGCCGTGGCGCCGTACGGTCGCCCATCTGCTGTCCGTCGCGGCCGTCGCGCTGCTCGCCGGGGTGTGCGTGGCCGGCCAGTTCACCTGGGAGGCGCTCAAACCCGGCGCGGTCGGGCACGGTTCGCCGGGCGAACTGCTGGCCGGGCCGCTGTCCGTGCTGCTGCTCGGGGCTTTCGGGGTACTGCTGGCACGGCTGCTGGCCTCCCCGGCCGTGGCCCCGCTGCTGATCGTCTTCCTCCTGTTCTACCTCCTGCTGTCCCCCGGCCCCGGCAACGAGGGGTGGGCGCGGTGGCTGGCGCCGACGGTCGGCGAGAACACCTCCGCCACGCTGCCGTCCGAGCTGCTGGGCCGCCCCGCCGCCTGGCACGCCCTCTACCTCGCGGGCCTCGCGCTGAGCGCGGCCCTGTTCGCGGTGCTGCTCTCCGGGGGCGCCCGGCTGTGGACCGTCCGGGCCGGCGCCGCCGGGGCGGTGGCGCTGACCCTGGTCGGCGCGGTGGCCCAGTCCCAGGGCGTGTCGCGGGAGACGACCGAGGCGCGTACGCGGTTCTCCGTCACCCCGGAGAAGGAACAGCGGTGCGCCGAACGGGACGGCACGACGTACTGCGCCTTCCCGGAGTGGGCAGCGCGCACCGACGACTGGGCCGAGGTCCTCGACGGCGTGCGCTCCCTGGCGGGCGGCGCCGCGCAGGACCGGCCGCTCGTGGTGCGGCAGCGCGTCGAGGCGCGGTACGGCCTGGACATCGACGCGGCGATCGCCCCGGCCGCCCGTCCGGACGAGGTGACCGTCGGCACGGCCTGGGGCGGCAACCGGGTCCCGGAGTTCGCCGTCGCCGTGGCCGGTGTGCTGGTCACGGGGTCGGAGGAGGAGCTGGGCGCGATGTGCGACGGCCGGATGGTCACCGTCGTGTGGCTGGCGCTCGCAGGCCGCCCCGACCCGATGGCGGACCTGCGGCGGGTGCGCCTGGACGACAGCGACGTCGGCTCGGCGATCGTCCTCTCGCAGACGCAAACGCTGCGCATGACCGCCGCGCACACGGAGGTGGTGCGCGAGCTGCTGCGACGCCCCAAGGAGGAGAACGCCGCGAAGGTGAAGGCGCACTGGTCCGAACTGACGGCCCCCGAGGTGACGACGGACCGGGCCGCGCGGCTGCTGGGCCTGGACGCACCGGAGGCGAAGGACGAGTGCTTGTGAGGACCGTGGACACGGCCCTGCTGCGGCCGACCGTACGGACCGTGCCCTGGAGGGTGATCGGGGCGGCCGGCACCCTGGGCCTGCTGCTCGCCGCCGCGCCGAGGCTGACGGGCGGTGAGGCGGACGCCCGGCTCGCGCTGAACGCGCTGCGGGCGGCCGCGGTGGCCTTCGCGCTGGGGGCGGCCTTCGTCCTGGACGACCCCGCCCGGCACACCACGGCCGCCGTCCCCACCCGGCGGGCCGTCCGCCACGGACTGCGCGTCCTGCTCGTGGCCCCGGTCGCCGCCGTGTGGTGGACCGCCGCGCTGCTCCTGGTGCCCGGATCCGCACGGCCCCCGGCCGCCGGGATCACCCTCGAGGCGGCGACGGCCCTCGCCCTCGCCCTGGCCGGGGCGGCGCTCACGATCCACCGTGGGGACGTCACCCGGCCGGGTCAGGCGGTCGCCGCGTTCCTGCTCGTCGGGTCGGTCCTGGCCCCGCTGCTGGTCCCCGGAGGCTGGGGGTTGTTCACGACCCCGGACGACACGGGGTGGGCGGCGGCCCACGACCGCTGGGCGGCCCTGCTGTGCGTGACGGTGGTGGTGGGCGTGGTGTGCGCGGCGGAACCGAGGCGTCGCCTCACCCTTTGGGGGCTCAGGTCTCCGTCCGGTACATCAGGTCCGTCTCGTGCGTGACGAAGCCCAGCCGCTCGTAGACGGAGACCGCCGCCTTGTTGTCGGCGTCGACGTAGAGCATGGCCGTCGGCAGTCCCTCGCCGGCCAGGTGCCGCAGCCCGATCGTGGTGAGGGATTTGCCGAGGCCGCCGCCCTGGGCGTCGGGGCTCACCCCGAGGACGTACACCTCGCCCAGGCGCTCCGCCGCGTGCACCTTGGTCCAGTGGAAGCCGACGGGCCGGCCGTCCTTCTCCGCCAGGAAGAACCCGGCGGGGTCGAACCACGCCTCGGCCTTGCGGTCGTCCAGGTCGCGCTGGGTGAGGGCGCCCTGCTCGGGGTGGTGGGCGAAGGCGGCGGCGTTCACCGCGAGCCAGGCGGCGTCGTCCTGCCCCGGCACGAACGTACGGACGCGCACGCCCTCCGGCAGCACCGGGTCGGGCAGGTCGAGGCCGGCCAGCGGCCGCCGCATCTGCCGCAGTTCCCGGAACAGCGTCAGCCCGAGGACCTGCGCGAGGTGCCGGGCGGCGGAGTGGCCGCCGTGCGCCCACACCCGCAGCCGCTTCCCGGAGGCGGCGAGCAGCGCCGAACCGAGCACCCGCCCGTGGCCGTTGCCCCGGTGCGAGGGGTGCACGACCAGCTCGGCGGTCGGCGGCTCCACCGGATCGGTGTCCTCCAGCTGGGCGTATCCGACGAGTTCGCCGTCGACGGAGAGCAGCAGGTGCGAGACCCCGTCCCGCTCCCCGCCGCGCAGCTGCAACCGCCCCTGTTCGGAGACCGCCTGCTGTCCGTCGGTCCGGGCGGCCTCCGCGAGCAGGGCGAGCACCGCCCCGGTCTGCTCGGGGCCGAGCGCGGCGTACGTCTGGAGCGAGCGAGGGCGGCCGGGCCGTGCGAAGTCGTCGCTGGTCATGCATACGAGGTTAAGGGGAGGCGGCCCCGGAACGGACGGCGACGGTGTCGGCGAAAGCTAAACCAGGCCGTAACCCCGGACACCCTGTTGCGCTACGCGCGTTGACTCTAGGCTGCGCCGGTACCCACTCGGACCCACAGGGGGGCGCATGCCAGCCACATCCCCGGCGCACCACCAGCGCCGCAGACGCCGTACCAACCGTCTCCTCGCGACCGCCGCCGGTGTGCTCACCGTCGGCGCGCTGGCCGCGGCAGCCCTGCCGGGAGCGGCGACCGCGGGCGAGAACCGCGGGAACAAGGGCGAGACCCGTCCCGGCCGCTACCAGGACGTGCAGCTGCTGTCCTTCAACGACCTGCACGGCAACCTGGAGCCGCCGTCCGGCTCCTCCGGCCGGGTCACCGAACTCCAGCACGACGGCACGACGAAGACCGTCGACGCGGGCGGCGTGGAGTACCTCGCCACCCACCTGCGCGAGGCGCGCGAGGGCAACCGCTACTCCATCACCGCCGCCGGCGGCGACATGGTCGGCGCGTCCCCGCTCCTCTCCGGTCTCTTCCACGACGAGCCCACCATCGAGGCGCTGAACAGGCTCGACCTCGACGTGACGAGCGTCGGCAACCACGAGTTCGACGAGGGCGCGAAGGAACTGGCCCGCCTCCAGAACGGCGGCTGCCACCCCACCGAGGGCTGCTACACCGACAAGCGGTTCAAGGGCGCCGACTTCCCGTACCTGGCGGCGAACGTCCTGGACGAGAAGACGGGGAAGCCCCTCCTCAAGCCGTACTGGGTCTGGAAGAAGCAGGGCGTCAAGGTCGGCTTCATCGGCGTGACCCTGGAGGGCACTCCGGACATCGTCTCGGCGGAGGGCGTGAAGGGCCTCGTCTTCAAGGACGAGGTCGAGACGATCAACAGGTACGCCAAGGAGCTCCAGCGCCAGGGCGTGAAGTCGATCGTGGCGCTCATCCACGAGGGCGGCTTCCCGGCCTCGTCCTCCTACAACTACGACTGCGACTCCCCGGGCGCCGGCGACGGTGTCTCCGGCCCGATCGCGGACATCGCGAAGAACGTCTCGCCGCAGGTGGACGCGCTGGTCACCGGCCACACCCACAGCGCGTACGTGTGCACCATCCCCGACCCGGCGGGCAAGCCCCGCACGGTCACCTCGGCCGCCTCCTTCGGCCGCCTCTACACGGACACCACGCTGACCTACGACCGCGCGACGGGTGACATCGCCCGTACGGCCGTGAAGTCCGCGAACCACGTGGTCACCCGGGACGTCCCCAAGGCACCCGACATGACCCGCCTGATCGACAAGTGGAACACCCTCGCCGCCCCCATCGGCGACCGCGCGATCGGCTACATCTCCGGCGACATCCCGCGCGACGGCACGGAGTCCCCGCTCGGCGACCTGATCGCCGACGCGCAGCTGGAGTACGGCAGGACGCTGGACGCGGAGACCGACCTGGCGCTGATGAACCCGGGCGGCATCCGCGCCTCCCTCACCCACGCGGCGAGCGGCGCGGAGGGCGACGGCGTGGTGACCTTCGCCGAGGCCTTCACCGTCCAGCCGTTCGCCAACACGGTCAACCTCCAGGACTTCACCGGGGCGCAGGTCGTCCAGGCCCTGAAGGAGCAGGTCAGCGGCGCGAACGAGGCGGCTCCGAAGATCCTTCAGATCTCCTCCGGCCTGACCTACACCCTGGACCTGACGAGGACCGGCGCGGACCGCGTGGTCACGGACTCGATCAGGCTCGACGGCTCGCCCATCGACCCGTCCGCCACCTACCGCGTCGCGACGAACAGCTTCCTCGCGGGCGGCGGCGACGGCTTCCCGACCCTGGGCCAGGGCACCAACGACCTGGTCGGCGAGGACGACCTGACGGCCCTGGAGCGGTACCTGACCGCCAACTCGACGCCCACGACCCCGATCGTCCCGCCGAAGGCGGACCGCATCACGATCGTGAGCTGACCCTCCGGGCGGCCGGGGCCGGTACGAGGCGCGTTCACCGCCTCGTACCGGCCCCGACGCATGTCGCCCCTTCAGGGTGATGCGATCGGGAGGGTCCGTGCGAGCCACCGGAGCATGGCCGTGGTGAGACCACGGCAGAGCACACCACCATTCAGGTGTCCCGACAGACCCGCGACCACCTCGCCCGGGTCGCGAAGGAGCGGGACACGACGCTGAACCCTCTCGCGGCGGCATGGCCCGTACCCCGGTGGCCTTCTCCGGATTCCGGGATGCCGCAGCACTCCGCCTCTCCTGTGCCTCCGACGGGACCGTTTCGAAAGCGCCGGTTCCTACCCGGGCCACACGACCGCCTGAGCGACGATCACCCGCTCACCGTCGAAGGTGACCGACGGCCCTTCGTGCAGCAGGTATCCCCTCTCCAGTGCCTCGCTCACGCGGTGGCAGAAGGCCGAGTCGTCGGGACCGGTCAATACGCGGTAGACGGGCAGCCCGTCCGGCGGTGTCGACATGCGCCCAGCGTGTCACGCGGCTCACGCGGGCGGCCGGGGGGTGTGCGTCCCCCGGCCGGCCGCGATGCGCCGCGTCTCCTCCAGCGACTCCGTCGCCTGGTGAGCGCGGAGCGCACGGCCCGTTCGCCTGACACCGGCGGAAGCCCGGCGGCCCCACGGCCCCGGCACTAACCGTGGCCGTGGGGGCCGTCGGTGTGGGCGAGGGCGCTGGGGGTGCGGCGGCCGACGATCGCCGGGGCCTCCCGGACGAGCGTGTCGTCGGTGAGCGCCTCCACCATGAACAGCGCGAAGTCCACCCGGCGCGTCAGGTCGCTGGCCAGTACCGGGTCGCCCACGTGCCGGCTCCACACGGGCAGGCCCTGGCTCTCGCCCTCCTCCAGGGAGCTGCCGCGCACCACCGTCCAGCGGGTGTCGCTGGCGAACACCCGCCGGCACGCCTCCACCTGGTCGTCGATCTCGACGGCGCGGACGAGCTTGCCCAGCACGGCCGCGATCCGGACGCCCAGCGTGAACATCCGTGAGTACCTGTCCTTGCCGTCGCGTGTGATGTGCCAGCCGCAGGAGAAGACCAGGCGGGCGCCGGGCCGCGCGTGGTCGAGCACCGCCTGCGCGGTGCCCGACGCGTACTGCCGCACACCCCAGGGCACCAGCACCGTCAGCACCCCGTCGCACCCGGCGACCGCCCGCCGGATCACCTCCGGGTCGTTCGTGGGTCCGGGGACGATGGTCATCCGGCCTTCGAACGAGGCCAGCTTCGGCACGCTGCGTTCCCGGCACACGCCGACCACCTCGTAGCCGCGTTCGAGCGCGTGTCCGACCATGTACTGCCCGAGCTTCCCCGAAGCCCCGATGATGCAGACCTTCTTCACGCGATCCGTGTCCATGGCGCAGCCCCTCCGCCGGAATGCCGACCTGCTCACCTTATGTTGTAAGGCACGCTAGCCTTATGGCGTAAGGCAGTCAAGGGACGTGAGGAGGAGAGGCGGATGTCCGAGGGAGGCAAGGGCCGGCGCGGGACGGCGGTGCGTACCCCGCTCAGTCGCGAGCGGGTGATCCGTACGGCGGTGACGGTGGCGGACGAGAAGGGGGCGGCCGCGCTCACCATGCGGGCCGTCGCCGAACCGCTGGGAGTCGAGGCGATGTCGCTCTACCACCACGTGACGGGCAGGGAGGACATCCTCGACGGCATGGTGGACGCGGTGTTCGGTGAGATCGACCTGCCGCCGCGCGACACGGACTGGAGGAGCGCCATGCGCCACCGCGCGGCCTCCGCCCGTGCCGTCCTGCGACGCCATCCGTGGGCCATCGGCCTGATGGACTCCCGCACGAAGCCCGGCCCCGCGACCCTGCGCCACCACGACGCCGTCATCGGCGCGTTGCGTGCCGCGGGGTTCTCCGTCCCGATGACCGCGCACGCCATCTCGCTGATCGACAGCTACCTGTACGGCTTCGCGCTCCAGGAGGCGAGCCTGCCGTTCCGGGACCCGGCGGGGCTGGACGAGGTCGCGGGCACCCTCGTGCGCGAGATGCCCGCCGACACCTACCCGCACCTCACCGAACTGACCACCGAGCACGTCCTCCGGACCGGCTACGACTACGCCGACGAGTTCGGCTTCGGCCTCACCCTCGTCCTCGATGCCCTCCACCCGGACGAGGCCGCGGGCGGCTGAAGCGCCGGCCGGTCCCCCGGCGGGCGGGGGCGTCGCCGGACGGCGGGGTCAGGACGCCGAAGGCGTCCAGCCCGCCAGCCAGTCCGCGACCTCCTGGTCGGCCGCCCGGGAGTCCGTCAGGTGAGGGCGGTCACCGCTTGCCGGGCCCGAGCCCGCGCCCGTGTTCCTGTACTCGGCGAAGCGGTCTTCCTTGTGATCGTCCCGGCCACGACGACGTACGGCTCGGCGGCCGTGGCGTACTTCTCCAGCTCGGTCTGCGTGCGCACGGTGACGGTCTGCCCGTCCCGGCCGCCGTACGTGCCGTTCTGGCCGAGCGCGTCGACGGAGGCGAAGCCGTCGGCGGCGGCGGTGGCCCAGGCGGGGGCGGCGGCGGTCGCCGTCGCGGCGGACGCCTGCTGGGGAACCAGGTCGGTGCCGTGGGCCGGCGCTCCGGCGGCGGTCAGGGCCAGCGGGAGGCCGACGGCCAGGAACTTCCCGGACCCGCGGTGCCGGGCCCTGCTGCGGTGCTCGCTCATGCGGCGATCGGTTCCGCGTGGGGGAGGGGACGCCGATCGGTCGCCGCCCGGCACGGAAAGGCTGCCGCCGTCTTCGCTAAGAGGTCGCACAGATAGGCAGGTTGGGGAGTCCCTGGCGACAAGGCGGACACCGGTCCTGGTGATCACGAAGTTGCGACGCTCTGTGATCACTGGGCAGACCTGCGCACGTGCTGCCGCCATGCTCGAGTCTGAGCCCAGGTGGTGTCCGGTTTCAGCTGAGGGTTTCGCCGTCGTCGATGGTGATGTATCTGACCGGTGACGTAGTTGTTGACCATGGGGAAGAGGGCCGCGGCGGCGGCTTCCTCGGTGGTGCCGAAGGCGACCGAGGGGAGCGGTCGATCCGGGGTGGCGGCGATCGCGCGACCTCCTGGCAGAGCCGCACGCGCGAGGTCGCCGAGGTCAGTGGTGTGGTCGGCGTAGCCCTGCGATGAGCAGTTCGGTCATCCGGCGTGCGTCGTAGCGGGGATCGCTGTCCGCGCCGATGCAGAGGTTACCGACGCCGCGCATGAGCTGGTACGCGTCGATGTCGGGGCGGATCTCGCCGGCGACGGCTGCGGCTTCGAGCAGTTCGGTGCAGACGGGTAGGAGACGGTCGAGGAAGTAGGCATGCAGCGCCTCGAAGCCGGCGTTGTCGGCCTGTAGCACAGAGGCGAGTCCGTGTTTGGTCACCAGGAAATCGACGAAGAGGTTGATCCACTTCCCTAGGGCTGTGTGCGGAGAGCTAGTCGCCAGCAGGGCCGGACCGGCATCGGCGCAGGCGTCGACTTGATGCCGGTAGACGCCGATGATGAGGTCCGCTCGCGTCGGGAAGTGGCGGTAGATCGTCCCCAGCCCGACGCCCGCCCTGGCCGCGATGTCGCGTACCGGCGCGTCCACGCCTGACGTGACGAAGACCGCGGCGGCCGCATCGAGCAGGGTTTCCTTGTTACGTCGGGCATCCTTCCGCCCAGACGGGGCCGCCTGTCCTGCGCCCTCGCAGCTGTCGCTCACCACGCGTTCCTTCCACTCACCGCTTGCAAAAACGGAACCATGTTCCGTATCGTTCCGGAACGAGGTTCCGTTTTGCTCATAATGCCAGAGCAGGAACCCGGTAACCAAGCCATGTAATGCACCACGCTTCCCCCATGAGGAGACACGGTCATGCAGTACCGCACCTTGGGCCGCACCGGTGTGCAGGTCAGCACCCTCGCGCTCGGCGCGATGAACTTCGGAAAGATCGGGCGCACCACCCAGGACGAGGTCACCGCCATCGTCGACGCCGCGCTGGAGGCGGGGATCAACCTGATCGACACTGCCGACGTGTACAGCGGCGGCGAGTCGGAGGAGATGGTCGGCAAGGCCATCGCCGGGCACCGCGACGACATCGTGCTGGCCACGAAAGCGACCATGCCGATGGGCGACGAGCGCAACCGCCAGGGCAGTTCGCGCCGCTGGCTGGTCACCGCGCTGGAGGACAGCCTGCGTCGGCTCGGCGTCGACCACGTCGACCTTTACCAGATCCACCGGTGGGATCCGAACACCAGCGACGAGGAGACCCTGTCAGCGTTGACCGACCTGCAGCGCGCGGGAAAGATCCGCTACTTCGGCTCCTCGACCTTTCCCGCCTACCGCATCGTGCAAGCCCAGTGGGCCGCCCGCGAGCACCACTTGAGCCGTTACGTCACCGAACAGCCCAGCTACTCGATCCTGCAACGCGGCGTCGAGACCCATGTGCTGCCCGTGACAGAGCAGTACGGGCTCGGCGTCCTGGTATGGAGCCCACTGGCCTCGGGCTGGCTGTCGGGCGCGATCCGCGAGGGCAGGGACATCACCACCAGCCGCTCAACGTTCATGCCGCAACGCTTCGACACCACCACCCCCTCCAACCGGGCCAGGCTCGACGCCGTCGAGCGGCTGGCCGGAGTCGCCGACGACGCCGGCCTGACGATGATCCAGCTCGCGCTCGGCTTCGTGACCGCGCACCCCGGCGTGACCAGCGCGCTCATCGGCCCCCGGACGCCGGACCACCTGCACTCGCAGCTCGCCGCCGCAGACACCAAGCTCCCCACCGACGTACTCGACGCGATCGACGCCATCGTCGCCCCCGGCACCGACCTCGCCGCACACGAGAAGAACGACACCCCGCCCGCGCTGCTCGACCCGTCCCTGCGACGACGCTGATCGTCCCAGCGACAGCCTCCATCCTCTGGCGCGACATCACGAAGCTGCAGCAGTAGACGGCGATAGCACATTCCGCTTCATAGTCTGCCTATGGGACTTCCATCACCTGGCGGCCCATCAATAATCCGCCGCACTCACGCAGACAGGCGGCGTGGGAAGTCCCCGGCGACAAGGCGGGCCCAGGACCCGGTGATCATGGAGTTGCGACGCTCTGTGATCACTGGGGGACCTGTGCCCGTGCTTCCATCATGGCTGACTGACCCGCCCTGGGACCAATTCGCGGCGTTCTTGCCTGAGCGCCCTACGGTCGATCCGTCCCACCCGCTGGGGTGCCACCGCCGCCGCATCAGCGACCGGATCGTGTTCGACAAGCTGTTGCAGCTTCTGCGCTTCGGCTGCTCCTACCAGGCGATCTCCGACACGACCTGCTCGGCGACCACCATCCGCAACCGCCGCGACGAGTGGATCCGGCTCGGCATCTTCGCCCGGCTCAAACAGATCATGCTGGAGTCCTACGACCGGATCGTCGGGCTCGTGCTCGACCAGATCGCCATCGACGGCTCCATCACCAAGGCCCCCGGCGGCGGCGAGGTCGCCGGGCCCTCACCGGTCGATCGCGGCAAGCAGGGCTTGAAACGCTCAGGCATGACAGATGGTTACGGGATCCCACTCGGCCGGGTCCTGGCCGGGGCGAACCGCCACGACTCACCGCTTCTCGCGCCGACCCTGGACCTGCTGGACGACCTCGGGCCGCTGCCCGACGACATCACAGTCCATCTGGACGCCGGCTACGACTCGGACATTAGCCGCACCGAACTCGCCGCCCGCAACCTGCACGGCCGCATCGCGCACAAGGGTGAGAAGGCGCCGATCCAGGCGAGCCAGCGGTGGCATGTCGAGCGCACGCACGCCTGGCAGAATGCCTTCCACCGCCTTGCCCGCTGCTACGAGCGCCGTGCGACCGTCATCAACGCCTTCCTCGACCTCGCGGACACGATCATCACCATCCGTAGCCTGATCCGCCGAGCCTGGACCACCCACCGCTGGGACGACCGCCCCAAGCGACGCCCATGAGCGCCCGCCTATCTGCGGGAGCTCTAAGGAACCTCCGGTGGAGGGGCCGGGGCGCCCGGCAGGCGGACCGTGGCCGTCGTGCCGCCGCCGTCCGCCGGGGCCAGGGACACCCCGCCGCCCGCCTGCTGCACCGTACGGGCCACGATGGACAGGCCGAGACCGGAGCCCGGCAGGGCGCGGGCGCTCGGGGAGCGCCAGAACCGGTCGAAGACGTACGGGAGTTCGTCGGCGGGGATGCCGGGACCGTGGTCGCGGACGGTGAGGACGCCGTCGGCCAGGCGCACGACGATCGTGCCGCCCTCGGGGCTGAACTTCACCGCGTTGTCCAGGATGTTGACCATCGCCCGCTCCAGGGCCGACGGCTCCGCCCGTACGTACCAGGGGCGGACGTCCGCCGTGATGGTCAGCTCCGGGCCGCGCAGCCGGGCGCGGCGCAGGGCCGACTCGACGACGTCCTGCCAGGCGACGATCTGCGCACGGCCCTCGTGCTGGCCGGTGTCGGGGCGGGACAGCTCCTGCAGGTCGCCGATGAGCGCGGCCAGTTCCGTCATCTGCGCCTTCACGGAGGCGAGCAGGGCCTTGCGGTCGTCGGGCGGGATAGGGCGGCCCGTCTCCTCGCTGCGGGTGAGGAGTTCGATGTTGGTGCGGAGCGAGGTGAGCGGGGTGCGCAGTTCGTGCCCGGCGTCCGCGATCAGCTGCTGCTGGAGGTCGCGGGAGCTGGCCAGCGCGGACGTCATGGAGTTGAAGGAGCGGGAGAGACGGGCGATCTCGTCCTCCGACTCGTCCTCCACGGGGATGCGGACGGTGAGGTCCTCGGTGCGGGCGACGTGTTCGACGGCCCTGGTCAGTTCGTCCACGGGGCGCAGGGCGGTCCGGGCCACCCAGAGGCCGGCGGCGGCGGCGCCCACGACCCCCGCGCCCGCGACGAAGACCAGGACCAGCGCCAGGTTGTTGAGGGAGTCGTCCACCTCGCTCAGCGGGCGTGCGGCGGACACGGCGACGCCCGGAAGGCCGGGCACGGTGTAGGTGAAGACCCGGTACCGCCCGCCGTCGGAGCCCGTCGCGTCGTGCAGCGCGTCGGTGGACGCGCCCTCGGCGACGGCGCGGTCGGCGTCGGCGAGCGGGACCTCCTCCGTGCCGATGATGAGGCAGCTCCCGCCCTTGCGGTCCACGAGCTGTACCGAGGAACCGAAGGGGTTCTCCTCGTGCGTCACGGGATCGTGGGCGCACAGGCCCGTGCGCAGGTTGAGGTACTTGCTCACCTGCTGCCCGTCCATGCGGTTCGCCTTCAGGGCCTCGTCCAACGAGCTCACCAGCACGCTCTTCACCACGAACCAGCACGCCGCCGCCACCACCGCCACCGCGAACGCCACCGCCGCCGCCACCAGCAGCGACAGCCGGGCCCGGATGGGCAGGGCGCGGACGCGGCGGACCAGCCCGCTCACTCCGCGCCGCCCTGCCGCAGCACGTACCCCACCCCCCGCACCGTGTGCACCAGGCGCGGCTCGCCGCCCGCCTCGGTCTTGCGGCGCAGGTACATGACGTACACGTCGAGCGAGTTGGACGACGGCTCGAAGTCGAAGCCCCAGACCGCCTTCAGGATCTGCTCACGGGTGAGCACCTGGCGCGGGTGTGCCATGAACATCTCAAGCAGGGTGAACTCCGTGCGGGTCAGCTCCACCTGCCGGGCGCCCCGCGCGACCTCGCGGGTCGCCAGGTCCATGCGCAGGTCGGCGAAGGAGAGGACGTCGTCCGACTCGGCGGAGGCGTCCACCGCCGCCGCGTACGAGCTGCGGCGCAGCAGCGCGCGGATCCGGGCGAACAGCTCGTCCAGCTCGAACGGCTTGACCAGGTAGTCGTCCGCCCCCGCGTCGAGGCCGGTCACCCGGTCGCCGACGGTGTCCCGGGCGGTCAGCATCAGGATGGGCGTGGTGTCACCGGTGGCGCGGATGCGGCGGGCGGCGGTCAGGCCGTCCATGCGGGGCATCTGGATGTCCAGGACGAGCAGGTCGGGCCGGCGGGCTGCCGCCTTCTCCAGGGCGTCCGCGCCGTCGACGGCGACCTCGGTGTCGTACCCCTCGAAGGCCAGGCTGCGCTGGAGCGCTTCGCGCACCGCCGGCTCGTCGTCGACGATCAGGATGCGCTGGGGGGCACGGTCGCCTTCTGCGGGGCTCATGGGCTCGGGGTTCCTCACGGCTCTACGGGTTCAGGCCTTCAGCCTCGCACGGTACGCGGGGCGCGCGTCAGGTCGTCGAGCCGGAGCGCAGCGCCGCCAGGTCCGACTCGACGGTGTCGATCGGGATGGCGAAGCCCAGGCCCACGCTGCCCGCGTCGGACGAGGACGAGCCGCTGCCGCTCGACGAGTACATCGCGGAGTTGATGCCGATGATGTGGCCGTTCATGTCGATCAGCGCACCGCCGGAGTTGCCCGGGTTCAGGGACGCGTCGGTCTGGATCGCCTGGTACGTGGTCGTGGAGTCGCCCGTGTCGCCGTTGAACTCCTGGCCGCCGTACTCGAACGGCCAGCCGCCGCCCTGCTGCTGCCGACCCCGGCTCTCGTCCGTCGAGACGGTCACGTCACGGCCGAGGGCCGAGACGATGCCACTGGTCACCGTGGAGGTCAGGCCCTCGGGGGAACCGATCGCCACGACCTGGTCACCGACCTGCACGCCGTCGGAGTCGCCGAGGGTGGCCGCCTGCAGACCGGAGGCGTCCTCCAGCTCGATCAGGGCGAGGTCCTTGCTGCTGTCGGTGCCGACGGTCTCCGCCGTGTACGTCGTGCCGTCGCTGGTCCGCACCTCGATCGACGAGGCCCCGGACACGACGTGGTGGTTGGTGACGATCTCGCCGTCGGACGTGATGATCACACCGGAGCCGGTGGAGGACCCGGCGTTCGAGGTCGCGTTGATCTCGACGATGCTCGGGGTGACCGCCTCCGCGACACCGGCCACCGTGCCCTTCTGGCTCGACGGTACGACGCTGGCGCTGGTCGAACCGGAGGCGACGGTGTCGCCGCCGGCCAGTTCCTGGATGCCGTAGGCGGTGCCGCCGCCCACCGCCGCCGCGACGATCGCCACGGCCGTGAGCAGGGCCGCCGGGCCGCGGGCGCGCTTCCTCTTCGCGGGCTGCGGCACGGGCCCCTGCGCGAACTCCTGCGTGACGTCCCGTGCGGGTTGCCGGGAGAGCTCCTGCGGGAACTCCTGCGCGGGCCGCGGGGACGGCGCGTACGCCGGCGGGGGCGGCCACTCGGGGTCCACCGGGGCGGGGCTTCCGTACTCGCTGCTGGGGCGGGGGCTCTCGGTCATGGCTCCGAGCCTCGCGCCCGACCATGAGAGCGAGCTGAGTGTGTGCTGAGAAGCCCGGCAGAACCTCGTATGCCCGACATAAAGGCCGCGGGTCCCGCCGAGGGGGCCGGTTACCCGCAGCCGCAGGAGTGGCGGACCACCAGGCGGGACGGGTACACCTTCAGCCGCTCGCGGCGGGAGCCCGTCACCCGCACTCCGTCGTCCAGGACGAGGTCGACCGCCGCGCGGGCCATCGCCGAGCGGTCGGAGGCGACCGTGGTCAGCGGCGGGTCCGCGAGCGCCGCCTCCTTGATGTCGTCGAACCCGGCGACCGCCAGCCCCCTCGGCACGTCGATCCGCAGCTCCCGTGCGGCGCGCAGGATGCCGATCGCCTGGTCGTCGGTGGAGCAGAAGACCGCGGGCGGGCGGTCCGGGCCGGAGAGGACGTCCAGGCCGACACGGTAGGCGTCGTAGCGGTTGTACGGGGCCTCGAAGAGACGGCCCTCGGTCGGTATGCCGGCCTCCTCCATCGCGCGCCGCCAGCCCTCGACGTGGTCGGAGACCGGGTCGCCGACGGCGGGGGTCTCCGCGGTGCCGCCGACGCAGGCCACGTACTCGTTGCCGTGTTCCAGCAGGTGGCGCACGGCGAGCTGGGCGCCGCCGAGGTCGTCGGTGACGACGGCGACGTCGTCGATCGCCTCCGGGCGCTCGTGCAGCAGGACGATCCGGGCGTCCCACGCCTCGATCTCCGCGGCGGCCTGGTCGTTGAGCGCGTGGCTGACCAGGATCAGACCGGAGACCCGCATCCCGAGGAAGGCCCGCAGGTAGTGGACCTCGCGCTCGGCGATGTAGTCGGTGTTGCCGACCAGCACCATCTTCCCGCGCTCGGAGGCGGCCTGCTCGACCGCGTGCGCCATCTCGCCGAAGAACGGCTGACGGGCGTCCGGGATGATCAGGCCTATGAGGTCCGTGCGCCGCGAGGCCATCGCCTGGGCGACCCGGTCCGGCCGGTACCCCAGCTCCTTGATCGCGGTGAGGACGCGCTCGCGCGTGGCCGGGGCGACCGGCCGGGGTCCGTTGTTGATGACGTAGCTGACGACGGCGGTGGACGTTCCCGCGAGCCGCGCCACATCATCCCTGGTTACCTTGGCCACGCGCGGAGTCTACGCGGATATAACCGAGGTGGGCAGGAAGTATCAGACCTTGGATGACGCCGCTTCCGCGGTGCCCGTCTGCTCCTCGGTCCGGGCGTCCTCCGCGGCGCGCGCCGGCTTCTCGGGTTTCTCGGGGGTGACGAACCGGTAGCCGACGTTGCGGACGGTGCCGATCAGCGACTCGTGCTCGGGGCCGAGTTTGGCGCGCAGGCGCCGTACGTGGACGTCGACCGTGCGGGTGCCGCCGAAGTAGTCGTAGCCCCAGACCTCCTGGAGCAGCTGGGCGCGGGTGAAGACCCGGCCGGGGTGCTGCGCGAGGTACTTGAGCAGTTCGAACTCCTTGAAGGTCAGGTCGAGGACCCGGCCCTTGAGTTTCGCGGAGTAGGTCGCCTCGTCGACCGACAGGTCGCCGTTGCGGATCTCCATCGGGGAGTCGTCCTTGACGATCTGCTGGCGGCCCATGGCGAGGCGCAGGCGTGCCTCCACCTCGGCCGGGCCCGCGGTGTCCAGGAGGAGGTCGTCGATGCCCCAGTCCGCGGTGACGGCGGCCAGGCCGCCCTCGGTCACGACCAGGACGAGGGGACAGCCGGGGCCGGTGGAACGCAGCAGCTGGCACAGGCTGCGGACCTGCGGGAGGTCGCGGCGGCCGTCGACCAGGATCACGTCGGCGCCGGGGGTGTCGACGAGGGCGGGGCCCTCCGCGGGGGCCACGCGCACGTTGTGCAGTAGCAGACCGAGGGCGGGAAGCACCTCCGTCGACGGCTGGAGGGCGTTGGTCAGCAGCAGCAGAGAGCTCATCGCACCCCACCGGTCCGGGTCTTCTTCGTTCGCTCGTGCACGGTTCGCTCGCCCATAACGTCTGGTTCCTCCTCGGTCCCTACGAGGACGTTTACGGCATTGCTGCGTGCGTTCGACGGCCCGTACACCGGCGGTTTCCCGCCTTCGCATACAACGCTTCCGAAAGCACAAAAGGACCCGGGGGCTTCGCTGCCCGAGTCCTCTTCGCAGCAGAATAGCCGACATGAGTACCGGTCGGGCAGGTCATGTGGCGCGATCCACCACGCGATCCACCATTCGTCCGCACTCCGAGACACCTGAGGCAACGCGGGACCGGGTGCCTTTGCGGACGTTCCTGCGCACTGCGGACGGGGTGGCGATCGATTCCGTATACGAACCGGGGGACCCCCCTTTCCGTGATCTCGTCTTCGTGATCGCGCACGGATTCACCGGGCACGCGGACCGGCCGCACGTGCGGCGGGCGGCGCGGGCCTTCGCCCGGTACGGCGGTGTCGTGACGTTCTCCTTCCGGGGGCACGGGGCGTCGGGCGGGCGGTCGACCGTGGGGGACCGGGAGGTGCTCGATCTCGCGGCGGCGGTGGGGTGGGCACGCGGGCTGGGGTACGCGCGGGTGGCCACCGTCGGGTTCTCCATGGGCGGCTCGGTGGTGCTGCGGCACGCCGCGGCCGGCCGGGACGCCGGGGTCGACGCCGTCGTCTCCGTGAGCGCGCCCGCGCGGTGGTTCTACCGGGGCACCGCTCCCATGCGGCGGCTGCACTGGCTGGTGACCCGGCCGTCCGGGCGGCTGGTGGGGCGGTACGGGCTGCGGACGCGGATCCACCACCGGCAGTGGGACCCGGTGCCGGTGTCGCCCGCCGAGGCGGTGCCCCGGATCGCGCCCACGCCGCTGCTGATCGTGCACGGGGACCGGGACGGCTACTTCCCGCTCGACCATCCGCGGATGCTGGCGGCCGCCGCCGGGGAACACGGGGAACTGTGGGTCGAGGCCGGCATGGGGCACGCGGAGAACGCGGCGCCGCAGGAGCTGCTGGAGCGGATCGGGGACTGGGTGGTGGGCCGGGCGGGCTAGCCT
>NZ_JAHWZY010000044.1:0-45448 GCF_041380215.1 Streptomyces pimonensis
GGGGGGGGGGGGGGGGGGGGGGGGGCCCCCGGGGGGGGGGGGGGGGGGGGGGGGGGGGGGGGGGGCGCCCGGGGGGGGGGGGGGGGGGCCCACCCCCCTCCCCGCCCCGCTTCCTGCTTCACCGACCCCGCCATGACCCCCTCTGCACGAAGTGCCGCTGGAAGTCGAGGAACACGACCACCGGCATCACCGGCGACAGAGACGCCCCCGGCCCCGGCACGTCGGTGCTGCTCCCGGACTGCCGGATCCGCGACTGCAGTTGCCCGCTCAACGGCTGCGACGAGCTGTCCGCGGACAACAACGTCACCAGCATGTCGTTCCGCACCCACCGGGACTGGAGGATCGCGAGGCCGGCGGTCGCCGGCCGCCCCACCGGCGGCACCGGCCGGGTGAGGCCCGCCCCTCGCTCCCCCGGCCCTCCGCGCGGCCTCCGGCATCTCCTCCGGCATCCCGGCGAAGCAGTGCCGCAGCAGGGACACCGCGAACGGCAGCCCGTCACCGCCGGTACGGCCCTGGCGGCCGTGCTCCTCGCCATGGCTCCGGGGCTGCCGCTGGCGCACTGGCTGATCGACGCCCGGGGGGAGATCGAGCGGCATCGGCGCCGGGATCGCCCAGCCGCCCTCCCCCGCGCTGCTCGTCCTGCTCGGCGCGGCGGCGGTGCCGGGGCCGCGGTCCTCGCGCCCTCCCGGCGGCACGCGCGGGCCCGCCGCCGTCTCGCGGACACGCTGGGCGCGGTGGCCTGAGCGCCCCGCGCCGGGGTTCCGTCAGCCGCCGTAGGGGCTGCGCGGGTGGTACGGCGGCTGCGGCTGCCCGGCGTACGGGTTCCCGCCCGCGCCGGGGACGTACGGGGGCTGCGGGTGCGGAGCGTACGGGTTTCCCTGCGGCGGTACGTGGGGCAGTCCCGTCGGCGGCACGGTCGGCGGCGCCGGCGGGACGGGGCCCGGTACCGGCGGGAGGTTCACCGGGTGGGCGCCCAGCCGGACGCCGTAGCGCCGCTTCAGCCGGCCCGCCTCCACCAGGGCGATCGCCGTGACGGTCACCGGGGCGCCCAGGATGAAGACGACACCCATGGTGAGGCTGAGCCCGTGCAGATCGCCGGTGACGAGGTCGGGGATCGCCATCAGCCAACTGGTCACCGTGGCGAGCAGGGCCGGCAGACAGCGGTGCACGGCGGCCGTGCCGAAGAAGTTGCCGCTCACCCGTACGGCTCCGGAGACCACGAAGACGGTCATCCACATCATCGTCAGGACGCCGCCCAGGGTCACGAACACACTGCCCGACCCGCTCGTCATCTGCACCAGCAGCACCAGCGCGACCACGCAGCCGATGAACAGCAGGAGCAGTTTGAGGGCGTTGAGCAGCGGCACCCGCAGCTGGCGCACGGTGCCGGTGCGCCGCCAGACGAGGAGCATCACGCCGACCGTCAGCGGGGTGAGGACCAGCAGCACCGCCGAGGCGGTCAGCGCGTTCTCCAGCAGCTCCGTGACGTCGAAGCCGCCCTCCAGGACGGTGTAGACGCCGACGGAGGCGACCGCTCCGGCGATGACCCTGAAGCGCTTGAGCCGCTCGACGGACGGGTCGAGCGGCTGCGGGATCCAGGCGGGGTGGAACACCGCCCTCGCGACGTGATGGGGTTTCAGGAAGGTCCCGGCCCTCAGCGTGCCGCCGGTCCAGCTTCCGGACGTACGTGCCACCTTGCATTCCCCCGAACGCTCGCCATGATGATCGCGGAGGATCTTACGGGGAGGCGGACGGTGCCGGGCCGCCCGCCTCCCCGTGCCGTGCTCACTGCCGGCCGCGCAGCTCCCGGTAGGCGGCGACGAGGGCCTGGGTGGAGGCGTCCAGGCCCGGCACGTCGGCCCCTTCGGTGAGGGCGGGTTCGACGCGCTTGGCGAGGACCTTGCCGAGTTCGACGCCCCACTGGTCGAAGGAGTCGATGCCCCAGATCGCGCCCTGCACGAACACCTTGTGCTCGTAGAGCGCGACGAGCTGGCCGAGCACGGACGGCGTGAGCTCACGCGCGAGGACGGTGGTCGTGGGGTGGTCGCCCTTGAACGTCCTGTGCGGGACCAGTTCCTCCGGCACCCCTTCGCCGCGCACCTCGTCGGGGGTCTTGCCGAAGGCGAGGGCCTGGGTCTGGGCGAAGAAGTTGGCCATCAACAGGTCGTGCTGGGCCTTGAGTTCGTCGCTCAGCTCGGCGACGGGCTCGGCGAAGCCGATGAAGTCCGCCGGGATCAGCTTCGTCCCCTGGTGGATCAACTGGTAGTAGGCGTGCTGCCCGTTGGTGCCGGGCGTGCCCCACACCACCGGTCCCGTCTGCCACTCGACCTCACGTCCGTCCCGGCCGACGTACTTGCCGTTGGACTCCATGTCGAGCTGCTGGAGGTAGGCGGTGAACTTCGACAGGTAGTGCGAGTACGGCAGTACCGCGTGCGACTGCGCGTCGTGGAAGTTGCCGTACCAGACGCCGAGCAGGCCCAGCAGCAGCGGCACGTTGGACTCGGCGGGGGCGGTGCGGAAGTGCTCGTCGACGAGGCGGAAGCCGTCGAGCATCTCCCGGAAGCGCTCCGGGCCGATGGCGATCATCAGCGACAGGCCGATCGCGGAGTCGTAGGAGTAACGGCCTCCGACCCAGTCCCAGAACTCGAACATGTTGGCCGTGTCGATGCCGAACTCGGCGACCTTCCCGGCGTTGGTCGACAGCGCGACGAAGTGCCGGGCGACCGCCTCCTCGTCACCGAGGGCGTTCAGCAGCCAGGTCCGCGCGGAGGTGGCGTTGGTGACCGTCTCGATGGTGGTGAAGGTCTTGGACGCGATGACGAACAGCGTCTCGGACGGGTCCAGGTCCCGGGTGGCCTCGTGCAGGTCGGCGCCGTCCACGTTCGACACGAAACGGACGGTGAGGTCACGGTCGGTGAAGGCGCGCAGCACCTCGTACGCCATGGCAGGGCCCAGATCGGAGCCGCCGATGCCGATGTTGACGACGTTGCGGATGCGCTTGCCGGTGTGGCCGGCCCACTCGCCGGAGCGGATCCGGCCGGCGAAGTCGGCCATCCTGTCGAGGACGGCGTGCACGGCCGGGACGACGTTCTCCCCGTCGACCTCGATCACCGCGTCCCGAGGGGCCCTCAGCGCGGTGTGCAGCACGGCCCGGTCCTCGGTGGTGTTGATCCGCTCCCCCCGGAACATGGCGTCGCGCAGCCCGAAGACGTCGGTGGCGACGGCCAACTCCCGCAGCAGCCGCAGCGTCTCGTCGGTGATCAGGTGCTTGGAGTAGTCGACGTACAGGTCACCGACCCGGAGGGCGTACCCGGTGCCGCGGCCGGGGTCGGCGGCGAACAGCTCGCGCAACCGCACCTCGCCGAGCTCCTCGCGGTGCTTGGCCAGTGCGGTCCACTCGGGCGTCTGATGGAGCCTGGTACGACCGTCTGCGTTCATCTCGGACTTCAGCCTTCTTCCTTGGGTGGTCCCGCTGTCCCCAACCTAATTGATCAGCGGTGAACAGGACGGAAGAAGAGGGCTGAGGAAATCCGAAGCGAACCGGTCTAGATCTCGCCCCGCAGTTTGGCGAGTGCCTCGGCGAGGATCGCCTCGCCGTCCGCGTCGCTGCGCCGCTCCCGCACATAGGCGAGGTGCGTCTTGTAGGGCTCGATGCGCGGCGGGGCCGGCGGGTTGTCGCGGTCCTGCCCGGCCGGGAATCCGCAACGGGGGCAGTCCCAGGTATCGGGCACCTGCGCGTCGCTCGCGAAGCTCGGCTGTGTCTCATGCCCGTTGGAGCACCAGAAGGAGATGCGCAACCGGGGCGCGGACTCGCCGCGCTCGGCCTCGCCCATCGGGCCCGCCCCGACCCGGCTTCCCCGGATCGCGTTGCCACTTGCCACGGTCGTAACTCCCTGCGTGATGGTGCCGCAAAGCGAGTCGGCGTTCCGCTTCGCTGCGAGCGCCTCAGTCTACGTAAGGCCCAACGCACGTCCAGTGCGGGGAGTTACCGCCCCTGTATCCAGACGCAGGCCCCATGATAGGCCGCGCTCAGCTGCGCGTACCGCACATGGGGCCTTACGTGCGAAATGCTTGGGACATGGGTGCGTGGCGCGCACTCGGATCAGTTGTTCATCTTCATGGTGATGCCGAGCACGACGATGCACGCGAACCAGAGCAGACCGACCACGACGGTGATCCGGTCGAGGTTGCGCTCGGCGACCGAGGAGCCGCCGACGGAGGACTGCATACCACCACCGAACATGTCGGAGAGGCCGCCGCCCTTCCCCTTGTGCATCAGCACCAGCAGCATCAGCAGCAGGCTGAAGACGATCAGGGCGATGGAGAACCCCAGAACCACGGCTGGACCAACTTCCTCGGATGCGGATGGACGACGCGGGGCCCAGCACACTGCTGGACCCCGCAAGGGTACGACGGATCGTCGCTACGGCCTACTCCCGGCCCGTCGGTTCGCCCCCGGGGCGCTCCCAGCCGGTGTCGAGCCCCTGCGGCTCACTGGTCGCGGAAACGAACGATCCTGACGAACTCGTCGGCGTCCAGCGAGGCGCCGCCGACCAGGGCGCCGTCGATGTCGGCCTGCGCCATGATCTCGGCGACGTTGCCGGACTTGACCGAGCCTCCGTACTGGATGCGGACCTTGGCGGCCAGCTCCTGGCCGTACAGCTCGGCGAGCTTGCCGCGGATGGCCGCGCAGACCTCCTGCGCGTCCTCGGCGCCGCAGACCTTGCCGGTGCCGATGGCCCACACCGGCTCGTAGGCGATCACGACCGTCTCGGCCTGCTCGGCCGGAAGGTCCTTCAGACCGCCCTCGACCTGGGCGAGGGTGTGGGCGACGTGGTTGCCCGCCTCGCGGACCTCCAGCTCCTCGCCGACGCAGAGGATGGGGGTGATGCCGTGCTTGTAGGCCGCCTTCACCTTGGCGTTCACGATCTCGTCCGTCTCGGCGTGGTACTGGCGCCGCTCCGAGTGCCCCACGGCGACGTAGGCGCACTTCAGTTTGGCCAGCATCGGGCCGGAGATCTCGCCGGTGTAGGCCCCGCCGTCGTGCGCGGAGATGTCCTGGGCGCCGTACGTGATCTTCAGCTTGTCGCCGTCGACCAGGGTCTGCACGGAGCGCAGGTCGGTGAAGGGCGGCAGGACCGCGACCTCGACGGCCTCGTAGTCCTTGTCGGCGAGGGCGAAGGCGAGCTTCTGGACGTGGGCGATGGCCTCGAGGTGGTTGAGGTTCATCTTCCAGTTGCCCGCCATCAGCGGCGTGCGTGTGGTCATTGAGGTCAGTCCTCCAGTGCGGCGAGGCCGGGGAGCGTCTTGCCCTCGAGGTACTCGAGGGAGGCGCCGCCACCGGTCGAGATGTGGCCGAATGCCTGCTCATCGAAGCCCAGGGTGCGGACGGCCGCGGCGGAGTCGCCGCCGCCGACCACGGTGAAGCCCGGGGAGTCGATGAGGGCCTGGGCGACCGCCTTGGTGCCCTCGGCGTAATCGGGGTGCTCGAAGACGCCCATGGGGCCGTTCCAGAAGACGGTGGCGGCGTCGGCGAGCTTCGAGGCGTACAGCTTGCGGGTCCGAGGACCGATGTCCAGACCCATGTGGTCGGCCGGGACGGCGTCCGCGGCGACGTTGGTGGGGTTGGTCGGCGCCTTGGCCCTCATGTCGGGGAACTCCGCGGTGACCAGCGTGTCGACGGGCACCACCAGCTCGACGCCGTTCTTCTCGGCGCGCTCCAGGTACTCCCGGACGGCAGGGATCTGGTCCTCCTGCAGGAGGGACGCGCCGACCTCGTGGCCCTGGGCCTTGAGGAAGGTGTACGCCATGCCGCCGCCGATGAGGATGCGGTCGGCCTTGCCGAGCAGTTCGTCGATGACGGCGAGCTTGTCGGAGACCTTGGCGCCGCCGAGGGCGACGACGTAGGGCCGCTGGACCTCGTCGGTGAGCTTCTTCAGGACGCCGACCTCGGTGGCGATGAGGTGACCGGCGTAGTGCGGCAGCCGCGCCGGGAGGTCGTAGACCGAGGCGTGCTTGCGGTGCACCGCGCCGAAGCCGTCGCCCACGTACACGTCGGCGAGGGCGGCGAGCCGGTCGGCGAACTCGCCGCGCTCGGCGTCGTCCTTGCTGGTCTCGCCGGCGTTGAAGCGCAGGTTCTCGATGACCGCGACCTGCCCGTCGGCCAGGCCGGCGACGGTGGCGCCGGCGGACTCGCCGACGGTGTCGGTCGCGAACGCGACGTCGGCGCCGAGGAGTTCACCAAGGCGCGTGGCGGCCGGGGCGAGCGAGAAGGCTGGGTCCGGGGCGCCCTTGGGGCGGCCCAGGTGGGAGGCGACGACCACGCGGGCGCCCGCCTCGGCGAGGGCCCTGACGGTGGGCAGCACGGCGCGGATGCGGCCGTCGTCGGTGATGGCGGTGCCGTCCAGTGGCACGTTGAGGTCGGCGCGGACGAAGACCCGCTTGCCCGCGACGCCTTCGGAGAGGAGTTCGTCGATCGTCTTCATGGGGGCTCCCTGGCTAGAGCAACGTGTTCGCTCGTGTTCGCTCGTGATCGAAAGAGGGCGGCTGTTCCGATACGTGCGTCAGGGCTCGGTCAGCGCGTTGCCGCACCGGCCGAGCCCTGCACTCATATCAGGCTGCCCGCTCCGTGATCAGAGCTGGTTGCCCACGAAGACCGTCAGGTCGACGAGGCGGTTGCTGTAGCCCCACTCGTTGTCGTACCAGCCGATGACCTTCACGCTCTTGCCGTCCTGGACCATGGTCAGGGACGAGTCGAAGGTGCAGGACGCCGGGGCGTTGACGATGTCGGAGGAGACGATCTCGTCCTCGGTGTACTCGAGGTAGCCCTTGAGCTCACCCTCGGCGGCCTTCTGGAAGGCGGCGTTGACCTCTTCCTTGGTGACCTCGCGGGAGAGCTCCACGACCAGGTCGGTGACCGAGCCGGTGGGGACCGGGACGCGCATGGCCATGCCGTCCAGCTTGCCCTTGAGCTGCGGGAGCACCAGGGCGGTGGCCTTGGCGGCACCGGTGGTGGTCGGAATGATGTTCTCGGCGGCGGCACGCGCGCGGCGCAGGTCCTTGTGCGGGAAGTCCAGGATCCGCTGGTCGTTCGTGTACGCGTGCACCGTGGTCATCAGACCCTTGACGATGCCGAAGTTCTCGTCGAGGACCTTCGCCATCGGCGCCACGCAGTTGGTGGTGCAGGAGGCGTTGGAGATGACGTGGTGGTTGGCCGCGTCGTACTGATCGTGGTTGACGCCCATGACGAGGGTGATGTCCTCGTTCTTCGCCGGGGCGGAGATGATGACCTTCTTGGCGCCGCCGGCGATGTGCTTCTCGGCGTCTTCCTTCTTGGTGAAGATGCCGGTCGACTCGATGACGATGTCGACACCCAGCTCGCCCCACGGGATGTCGGCGGGGTTGCGCTCGGAGAGCACCTTGATCGTCCTGCCGCCGACGGTGATCGTGTCGGCGGTGTGCGAGACCTCCTGCTTGAGGCGGCCCAGGATGGTGTCGTACTTCAGCAGGTGCGCAGTGGTCGCCGTGTCCCCCAGGTCGTTGACGGCCACGATCTCGATGTCGGCGCCCTGCTCCAGCAGAGCGCGGAAGTAGTTGCGACCGATGCGGCCAAACCCGTTGATGCCTACGCGGATCGTCACGAACCGATCTCCTCGTTGGTGCGCCGGCTCTAGTCGCCGGCGAGCTGTATTTGGGATGTCCCCGACCACTGTCGACCCTACCTCTCCGGGGCCCCGGTCGTGACATCGAGTAGCCCATACCCGGCGAGGCGGCCCGTACCCGTCAGTAGGGTACGGACCGCCCGGGCCGGCGGCCCGCCGTCACTCGATCTCGTTACGGGATGTCAACACGTCCTGACGTGCGGTGTCACCCGTCCAGGGCAGCCAGCGCCTTCCGCAGCAGTGCGGTCCGGTCGGCCGCGGAGGCGAGGTGCTCCAGGCCGAAGCCCAGCAGCACGGTGTCGCCGGTGGTGACCGCTCCGTAGGTCCGGAACAGCGCTCCGGTGCGCGTCCAGTCCTTCAGGACGACCGGGCTGCCCGCGGGCGGTCCGGACACCGTCCAGGCGCCGAGCGAGCTCTCGAAGCCCTCGGTGTCGGCCGCGGTGCCGCCGGTCACGAGCGAGGCCTCGTCGGCGAGGACGCCGTGGCCGCCGCTGCCCGGGTCGGTGACGTAGGCGAGGGAGACCTCGACCGTCTTCCCGGCGTAGGCGCTCAGGTCGAACTCCACCTGCCGCCAGCCCCCGGAGGAGCCGGTGAGGCTGTTCCAGGAACCGGTGGTGCCGGTCGCGGCGCAGCCGTCGTCGCCCAGCGTCAGGTAGTGCTCCAGCCACGGGTGCTCGCCCATGTAGAACCCGGCCGCACACTCGCTCGGCACGGTGGCGCGGGTCGCGCCGCCCGCCTCGGGCAGGGTCGTCCAGTCGTCGGTGCCGGCGGTGTGCGCCTCGACGACGACGTGGTCGTAGCCCGGTTCGGTGTCCCACAGCAGCTGGGTGCGCAGGGTGGGCCTGTCGGCCGCGGCGGTGCCGGTGAGGTCGATGGTGCGGGTGAGGCGCTTGTAGCCGTCGTCGGTGTGCACGGCGGCCGCCATGTACGAGCCGGCGTAGGGCCCGTACGGGTCGACCGTGCCGGGGAAGCGCCCGGCGCCGGCGCTCGCGAACTGCGGGTACCGCTCGGCGGGCAGCTCGTCGGAGGTGACCCCGTAGGCGCCGGCCTCGTCCAGCGGATTGCCGGGCGCGTCGCCGAGCGGGCCGGTGAAGCCGCCCAGGCTTCCGGAACCGGTGAACGCCGTGGCCCCGGGGGTGGAGGTGCGGGAGTAGGCGCCCAGGTAGTACTGACCGAAGTCGTCGGACGGGGCGCCGCCGCCGAGGTCGACGCTGCCGCCGGCCTGTTCGCCCGCCTCGATCAGCCGGCCGCCCTCGTTGAGGAAGGCCCGCAGCCGGAGCTGGGTGGCGATGCCCGGGGCGGCGGCGCCGGTGTGGTGGACGACCGTGTCGAAGTGGCTCAGCACGCCGAGCGCGTCCGGGGCTCCCTGCTCGGCGACGTCCCAGACCGCCGCGCGGCGGCCGTTGGCCTTCAGCGCGTCGACGTACTTCTGGGCCTGCGTGCTCTTCGCGCCCTCCTCGGCGACGACGAGGAGGTCCGCGCGGGGCCGTTCGGCGACGGTGTAGGTGAAGTGCTCACTGGAGACGTCCCTGCCCCCGCGGCTCTCCCCGGTGAACCACACCTCGACCTTGTCGCCGGGCCCGCCGTGCCTCACCTTCGCCCGGTACTCCTCGAAGTGGAGGTTGTCCTCACCGCCGTACCGCTCCCCGCCCTTCCAGGGCCTGAGGTCCGCGCCGTGCGTACGGCCGCCGTTGACGCGGTACTTCAGTTCCTTGTCGCGCACGGCCCTGCGGACGACGACGGAGACCTCCTGGCCGGCGCCGCGCGCGTACGACGTGCCGAAGGCCGACGGGGTGAAGTCCGCGGCCTGCAGGCCGACGGACGAGGACGGCCGGTCGGGGTGGGAGGCGGACTCGGCGACGGAGAGCGCGAACGGGATGTTCTTCGCGAACTCCTGCTGGATCAGTTTCTCGTCGTCGGGGAAGTTGAAGCCCGACCGGCAGTCGCCGGCGTTCCACTCGTCGTCGGGGTCGGCCTCGGAGACGGTCTGGCAGGTCGACATCTCGGGGGTGAACATCGCCATGCCGTTGACGTTGGCCGCGTGGCCGTCGGCCTCGCCGTTGGTGGTGTACAGCTCGGAGGAGAGCTGCGGGTGGTAGCCGGGGATCGCGGAGTTGCCGGGCGTGCCGGCCAGGGCCTCGTAGAGGACGTCGTCGGGGGTCGGCGTGGCCACCTGCCAGCCGACCCCGTAGAGGAGGAGTTCGGCCGCGGAGTGGTAGTTGATGCCGTAGGTGAAGCCGATCCGCTTCTGGAAGGCGTCGACGGCCCTGGTCTCGGGCTCGGAGCCGGGGCTCGCGCCGCGGTAGGTCTGGCTGGTGGGGTCGGGGGACGAGCCCTCGTCGTCGTAGCCCCACTTGTAGGGGAAGTTGCGGTTGAGGTCGACGCCGTCGCCGGTGCCGATGGCGCCGTCCCCGTTGACGTCCCGCAGGTTCTTGCGCCAGAGGCGGTTGTCCTCGTCGGCGAAGGTGTGGTCGTAGCCGTCGGGGTTGGCGGAGAGGACGAACCACAGTTCGGTGGTGTCGACGATCTTCTTGATCTGCTGGTCCGTCCGGTACGAGTCCAGGTAGTGGTGCATCAGCCGCCGGGTCATCTCCGGCGTGATCCACTCGCGGGCGTGCTGGTTGGACATGTAGAGGACGGCCGGTTTCGCGCCGTCCTTCGTCTTCCCGGCCTTCCTGGTGAGCTTCAGGGCGAGGATGTCCTGGCCCCTGACCGTCCTGCCGATGGAGACGACCTTGGTGAGGTCGGGGTTCTCCCGCGCGGTGCGCAGGATCTCCTCCCGCAGACCGCCCGCTCCGCCGTACGGACGGAACACGCCCTCGGCTGCGTCCTCGACGCGGGTCCTCGCCCGGGCGGAGAGCGCGTGCTCGGTGAGGTCGACGCCCTGTTCCTCCAGCTTCCCGGCCTGCCCCTCGGTGAGGTAGACCTCCACGGTGGCCGTGCCCCGGTCGGGCACCCGCTCACCGAGTTCGTGGCCGTCCTGCCCCGCCGCGAGGAGCAGGGGCACCTGCGTCTTGGTGACGTCGGCGTGGAAGACCTTGACCTCGTCGGCGTCCGAGCCCGCGGGGCCCGCGGGGCCCGCGGGGCCCGCGGGCTGTGCCTGGGCGATGGGTGCGAAGCCCGCTCCGCCGATCAGGAGCGTGCCGACAGCGAGGATCGATCTCGCTCTGTGTCTCATGTGCCCCCCTGGGAGTGGTCCGCCGCAGCGGCGAACAGATGCCAGGCTCATGACACAACATGATCGGGTCAAGGGCGCCGTCGCGACACGGGAGTACCGGCGCCACTCACCCGAGTGGGTGCCGGCGCCGGTCCCCGATCACGTGTCAGACCATCAGCTTGTCGTCCAGCTCCTCACCGATACTGGCCTCGGTGCCCGGGATGCCCAGGTCGGCGGCGCGCTTGTCGGCCATCGCCAGCAGCCGGCGGATCCGGCCGGCCACGGCGTCCTTGGTGAGCGGCGGGTCGGCGAGCGCGCCCAGCTCCTCCAGGGAGGCCTGCTTGTGCTCCATACGCAGCCGGCCGGCCGCGGCGAGGTGCTCGGGGACGTCGTCGGCGAGGATCTCCAGGGCGCGCTGGACGCGGGCGCCGGCGGCGACGGCCGCGCGGGCGGAGCGGCGGAGGTTGGCGTCGTCGAAGTTGGCCAGCCGGTTCGCCGTGGCACGCACCTCGCGGCGCATCCGTCGCTCCTCCCAGGCCAGCACCGACTCGTGCGCGCCGAGCCGGGTGAGCAGCGCGCCGATCGCGTCGCCGTCGCGGACCACGACCCGGTCCACGCCGCGCACCTCGCGCGCCTTGGCCGCGATCGACAGCCGGCGGGCGGCGCCGACCAGGGCGAGCGCGGCCTCGGGGCCGGGGCAGGTCACCTCCAGGGAGGAGGAGCGGCCGGGCTCGGTGAGGGAGCCGTGGGCCAGGAAGGCACCACGCCAGGCCGCCTCGGCGTCACAGGTGGCCCCGGAGACCACCTGCGGGGGCAGGCCGCGGATCGGACGGCCGCGGCCGTCCACCAGACCCGTCTGGCGGGCCAGCTGGTCGCCGCCCGCGACCACCCGGACGACGTAGCGCGAGCCGCGGCGCAGCCCGCCCGGGGCCATCACGATCAGTTCGGAGCTGTGGCCGAAGATCTCCAGGATGTCCCGCTTGAGGCGGCGGGCCGCCATCGCGGTGTCCAGCTCCGCCTCGATCACGATGCGCCCGCTCACCAGGTGGAGGCCGCCGGCGAACCGCAGAATGGCGGAGACCTCCGCCTTCCTGCAGCAGGTCCGGGTGACGGGGAGCCGGGAGATCTCGTCCTTCACCGCTGCCGTCATCGCCATGGGCCGATCCTTCCATGCATCCGAAAAATACGGTCGTACGCGGCGGCCAACAGCTCCGGGTCGTGCCGGGGGCTTCCGTCGGGCCTGGCCACCGGGGCCAGCTCGACCGTGGCGCCGAACCGCTCGGCGGCGGCGGTCAGCGAATCACGGTCGGGCACGGCGGCCTCGTCGGCCAGCACCACGTCCAGGGCGAGTTTAGGGGCGTGTCGTCCCAAAACCTCCAAATGACGCTGCGGGGAGAAGCCCTCGGTTTCTCCTGGCTGCGGGGCGAGGTTAAGGGAGAGTACCCGGCGCGCCTTGGTCTCGATGAGGGCGTCCAGCAGTTCCGGCACGAGCAGGTGCGGGATGACCGAGGAGAACCAGGAGCCGGGGCCGAGCACCACCCAGTCGGCGTCGAGGACCGCCGCGACCGCCTCGGGGACGGCGGGCGGGTCGTTCGGCACGAGGTGCACGGACTGCACCTCGCCCGGGGTGAGGGCGACGGTGGCCTGGCCGCGGACGGTGCCGATCTCGTCGGGCCGCCCGGGGTCGTGTCCCTTGACCAGGGCCTGGAGCTCCAGTGGCACGGCGGACATGGGCAGCACGCGCCCGTGCGCGCCGAGCAGCCGGCCCACCAGGTCCAGCGCCTGGACGTGGTCGCCGAGCTGCTCCCACAGGGCGACGATCAGCAGATTGCCGACCGCGTGCTCGTGCAGGTCTCCCTGGGACTGGAAGCGGTGCTGGATGACCCGGGCCCAGGTCTGGCCCCAGTCGTCGTCGCCGCACAGCGCGGCCAGGGCCTTGCGCAGGTCGCCGGGCGGCAGCACACCCAGTTCGTCGCGCAGGCGCCCGCTGGAGCCGCCGTCGTCCGCCACGGTGACGACGGCGGTGAGGGCGCCGGTGATCCGGCGCAGCGCGGCGAGCGAGGCGGACAGGCCCATGCCGCCGCCGAGGGCGACGACCTTGGGCTGGGCGCCCCGGCGGCGCGGCCTCGCGCCACGGGTCTCGGCCGGCCGGCTCGCGCGCCCCTCGGGGACCGCTCTGCGCAGCCGGCTCAGCCGCGGAGTACGTGCTGTCATTCCCGTCCCATGTCCCGGTGGACCACCACCGTCTCCACACCTTCGGCGGCGAGCCGGGCGGCGAGCTTCTCCGACGTGGCGACCGACCGGTGCTTACCCCCGGTACAGCCGACGGCGATGGTCACGTAGCGCTTGCCCTCACGACGGTAGCCCGCGGCGATCAGCCGCAGCATCTCCGCGTACCGGTCGAGGAACTCCTTGGCACCGGGCTGGTTGAAGACGTACGACGCCACCTCCTCGTTGAGGCCGGTGTACGGGCGCAGCTCGGGGACCCAGTGCGGGTTGGGCAGGAACCGCATGTCCACGACCAGGTCGGCGTCGACCGGGAGGCCGTACTTGAAGCCGAAGGACATGACGGTGGCCCGCAGCTCGGGCTCCTCCTCGCCGGCGAACTGGGCGTCCATCTTGGCACGCAGCTCGTGCACGTTGAGGCTGGAGGTGTCGATCACCAGGTCGGCGTCGCCGCGCAGCTCGCGCAGCAGCTCACGCTCGGCGGCGATGCCGTCGACGATCCGGCCGTCGCCCTGCAGGGGGTGCGGGCGGCGCACCGACTCGAAGCGGCGCACCAGGGCGTCCTCGGAGGACTCCAGGAAGACGGTCCGCCGGGTGACGCCCCGCGCGTCGAGGTCGGCGAGGGACTCACGGAGGTTGTCGAAGAAGCGCCGCCCGCGGACGTCCACGACGACCGCGATCCGTGCCACGTTGCCCTGGGAGCGCGCGCCGAGCTCCACCATGGTGGGGATCAGCGCGGGCGGCAGGTTGTCCACGACGAACCAGCCGAGGTCCTCCAGACACTTCGCGGCCGTCGAACGGCCGGCCCCGGACATGCCGGAGATGATCACCAGTTCGGGGATGGCCACCTCCGGCACTCCGGCCTTTTCCTTACCCGTACTCACCTGTGCTCCGTCGTCCTGGCGGGCGGCGGTCCGGCCGGCACCGCTCCCGCCTGTCTCCTGCTGGGTCCGGTCCCGCTCCGGCGCGGGCCCCGTCTCGTGCTCGGTCATCGATCCTGCCCCCGTCGTTCGTCCGGGGCGCCCGTGGAGACGGGCTCCCCGGCAGAACCCGTCGCCTGCCCGGGTTCCTCCGTGTCATCCATGATCTCGCCCGTCGCCGTGTTCACGGCGGGGGCGGCGGGCGCCGCCCGGTCGAGGGCCGCGACGATCGTCTCGGCCGTCTTGCGGCCTATGCCCGGAACCTCGCAGATCTGGTCGATCGTCGCCGATCGCAGCCTCTTCACCGAACCGAAGTGCTTGATCAGCGCCTGCTTGCGGGTCTCGCCGAGGCCGGGCACCTCGTCCAGCGGGCCGGCCCGGAAGCGTTTGGCGCGCTTGGTGCGCTGATAGGTGATCGCGAACCGGTGGGCCTCGTCGCGGACCCGCTGGAGCAGGTAGAGGCCCTCGCTGGTGCGCGGCAGCACCACCGGGTCGGTCTCGCCCGGCAGCCAGACCTCCTCCAGCCGCTTGGCGAGGCCGCACACGGCGATGTCGTCGATGCCCAGCTCGTCCAGCGCCCGCTGGGCCGCCGCGACCTGCGGCGCGCCACCGTCGACGACGACGAGCTGCGGCGGATAGGCGAAGCGCCTGGGGCGGCCGTCGTCCTCCGTGAAGGTGTTCACGGGCGGCTCGGCGAGGCCTGCGGAGGAGTCCTCCGCACCGGGCTCCCCGCCGTCGGTCCACTCCCCCGTCCGCTCCTTCTCCGCGAGGTAGCGCCGGAAGCGGCGGGTGATCACCTCGTGCATGGAGCGGACGTCGTCCTGCCCGGCGCCGTGCCAGAGCTGTGTGTCCCCGGCCCGCCCCTTGATCTGGAAGCGGCGGTACTCGCTCCTGCGGGCCAGCCCGTCCTCGAAGACGACCATGGAGGCCACCACGTCGTCGCCCTGGAGGTGCGAGATGTCGTAGCACTCGATCCTCAGCGGGGCGCTGTCCAGCCCCAGGGCGTTGGTGATCTCCTCCAGCGCGCGCGAGCGCGTGGTCAGGTCGGAGGCGCGCTTGGTCCTGTGCAGCACGAGCGCCTGCTGGGCGTTGCGCTCCACGGTCTCCATCAGGGCTCTTTTGTCCCCACGCTGCGGGATCCGCAGGGAGACGCCGGAGCCGCGCCGCCCGGTCAGCCACTGCTGGACCGGCTCCACCGGGTCGGGCAGGGCGGGAACCAGGACCTCCCGGGGGACCGCGTCGCCGGTCTCCTCGCCGTAGAGCTGCTGCAGCGCGTGCTCGACGAGGGCGCCGGTGGTGACCTCCTCGACCTTGTCGGTGACCCAGCCGCGCTGACCGCGCACGCGTCCGCCGCGCACGTGGAAGATCTGGACGGCCGCCTCCAGTTCGTCCTCGGCGACCGCGATCAGATCGGCGTCGGTCGCGTCGGCGAGCACGACCGCGCTCTTCTCCATGGCCTTCTTCAGAGCCGCGATGTCGTCGCGCAGACGGGCGGCCCGCTCGTACTCCATCTCCTCGGCCGCCTCCGTCATCTGCCGCTCCAGACGGCGCAGGTAGGCGCCCGTACGGCCGGTCATGAAGTCGGCGAACTCCTCGGCCAGTCCGCGGTGGTCCTCGGCGGAGATACGGTCCACGCACGGCGCCGAGCACTTGTCGATGTAGCCGAGCAGACAGGGGCGGCCGGTGCGGGCGGCGTTCCTGAAGACCCCGGCCGAGCAGGTGCGCACCGGGAAGACCCGCAGCAGCAGGTCCACGGTGTCCCGGATCGCCCACGCGTGCGTGTACGGGCCGAAGTACCGGACGCCCTTCCTCTTGTGACCGCGCATCACCTGCACGCGCGGGAACTCCTCGTTCATCGTCACCGCGAGGTACGGGTAGCTCTTGTCGTCGCGGTACTTGACGTTGAACCGGGGGTCGTACTCCTTGATCCAGGAGTACTCCAGCTGGAGCGCCTCGACCTCCGTGGACACCACCGTCCACTCCACGGACGCGGCCGTGGTGACCATGGAGCGGGTGCGCGGGTGCAGCCCGGCCAGGTCCTGGAAGTAGTTCGCCAGGCGCTGGCGCAGGCTCTTCGCCTTTCCGACGTAGATCACCCGGCGGTGTTCGTCGCGGAACCGGTAGACCCCCGGCGAGTCGGGGATCTCACCCGGTCTGGGGCGGTAACTGGAGGGGTCGGCCATGTCTCACACCCTACTGGCGGGGACCGACACCGCGACGGACCTGTGGACGCGGGGACCGGGGGCCCGGGGACCGGGACGGCCCGGGTGGGTTACGGCGTGCGGGAAGCGGGAAGGTGGGGAGTCCGTCCCTCGGCTGATCGGCGGACGGTCACGAGGACGGTCACGAGTCGGAGGACGGTCGGATGCGACGGACGCGGATCGAGAAACCACGACGGCCGGCCCGGGCCCGCCGGTACGCGGACGAGACGTCCGGCCTCGCCGACTCCCTCGACCCGCGCGATCCCGATGTCGTGCGCGCGAAGCGCCTGCGGCCGCGGTGGGAGGGCCGGGGCGGGGACGGCGCGTCGTAGGGTCGGGGCCCGTCTTCCGGCTCTCCCGGCCGTACGGACCGTGTGGACCGTACGGACCGTGTGGACCGTGTGGACCGTGTGGACCGTGTGGAAGACCACCGGGTCGTGGACACGGACCACCGGGCGGCGCTCGCGGACCCCGGGCGGGAGCGGCGGGGGCACGCCCTCGCCGAACGATCGGACCGCCGGTTTCCGGCATGGACCGGGACCGGACCGTCACCGTCATGACCGTCATGGCGGGGCACGACTTCACCGCGGAGCACCACCGCACGGGGGCTCGGCACGCGACCGACCGCGTTCCGCGACGGGCCGAGGCCCGCGACGGATCGGGGTCCGCGACGGGTCGAATTCAGCGGCGGATCGGGGTCCGTGACGGGCCAGGGTCCGCGACGGGCCGAATTCAGCGACGGGCACCGCGGTGGAGCCGGCCCGCGGAGGGGCCGCTTCGCCGAGGACACCGGCCTGACCTGCGTGCTGGTCGACGGACTGCTCGGACCACCGGTCACCCATGGGGGAACCCCCTGATTCGCCGTGTGCCCCCGGAGCTCGCCCGGGAGACGGAGACCTACGCGGTCGGGCACGACACGGGACTCCGGTACAGCCCGGGCGGCGCCCTGTCCGCCGACGGCCGCGAGACCGGGCCGGGCGCGCGGGTGGCGCCGTCATGACCTGGTCACTGTTCCTCCACACGGGAGACGTCGCGGGCGCTTCCCGGGACACCGCCCCCGCGGGGGTCCGGCACCGCCGGCAGGGCGTCCTCCCCGCGCGAGCAGCGGCCCGTGCCGCTCCCGCGGGGCCCGCCGTCGGACGTCAGGTGTTGTCGGGGCTTGGTCAACACGCTTCAATGCGGGGGAACTCCGGCCCCTGAGCGACGGCGTACGGATGTGAAGGCTCCGCCGCGCCGGCGGGGCGGCTCCGGGGCGCCCGCGCGACGGTCCGACCCGCCGTCGCGGACTTCACAGAAAGGCCCCTGCATGCCGCACGCCACACCACACGCGGACGCCGTCACCGCGGAACTGGACTCGGCCCTGCGCGGCGGCCCCTTTCACGTCGCCCTGCGGGCGGCGATCGCCGCGCGGGGACTGCCGTTGCAGCGGGTGCAGCATCATCTGTCGCGCCACGGCGTGAGGGTCGGTGTCACCAGCCTGAGTTACTGGCAGCAGGGGGCCCGCCGCCCGCAACGTCCGGAGTCGCTGCGCGCCGTGCGGGCTCTGGAGGAGATCCTGCAACTGCCGGAGGAGTCGCTGATCCGGCTGCTCGCCGAGCCGGACCGGCACACGCCGTCCCGGCACTCCGCCGGGCGGTCCCACCGCTCCCTCGTCGAGGCCTCGGGCGTACGGGAACGGCTGCTGGCCCAGCTCGGCGTCCCGCGCGACGGCGGACTGCGCACCCTGGGTCACCACGAGCGGATACGCATCGGGGCGAGCCGCGAACTGGCGGAGCGCGAGTCGCACCACATCGTGCGCGCGCACCGGGACGGCGTCGACCGCTACGTGGCCGTCCACCACGGCGACCCCGGGGCCACGCCGGAACGGATGACCGTGCACGCCCTGGAGAACTGCCGTACCGGACGCGTCCGTTGGCACCACGACACCGGGGTGCTCGCGGCCGAGCTGCTCTTCGACACCCGGCTGCGGACCGGTGACACCTTCCTCTTCCGCTACGCCGTCGAGGACGGCACGGCGGGCGTCTCGTACGAGTACGTGCGCGGGACGGAGTCGCCCGGCGGCCAGTACGCGCTCCAGGTCCGCTTCGGCTCCGAGGCGCTCCCGGTGCGCTGCCACCGGTTCACCCAGCATTCGGCGGCGGCACCGCGCGGCGGCCACCAGGAGCTGGCGCCCAGCGGACGGCACCGCTCGGTCCACCTGGTGGAACCGCGCGTGCGGTCGGGTTATGTGGGGATCGCCTGGGACTGGGCCTGACCGCGGTCCGGCCGGCCGGACCGCGGTCAGGCCTGCGGCCTGGCGACCATCGTGCCGTTCTTCACCTCGACGGCCATCGCCTTCAGGGGGGCCACCGCCGGCGCGCGCAGCGCCTTTCCGGTGGTGGCGTCGAACTCACTGCCGTGGCAGGGACAGATCAGCTTCGTGCCCTCGAGCTTGTTGATGGGGCATCCCGCGTGGGTGCAGACGGTGTCGTACGCCTTGAGGGTGCCGTCCTCGCTCCGGCTGACCACGACGTTGTGGTCCCGGTACAGCCTCGTGCCGTTCTCGGGGACCTCGCTCTCGGGGCCCAGCTCGGTGGGACCGGTCAGCCGCGCGGGGCCCTCCTCGGTCCTTCCGCACGCGGTGAGCCCCAGTCCGGCGACGGAGGTGAGGGCCGCGCCCCGCAGGACGGTACGGCGGCTCGCGGCGGGTCGGGCGGACATGCGGGCTCCACGGGTGGGACGGCGGTGCAGGGCTGGACACCGGGGACGATACCGGGGCCGACCGCACCGATCACCGGCGGGTGAGGACGACCGCGCCTCCGCTCCCGCTCCCGCGGGCAGTCGTACCGCAGGGCGATGAGGCCCCTCCGCTCGAGCGAAGCCGAGCGCGGCGGATGCACCCCGTGAGCGCCGGACCGCGCGATCTCCCCCGGCCCGCGCGAACGCGACGGCGCAAACGTTCGCGTAAACGCTTGCGCAAGCGTTTACGCCCAGCCGCCGCATGGGATACGGTCCCACCCCAGTACGTGATGCGCACCGGCGTCGAAGGAGAGTCCCCATGGCGACCATGGCGGACGTGGCACTCAGCGCGGGCGTCTCCGTGGCGACCGTCTCCCATGTCCTGAACGACACCCGTCCGGTGCTCCCCCACACCCGTCGAGCAGTCCTCGACGCCATCGAGGAACTCGGCTACACCCCCAACACCCTGGCCCGCTCCCTGGTGACCTCCCGCACCCGCTCGATCGGGCTGGCGGTGTCCGCGATCAGCAATCCGTACTTCACGGAGATCCTCCAGGGCGTCGAGGCCGCCGCCCTGGAGCACGGCTACAGCCTCCTCATCGCCGATCCGCACGACGATCCGGCGCACGAACGCAAGGTCGTCCAGCTGCTGCACGAGCGCCGTGTGGAGGGCGTGATCGTCGCGCCCTCCGCGCAACCGCGCGAGCTGCTCGCCTACCTCGGACGTCACCGGGTGCCGGCCGTCTTCCTGGACCGGCTGGTCGACATGCCGGAGGACGGCGAGGGGCCCCGTTTCGACCAGGTGTGCGCCGAGAGCACGGAACCGACGGCCCGGCTGGTCACTCATCTCTCCGGTCTGGGACACCGTCGTATCGCCCTGGTCGCGGGGCGGCCAGGGCTCAGCACGACCGCCGAGCGGATCACCGGGTACCGGCACGGACTCGCCGCCTCCGGGCTGCCGTACGACGAACGGCTGCTGGTGCGCGGTCACTCGGAGTCGGCGGGTGCGGAGCGGGCCACCGCCGCCCTGCTGTCCTCCGGCCCGCGTCCCACCGCGCTGGTCACCGCCGACAGCGCCATGACGATCGGGGCGCTTCGTGCCCTGCGGACGCACGGCCTGTCCGTACCCGGGGACATCGCGCTGTGCTGTTTCGACGACTTCGCGTGGGCGGATCTGTTCACACCCCGCCTCACGGCGATCGCGCAGCCCAGCAGGGACATCGGCGCCCGGGCCGTACGCGTCCTCCTGGACCGCCTCGCCGAACCGGACCGTCCCGCGCGGACCGAACGGCTCCCGTCCGTCTTCGTGCACCGCACCTCCTGCGGCTGCCCGGACGGACCGGAGCGGACCGGGCAGCCCGAGAGTCCCGATCTTCCGACGGAAGGAACCCCCTCGTGATCGTCGTAGCCGGTGAGGCACTGATCGACCTGGTACCGCGCGGTGCGGGTGCGCTCGCGGCGCTGACGCCGGCGCTCGGCGGCGGCCCGTTCAACACCGCCGTGGCGCTGGGCCGCCTCGGCTCCCCCGCCGCGTTCTGCTCGCGGGTGTCGCGGGACGCCTTCGGTGCGGCGCTGCTGGACCGGCTGCGGGAGACCGGTGTGGACGTGTCGTCGGTGCAGCGCGGCGACGAGCCGACGACGCTGGCCGTCGCCACGGTCGGCACGGACGGCTCGGCGGCGTACTCCTTCTATGTGGAGGGGACCGCGGACCGGCTGTTCACGGCCCCCGCCGCGTTGCCGGCCGGGACCCGCGCGGTGTCCTTCGGGACCTGCTCGCTGGTGCTGGAGCCGGGCGCGAGCGCGTACGAGGAGCTGATGCGGGCCGCCTCCGCGCGGGGTGTCTTCACCGCACTGGACCCCAACATCCGTCCGGGCCTCATCCCCGACCCGGGCGCCTACCGGGCCCGGTTCCGGAGCTGGCTGCCGTCGGTGTCGCTGCTGAAGCTGTCCGCGGAGGACGCCGATTGGCTCGGCGGGTCCCCGAAGGAGTGGCTGGCGGCCGGTCCGGCGGCGGTCGTGGTCACCCGGGGCGGCGACGGACTGACCGTGTTCACCCGCGAGGGCGGCGAGTACGCCGTGCCGGGTGAGCGGGTCGAGGTGGTGGACACGATCGGTGCCGGTGACACGGTGAACGCGGCACTGCTGCACGGCCTCGCCGCGCGGGACGCGCTCAGTGACGCGGGTATGGCCGCGCTGGGCGGTGAGGGCTGGGAGAACCTGCTCGGCTTCGCGGCGCGGGCGGCCGCGATCACCTGCTCACGCGCGGGCGCGGAGCCGCCGTACGCCCGTGAACTGGAGCCGGACACCGCCTGACGCGCGCGCCGTGCCGTACGGGGTCCCCGTGCGGCACGGCGCGTGTCGGTGCGGGCCGGTCAGCCCTTGGTCGCCCGCGTCGTCCTCTTGGCGGCGGCCTTGGTGGCCGTCTTCTTGGCGGCCGTGCCGTCGACCGTCCTGGTGGCCGTCTTCCTGGTGGTGGCCCCGGCGGCGACCGTCTTCCTCGCCGCCCTGCGCGGGGTCCGCACCTGCGCGGCGTCGCTGATCCGCTCCGCTCCCAGAATGTCCCGCAGGAACTTGCCGGTGTGGCTGGCCGGAACGCCGGCGACCTGCTCCGGGGTGCCCTCCGCGACGACCAGGCCGCCGCCGGAACCGCCCTCGGGGCCCATGTCGACGACCCAGTCGGCGGTCTTGATCACGTCGAGGTTGTGCTCGATGACGATGACCGTGTTGCCCTTGTCGACCAGGCCGGACAGGACCTTCAGCAGCTTGCTGATGTCCTCGAAGTGCAGACCGGTGGTCGGCTCGTCCAGCACGTAGACCGTGCGGCCGGTGGAGCGCTTCTGCAGCTCGCTGGCGAGCTTCACGCGCTGCGCCTCGCCGCCGGACAGGGTGGTCGCGGACTGGCCGAGCCGGACGTAGCCGAGACCGACGTCGTTGAGCGTCCTCAGGTGACGGGCGATGGCCGGGACGGCCTCGAAGAAGTGCATGGCCTCTTCGATCGGCATGTTCAGGACGTCGGCGATGGACTTGCCCTTGTAGTGGACCTCCAGGGTCTCCCGGTTGTACCGGGCGCCGTGGCAGACCTCGCACGGAACGTACACGTCCGGGAGGAAGTTCATCTCGATCTTGATGGTGCCGTCGCCCGCGCAGTTCTCGCAGCGGCCGCCCTTGACGTTGAAGGAGAAGCGGCCGGGCAGGTAGCCGCGGACCTTCGCCTCGGTGGTCTCGGCGAACAGCTTGCGGACGTGGTCGAAGACACCCGTGTACGTCGCCGGGTTGGAGCGTGGGGTGCGGCCGATGGGCGACTGGTCGACGTGGACGACCTTGTCGACGAGGTCGTCGCCGTCCACGCGCGTGTGCCGGCCGGGGACGCTGCGGGCGCCGTTCAGCTCGCGGGCGAGGTGGGTGTACAGGATGTCGTTGACCAGCGTGGACTTGCCGGAGCCGGACACACCGGTGACAGCCGTGAAGACGCCCAGCGGGAAGGACACGTCGATGTCCTGGAGGTTGTTCTCGCGGGCGCCGTGCACCGTGAGCCGGCGCGACGGGTCGTGCGGGCGGCGGACGTCGGGCAGCGGGATGGCCTTCTTGCCGGACAGGTACTGGCCGGTCTGCGACTCGGCGTTGGCGAGCAGCTCCTTCAGGGAGCCGCTGTGCACGACCTTGCCGCCGTGCTCGCCGGCGCCGGGACCGATGTCGACGATCCAGTCGGCGACCTTGATGGTGTCCTCGTCGTGCTCCACCACGATGAGCGTGTTGCCCATGTCGCGCAGCCGGACCAGGGTCTCGATCAGCCGGTGGTTGTCGCGCTGGTGCAGGCCGATGGAGGGCTCGTCGAGGACGTAGAGCACGCCGACGAGCCCGGAGCCGATCTGGGTGGCCAGGCGGATGCGCTGGGCCTCGCCACCGGAGAGCGTGCCCGCCGCGCGGTTGAGCGAGAGGTAGTCCAGGCCGACGTCGACCAGGAACCGCAGCCGCTCGTTGACCTCCTTGAGCACGCGCTCGGCGATCTTCTTGTCGCGGGTGGTGAGCTTGAGCTCGCCCAGGAACTCGGCGCAGTCGCTGATGGACATCCCGGAGACCTCGGCGATGGACTTGCCCATGACCGTGACGGCGAGGACGACCGGCTTGAGCCGGGTGCCCTCACAGGCGGGGCAGGGCACCTCGCGCATGTAGCCCTCGAAGCGCTCGCGGCCGGCGTCGCTCTCGGCCTCGCTGTGCCGGCGCTTGACGAAGGGGACGGCGCCCTCGAAGGCCGTGGTGTACCGGCGCTCGCGGCCGTAGCGGTTGCGGTAGCGGACCTCGACCTGGGTCTTGTGGCCGTGCAGCAGGGCCTTCTTGGCGCGCTGCGGCAGGCCCGCGAACGGGATGTCGGTGCGGAAGCCCAGCGCGTCCGCGAGGGCGCCGATCAGACGGGCGAAGTAGTCCTTGGTCTGGCCGTGCGACCACGGGTGGATGGCGCCCTCGTCGAGGCTCTTGTCCGGGTCGGGGACGATCAGCTCGGGGTCGACCTCCATGCGCGTGCCGATGCCGGTGCACTCGGGGCAGGCGCCGAAGGGCGAGTTGAAGGAGAAGGAGCGCGGCTCGAGCTCCTCGAAGGACAGGTCGTCGTAAGGGCAGTACAGGTGCTCGGAGTACATGCGCTCGCGCTCGGGGTCGTCCTCGGGGAGGTCGACGAAGTCGAGCACGACCATGCCGCCGGACAGGCCGAGGGCGGTCTCGACGGAGTCGGTGAGGCGGCGCTTGGCACTGTCCTTGACCGTGAGGCGGTCGACGACCACCTCGACGGTGTGCTTCTCCTGCTTCTTCAGCGTGGGCGGGTGGGAGAGCTGGATCGTCTCGCCGTCCACCCGCGCGCGGGAGTAACCCTTGGTCTGGAGGTCGGAGAAGAGGTCGACGAACTCGCCCTTGCGCTCGCGCACCAGCGGGGAGAGCACCTGGAAGCGGCTGCCCTCGGGCAGCTCCAGGACCCTGTCGACGATGGCCTGCGGCGACTGGCGCGAGATCGGCCGGGAACACTCGGGACAGTGCGGCTTGCCGATGCGCGCGAAGAGCAGGCGCAGGTAGTCGTAGACCTCGGTGATGGTGCCGACCGTGGAGCGCGGGTTGCGGGAGGTCGACTTCTGGTCGATGGAGACCGCCGGGGACAGACCCTCGATGAAGTCGACGTCCGGCTTGTCCATCTGGCCGAGGAACTGCCGGGCGTACGAGGAGAGCGACTCCACGTAGCGCCGCTGTCCCTCGGCGAAGATCGTGTCGAAGGCCAGCGAGGACTTGCCCGACCCCGACAGGCCCGTGAAGACGATGAGCGAGTCGCGCGGGAGATCGAGCGAGACGTTCTTGAGGTTGTGCTCGCGCGCTCCACGAACGATGAGACGGTCGGCCACGCCGGTCCGCACCTTTCTTGAGAGAGGTCACAGGGGCGAAGCCCCCGTCTTCCTCAGACTAGGGGGAGCCACTGACAACGCCGGTTCGGTTTCACGGGTTGCCAACAAACCCCGGTTCTCCAGCATGCCCGACGCCGGACACGACCATATGGCACACGCATTCGATTCAGGGTGCGGCTTCGCCACCTTCACCCGATCGTGTGACGGGACTAGGGTCGGCCCCATGATTGATCACGCTGATGACCTGGCGTCTGTACAAGCGGCGACCGAGCGGCTGCTCGCTGCGGTCGCCGCACTGGACGACACGGCTGTGACACAGTCGTCACGGCTGCCCGGCTGGACCCGGGGCCACGTCCTGGCTCATCTGGCCCGCAACGCCGACGCCCTGGTGAACGTCCTCGAGGGCCGCCCCATGTACGTGTCCGGCGAGGCCCGGGACGCCGATATCGAGCGGGACGCGCCGCGCCCCCTCGACGCGCAGCTCGCCGACGTGCGCGAGAGCGCGGAGCGCTTCCGCGCGATGGGCGAGGCCCCGGCGGACTGGTCGCGCACGGTGGAGCTGCGCAACGGGGTCACCGACCGGGCGGAGCGGGTGCCGTTCCGCCGGTGGGCCGAGGTGGAGCTGCACCACGTGGACCTCGGGATCGGTTACGAGCTGGAGGACCTGCCGGCGGAGTTCACGGAGCGGGAGATCGACTTCCTCGCGGCGCGGTTCGCCGGTCACCCGGACGTGCCGTCGACCGCCCTGGCCACCGTGGACGGCAGGGTCCGCACGACCGGGGGCGGAGCGGACGGCGGCCCGATCGCGGTCGAGGGGACGGCCGCCGACCTGCTCGGCTGGCTGTCCGGCCGTCGGGACGGCGCCGCCCTGACGGTCGAGGGCGGTGCCCTCCCGTCGGTCCCCCCGCTGTAGCAACCTGTCCCGCACGGGTTCCCGCTATAGGCTGCTGGTCATGACGTACAGCGGTCGGGTGACGGTCGGCGGCCCAGCCGACGTGCACGAACTCAAGGACCTGATGATCACCAAGGTCGCGGTCGGCCCCATGGACAACAACGCCTATCTGCTGCGTTGCCGGGCCACCGACGAGCAGTTGCTGATCGACGCGGCCAACGACGCAAGGACCCTGCTGGGGACGATCGGTGACGACGGCATCGCGTCCGTCGTCACCACCCACCGGCACGGCGACCACTGGCAGGCGCTGGCCGAGGTCGTCGCGGCCACCGGCGCCCGCACCCACGCGGGCCGGGAGGACGCCGAAGGCATCCCCGTACCGACCGACGTGCCGGTCGACGACGGCGACGTCCTTTGCGTGGGCCGGGTGGAGCTCACCGCCCGCCGTCTGGTCGGGCACACGCCCGGCTCGATCGCCCTCGTCTACGACGACCCCCACGGGCATCCGCATGTGTTCACCGGGGACTGCCTGTTCCCGGGCGGTGTGGGCAACACCCACGAGGACCCGAAGGCGTTCGCCAGTCTGATCCATGACGTCGAGACCAAGATCTTCGATGTCCTCCCGGACGAGACCTGGGTCTATCCCGGACACGGCGACGACACCACCCTGGGCGCGGAACGCCCGCGTCTGCCGGAGTGGCGCGCGCGGGGCTGGTGAGCGCGGCTCCTGCGAGCCCCCGCCCACCGTGCTCGGGTCCCGGCGAGCGCGGGGCCTACGCCTTGGCCGCTCCCGGGCCGGCCAGCGCCGCGATCCGCTCCACCGCGAACACGTACCCCTGCACCCCGCATCCCGCGATGACCCCGTCGGCGCGCAGGGAGACGTAGGAGTGGTGGCGGAAGGACTCGCGCCGGTGGATGTTGGAGATGTGGACCTCCATCACGGGCAGGCCGTCACAGGCGTTGAGGGCGTCCAGGAGGGCGACGGAGGTGTGCGAGTAGGCACCGGGGTTGATGACGATCCCGCAGTGGTCCAGCCGCGCCTCGTGGATCCAGTCCACCAACCGGCCCTCGTGGTTGGACTGGCGCAGATCCACCGTGCCGCCCCGCGCCGCCGCCGCCTCGGCGCACATCGCCTCCACGTCGGCGAGCGTGTCGGAGCCGTAGATCTCCGGCTGGCGCTGTCCCAGCAGGTTCAGGTTGGGGCCGTTGAGGATCATGATGGGGGCGCTGGCCAGGTTGCGGGGCACGGTTCCTCCGGTCCGTCGGGGTGGGGCGGTCCTCGCCGGAACCGCTGCTCGGACCGGTTTATCACGGTGCGGCGCACGGTCGTCGAGCCCTGACCGGGCCCGCACCGGGTGACCGCACGGTCGTGGTCCGGGACTGCCCGGTACTGCCCGTGTGCCGCCCGGGGGCCTGGGTCCCCGGGCGGCCGCGAACCACGGGGGAGACCCCGGTCCCACGCCGTCGGGCGGCGTGCGGTCGCGTGCCGCCGACCCTCCCCCTAGGGGTTGAGCGCCAGCTCCGTGACGAGGGGCGGGGACAGAGGAGACCGGGAGCGGTGGTCGGCGATGCGCCGACCTCCGCTCCCGGTACCGGCGTTCCGGTGTCGACGGGGTCAGACGTCGATGTCGCTCTTCACGGGGCTCTCGCCCCGGTCTGCTGCGGCTTCGGCCTCCGCCTTCCTGCGGGTCGCCCACAGGCTGGTGACCGTGGTGACGATCAGGACCGCGCAGATCACGCCCAGCGAGACCGGGATGCTGATCTCGGGTACGTGCACCCCGGACTCGTGCAGTGCGTGCAGCACCAGCTTCACGCCGATGAAGCCGAGGATGATCGACAGGCCGTAGGACAGGTGGACCAGCTTCTTCAGCAGGCCGCCGATGAGGAAGTACAGCTGCCTGAGGCCCATCAGCGCGAACGCGTTCGCCGTGAACACGATGTACGGGTCCTGGGTCAGGCCGAAGATCGCGGGGATCGAGTCGAGTGCGAACAGGACGTCCGTGGTGCCGATGGCGAGCATGACGACGAGCATCGGGGTCATGACCCGCTTGCCGTTCTGCTCGATCCACAGCTTGGTGCCGTGGTATCGGTCGGCCACGCCGAAGCGGCGCTCGGCGGCCTTGAGCAGCTTGTTCTCCTCGTACTCCTCGTCCTCCTCGGCGGCCCGGGCCTCCTGGACGAGCTTCCAGGCGGTCCAGATCAGGAAGGCGCCGAAGATGTAGAACACCCAGGAGAAGCTGGCGAGGATCGCCGCGCCGGCGGCGATGAATATCGCGCGCAGCACCAGGGCGATGAGGACGCCGATGAGGAGCACCCGCTGCTGGTACTGCGACGGCACCGCGAACTTCGCCATGATCAGGACGAAGACGAAGAGGTTGTCGACGCTCAGCGACTTCTCGGTGATGTAGCCGGCGAAGAACTCGCCTCCGGCCTGTCCTCCGCCCCAGATCAGCAGGCCCAGCCCGAAGAGCGCGGCCAGGACGATCCAGACGATGGTCCAGATCCCGGCTTCCTTGATGGACACGTCATGCGGTTTACGACCGATGAAGAAGTCGGCCGCGATGAGGGCGCACAGGCCCACGATCGTCAGGACCCATAGGGTCAGGGAAACATCCACTGCGCCTCCGGCAGGTACGTCACACGGCAAATGTCAGCGTCGTCGCTGCCGGAGGTCTCTTCCACCCGGGCCTCCGGCGCTCGACTGCGTCCGGACGGTCCTTCGGGCCGACGCCCCGGGATCTGGCCTGATCCGTATTGACGGGGTCGCCGCACAGACAGGGAGTACTCCCCTCCGTGCGGTCAACAGTACTGAATCACCAAGGGTTGGTAAAGAGGAAAGTAAAGAAAGCCACAAAGCCCCAGGTGGAGGGACTTTACTCGATCTTGGTCAAGGGTGTGGAGGTGTCACCTGTCCCATGAACGGCGGGCCGCCGCGACCTGGGTGAGCACCTGGTGGAGGACCTGGCTGCCCGGTGGCACGAGCGGCGGCTCGTAGGTCCAGGCGTGTCCTACCCACGGGTCGGCCAGGTGGTCGTCGGGCACGGGGGTCAGTCGCAGCAGCGAACGCCACAGCGGGTCGAGGAGCGGGCCGTGGCCCGCGGACTCCTCGCGGTCGGCGACCATCATCGGATGGACCCCGACGGACGGGCCCTCGTCGGCGAGGTAGCGCAACTGGTTCACGGCCCGGTCGTCGAAACCGTGCGGGAAGTCATTGACGATCAGCAGGTGCTGGGAGGTGTCGAAGCCGGGCGGCAGCGCGTCCGGGGCGCCTCCGCGCAGCGCCATCTGCACCAGGTCGACCCGCTGCGTGAGCCGGCCCAGCACCTCCGCCACACCCGTGGCGCCCTGGGCGGGCGGAGCCGTCAGCACGCCGCTCCGCGTCAACGGTGCCAGCGGCTGCGCACCCGATCCGGCCGGGTCGACGACGTGCACGGTGAACTCGCCCGCCGGGTGGACGGCGAGCAGCCGCGCCGCGTGCGTCACCGCCGTCTCCATGGCGAGGCGCCGCATGTCGTGGGAGTCGGTGAACGGTCCGTCGGCCGGGCCGGCCCGTCCGCTGTCGATCCACAGGCCGCGCTCCAGCGGCAGCCGGAGCAGCATCGGGATCCGGATCCGGTCGGCCTCCGGCAGCCGCAGATCGCCCAGGCGCAGCGCCATGGGCATCTCCACCGGCACCCGGTAGGCGTGCCAGGCGGGGTTGTCCCAGCGGGCGAGGGCAGGGGGCAGTGCGGGTTCGACGACGTCGGCCTCGGCGACGAGCCGGGCGAGGTCCCGGTCGAGGACTTCCCTCGCCTGGTCGACGAGCTGTGCGTGCCGGGCCCGGGCGGCCTCGCGCACGGCGTCGCCCTGACCGCCGATCCGGCTGCGCGGGTCGGACAGGGTCTGCTCCAGCTCCTTGTCCATGCGGGACTCGGCGAAGTCGACGGCGCTGCGGTAGGCGGCGGTGGTGCGGGCCAGGTCCTCGAACATGCCCCAGACCTGGTTGTAGAGCCTCTCCTCCATGGACCAGCCGGTCGCGTCCCCCGCCACGGGCTGCGCGGGCTGCCCGGGTGGTGCGGTGGGCGGTGATGGTGCGGAGTTCCGCCGGCCGGGGTGGCTGTAGTCGATCGGGCCGCCGGTGGTGGCGGACGGGTCCGCGACACCGGTTCCGCCGTACGCCGGCCGCGGCCCGGCATACAACGGCGGTACGGGACCGGGCGCGCCCTGCGCTGCGGTGCCGCCCTGGTCGGAGCCGACCGTGGGGGTGGTCGGCCGCCGGGAGCGGTCGCCGTCGACCGGGCGGGGCGGGGGCGCCTGCACGGAGCGGGCGAGGCCCCGCGCGACCGCCTCGTTGATGGTGCCCGCGAGCCGTACGGCCTCGGGCAGGCCCTGGTCGGTGAGGAGGTCGGCCAGGCCGCCCGCGTACCCCTGGCCGACGGCACGCACCTTCCAGGCGCCCTGTCGCCGGTAGAGCTCCAGCGCGACGAGGGCCGACTCGGTCTCCAGGCCCGTGATGGTGTAGCCGGCGATCCCGCTGCCGTCCAGGCCGGTGACGGCGACGAAGGGGGCCGCCACGGCGCCGAACCGGGCAGGGCCCGGGCCGCTGCCCGGGGCGGGCAGGGCGAGCAGCACACTGACGCGGTGGACCGCGCCCGTCATCGCGTCCAGGTCCACCGCGAGACGGTGGTCGGCGGCCGCCTGACGCGACACCTCCAGACCGGGCCGGGTGGGTGCGCCCGGGTGGGCCACCCATTCCGCTCCGTGGATCCGGCCGTTCTCGTCGCCGAGCGCGGCCGCGGCCACGACCGGTGTGCCGGCCGAGACCCGGATCTCCAGACGGGACCGGGCGAGCGGGTGGTTCTGTCCCCGCACCAGCTCGGCCGTCATCGCCTTCGCCCCCCTGCGTCGTGTGTGATGTGTCGTCCCCCGGCCCCCCGGCCCGGCCTCGGGTGCGGCGCCTAGAGGACCGGCAGGACCGCCGGCATCAGGTCCTGGAAGGTGCGGCCGTTGGCCGGGTTACCGAGGGCCGTCATCGCCCAGCCGGTACCGGAGCGGTGCACCTTCGCCATGATCTGGGCCGTGTAGGCGCCGCCGCCGGCCAGCGTGTAGCGGGCGAGTTCCTGGCCGTTGGTCTCGTCGACGAGGCGGCAGAACGCGTTCTGCACCTCCTGGAAGGTCTGGCCCGTGAAGGAGTTCACGGTGAAGACGATCTGGTCGATGTGGACCGGGACACGCGAGAGGTCGACGAGGATGGCCTCGTCGTCGCCGCCCTGGCCGACACCGCCGACGAGGTTGTCACCGGTGTGGCGCACCGAGCCGTCGTCGCTCACCAGGTGGCGGAAGAAGACGACGTCGACCGGCTGCTTGTCCGCGAACAGGACGGCCGAGGCGTCCAGGTCGACCTCCCGGGTGCGCGAGCCGAACAGGCCGCGGCGGGGAGCCGCCTGCCAGCCGAGACCCATGCGCACCGCGGTCAGGCTGCCGCCGTCGTTCTTCTGCAGACTGATGGCCTGACCCTTGGTCATGTTGACGGTCACGCGCTGATTCCCCTCTCGGACTTCCCCTGTTACCGCGCGATCGCGGTTGCCAGAACCCTACGCAGGGGCGCTGACGGCGACGTACCCCGGTTCGCGCTTTGTGTCGTTCTTGCAACACATGGCGTGCCCGGCCGTCAGGACAGGCCGGCCTCCTGCATCTGCCGCAGTTCCTTCTTCATCTCGGACACCTCGTCGCGCAGCCGGGCCGCGATCTCGAACTGCAGGTCCGCCGCGGCAGCCCGCATCCGCGTGGTGAGCTCCTCGATCTGCTCGGCGAGCTCGGCGGCGGGACGGTCGGTCGGCACGGTCTCGGCGGCCTTGCCCCGGGCGCCCTTGGCGCTCTTCGCGCCCTTGGCCGCCTTGGCGCCCAGGGAGGGCACGGGCGTCCTGGTGCCGCCGCCGTCCTTCTTGGCCTGGCGGTAGCCCGAGCCGAGCAGCTGCTCGGTGTCGATGTCCTCGCGGGCGATCTGGGCGACGATGTCGTTGATCTTCTTGCGCAGGGGCTGCGGGTCGATCCCGTTCGCCCGGTTGTACGCGACCTGCTTCTCCCGGCGGCGGTTGGTCTCGTCGATGGCCTTCTCCATCGCCGGGGTGATCCTGTCGGCGTACATGTGGACCTGGCCCGAGACGTTGCGCGCCGCGCGGCCGATGGTCTGGATCAGGGAGGTGCCCGAGCGCAGGAAGCCCTCCTTGTCGGCGTCGAGGATGGCGACCAGGGACACCTCGGGCAGGTCGAGGCCCTCGCGCAGCAGGTTGATGCCGACGAGGACGTCGTACTCGCCGCTGCGCAGCTCCCGCAGCAGCTCGACCCGGCGCAGGGTGTCGACGTCGCTGTGCAGATAGCGCACCTGGATGCCGAGTTCCAGGAAGTAGTCGGTGAGGTCCTCGGCCATCTTCTTGGTGAGCGTGGTGACCAGGACGCGTTCGTCCTTCTCCACGCGGGTGCGGATCTCGTGCACCAGGTCGTCGATCTGGCCCTCGGTGGGCTTGACCACGACCTCGGGGTCGACGAGGCCGGTGGGACGGATGATCTGCTCGACGAAGCCGTCCGAGCGGGAGAGCTCGTACTGTCCGGGGGTGGCCGACAGGTAGACGGTCTGGCCGACGCGCTCCTGGAACTCCTCCCACTTCAGCGGTCGGTTGTCCAGGGCGGAGGGGAGCCGGAAACCGTGGTCGACGAGGGTGCGCTTGCGGGAGGCGTCGCCCTCGTACATGGCACCGATCTGCGGGACGGTGACGTGCGACTCGTCGATGACGAGGAGGAAGTCGTCCGGGAAGTAGTCCAGCAGGGTGTTCGGCGGGGAGCCGGGGGCGCGGCCGTCGAAGTGCATCGAGTAGTTCTCCACGCCGGAGCAGGAGCCGATCTGGCGGAGCATCTCGATGTCGTACGTGGTGCGCATGCGCAGGCGCTGGGCCTCCAGGAGCTTGCCCTGCCTCTCCAGCTCGGTCAGGCGCTCGCCGAGCTCCTTCTCGATGTCGTTGACCGCGCGCTCCAGCCGCTCGGGGCCCGCGACGTAGTGGGAGGCCGGGAAGACGTACAACTGCTGGTCGTCGCTGACGATCTCCCCGGTGAGCGGGTGGAGCGTGGACAGCGCCTCGATCTCGTCGCCGAACATCTCGATACGGACGGCGAGCTCCTCGTAGACCGGGAAGATCTCGACGGTGTCGCCGCGGACGCGGAAGGTGCCGCGCGTGAAGGCCACGTCGTTGCGCGTGTACTGGATGTCCACGAAACGGCGCAGCAGCTCGTCGCGGTCGTGCTCGTCACCGACGCGCAGGGGGACCATGCGGTCCACGTACTCCTGCGGGGTGCCCAGGCCGTAGATGCAGGAGACGGAGGCGACCACGACGACGTCGCGGCGGGTCAGCAGCGAGTTGGTCGCGGAGTGGCGCAGCCGCTCGACCTCCTCGTTGATCGAGGAGTCCTTCTCGATGTAGGTGTCCGACTGCGGGACGTACGCCTCGGGCTGGTAGTAGTCGTAGTACGAGACGAAGTACTCGACCGCGTTGTTCGGCAGCAGCTCGCGGAACTCGTTGGCCAGCTGGGCCGCCAGGGTCTTGTTCGGCGCCATGACCAGGGTGGGCCGCTGGAGCTTCTCGATCATCCACGCGGTGGTGGCGGACTTGCCGGTGCCGGTCGCGCCGAGCAGGACGACATCCTTCTCACCTGCTTCGATGCGCCGGGCGAGGTCGGCGATGGCCGCCGGCTGGTCGCCGCTCGGCTGGTAGGGGCTGACGACCTCGAAGGGCGCCACCGTGCGTTCGATCTGGGAAACGGGCCGCATGTACCCACCGTACGGCCCCCCACTGACAACGGGTCCGCGGTCAGCGGCGCTGCGGGATCCGGGAGCGGTGTTCCACGGGACCGCGGGCCCGCAGCCGCGAGCGTGCCGGAGCGCGGTGGGCCGGGGAGTGGGCGGGGACGCCGGGCTTGTGCTCGGCGGGGGGCGTGGCGGGCCCGCCGGCGACCATCAGCGGATCGAAGAGCACCACGACGCCCGCGAGGACGAGGAAGGCGAGCGGTCCGACCATCATCGGCCCGAGCAGGGCGGCCGCCGGCTCCCCCGCGACGGGCTCGGCCGTTCCGTGGACGTGCACCTCGAGCGCGGCCATGCCGGTGTAGTGCATCCCGGTGACCGCGAGCCCCATGACGACGCTGGCGCCCACGCTCCACAGGAAGCCCCGCACCTGCCCGGCCGCCCACAGGGCGGCGCTGGCGGCGGTCATGGCGATGGCGACGGACACGGCGACCGTCGGGACGTCGTACTCCAGGTGTCCGTCGAGGTTCATCCCCGCCATGCCGAGGTAGTGCATCGAGGCGATGCCGAGGCCGGTGATCGTGCCACCGGTGAACAGGGCCGTTCCGAAGGCGCCCTGGTAGCCGACGATGAAGATCCCGATGCCCACCATGACGACGGCGACGGCCAGACTCGCGAACGTGATCGGCCGGTCGTAGTGGATCGGCGTGCCCTCGACGGTGAAGCCGGTCATCGCGACGAAGTGCATCGTCCATATGCCGGAGCCGATGGTCACGGCCCCCAGGGCGAGCCAGCCGGGGCGCCAGGAGCGGGACACCCTGATGGCCCTGGCGGTGCAGCGCAGGCCCAGGGCGCCGCCGAGACAGGCCATGAGGAAGGCCACCAACGGTGTGACCAGGCCGTAGCTGAATCCGTCGACCGTGCCGTGCATGCGCGGCTGCCCTTTCCGACCCGTGTGTCCCGCAACGCCCCGATGTCCCCCCCTCCCGGCGCCGCGGAGGCGGCCAGGAACGACGCAGAGAGTATGACCCCCACCGGAACGGTCGAACGACTTCCCGGCAAAGAAACACGCCCTCGCCCCAGGTGTGTGGCACCAGTGTGCGGAGTCCGGGCGGCACCGTTCAATCCGCGGCCATCCCGCACTCGCCTCACGTCGACCCTCTGCTGCCAGAGTGGAGCCGACCGTGATCGCCCGACGCGAGGAGTACGCATGAACGCACGCTCTGTCACCGCCTCGACCGCCGCGCTCCTGGGCACCGCCGCCCTCCTGCTGCCGCTCTCCCCCGCGCGGGCCGCGGAGGACTCCGCGCGGCCCCTGGTGATAGCCCACCGGGGCGCGTCCGCGTACGCGCCCGAGAACACCCTGGCGGCCGTCGACCGGGCCGCCGCGCTCGGCGTCGACTGGGTGGAGAACGACGTCCAGCGCACCCGGGACGGTGAACTGGTCGTCCTGCACGACGACAGCCTCCGGCGCACCACCGACGTCGAGAAGGTCTTCCCCGGCCGGGCTCCGTGGAGGGTGAAGGACTTCACCGCCGCGGAGATCGCCCGGCTGGACGCGGGCAGCTGGTTCGGCTCCGCGTACGCGGGCGCGCGCGTGCCGACGCTGGAACAGTTCGTGCACCGCGTCGAGCAGCACCGGCAGAAGCTGCTGCTGGAGATCAAGAACCCTCGGCTGTATCCCGGCATAGAGCGGCAGATCGTCAAGGTGCTGGGCGACGAGGGCTGGCTGGACCGCAGTCATGTGCAGGACCGGCTGGTCGTACAGAGCTTCAGCGCGGACAGCGTACGGGCGGTCCACGATCTGCAGCCCGCGGTGAAGACGGGCTTCCTCGGGAAGCCGCCCGTGGCGGACCTGCCCGCGTACGCGGCCTTCACCGATCAGATCAATCCCTCGTACGGTTCCCTCTCCGCCGGTTACGTCGCCGCCGTGCACGCCCTCAAGGGGGCGCACGGCAAGCCGCTGGAGGTGTGCACCTGGACCGTGAACGGCGCGGCCGCCGCCCGGCGGGTCGCCGGGTTCGGGGTCGACGGGATCATCACCAACACCCCTGACGTGGTGCGGGACGCGGTGCGCGGCTGAGGCGTCCGCCCGCGCTTCGGGGCGTTGTCGGTGGCGGGCCGTACGGTGGGGGGCGTGGACAGCCATGGGCGGTACGAACAACGGGTGGTGTGGGCCGTCGTCGGCACCGGTATCGGCCCGCTGCTGCTGGCCGCGACCCGTGAGGGTCTGGTCAACGTCGTGTTCCACGCCACCGACGAGGTACGCGGCAGTGCGCTGGAGCGGTTGGCGTCGCGGCTCGGCACCGAGCCCGTCGAGGAGCCCGGCTCCCCGCCGCTGGCCGAGGCGGTACGCCAGGTCGAGGCGTACTTCGCGGGTGAGCGGCGGGACTTCGGACTGCCGCTGGACTGGTCGCTGATCTCGGGCTTCAACCGCCAGGTGCTGCGGGAGCTGGCCACCGGGGTGCCGTTCGGCTCGGTCGTCGGGTACGGCGATCTGGCCCGGCGGGTCGGCCGGCCCGGGGCGGCCCAGGCCGTGGGCATGGCGATGGGCGCGAACCCGTTGCCGGTGGTCGTGCCGTGCCACCGGGTGGTGGAGAGCGGCGGGGGCATCGGCGGCTTCGGCGGCGGCCTGGAGACCAAACGCCGCCTCCTCGCCCTGGAGGGCGTTCTCCCCGCCCCCCTGTTCTGACCTCGCGATCCGCGGGCAGTCGTGCCGTCGGGGCGGTGAGGGCGCCTCCCGCCCGAGCGAAGCCGGAAGCGGTGGAGGGCGGGCGCGACGGCACCCTGCAAGCGCCGGGCCGCGCGACCACCCCCGCCGGCGCCGACACAGGTGGTACAGGACCTCCGGTCAGTCGTAGTGCCGCGCCTCGAACACGTTGCCGTCCGGGTCCCGGAAGTAGAAGCTGCGCCGGGCCGGCCCCCGCGCCCCGAAGGAACCGCGCGAGACGTCCGACACCGGTACGGAGCCCTCGTCCAGCCGGCTGCGCAGAGCGTCGAAGTCCGAGGCCGCCAGCGACAGACAGACGTGGTTCACGGGATGCCCCGAGCTCTCCGCGGCGCCGGGGACCATGCCCATGCGTTCCGCCTTCGCCCGCGGCATGAGGTCGAGGATCGTCTCCTCGTTCACCCGTACCGAGGGAAACGGCGCCTCGCCGACGGAGTACTCGGTGAGCCTGAGGGGCTCCAGGCCCACGGCCTTCTCGTAGAAGCCGGCGGCGGCGATGGGGTCGTTCACCCACAGGACGACGTGGTCGAGGCGAGTGGTGTTGTCCGTCATGGCTCCCAGCCTCCGCGACGGCCGTGACGGCACGCAAGGGGGTTTGGCCCGGTGCCCGGCCCGCCGGAGATGAGGGAGAACCGGCGGACAGGAGGCAGACGCGTGGTGCTCATGATGTCCGAAGAGGTACGGGAGGCGATCGCCGGGGGTCGCCCGGTGGTGGCCCTGGAGTCCACGATCATCGCCCACGGGCTGCCCCGGCCGCGCAGTCTCCGGGTGGCACTGGAGCTGGAGGCGGCCGTACGGCAGGAGGGCGCGGTGCCGGCGACGATCGCCGTGCTGGACGGGCGGCCCCGGGTCGGCCTGGACGAGGAGCAGTGGGAACGGGGCGCCGACGAGGACGGCATCCGCAAGCCGGGCCACCGTGATCTGCCGCTCGCGGTGGCCGCCGGGGCGAGCGGGGCGACCACTGCCCTGCTGGCAGCGCTCGCGGGCATACGGGTGTTCGCCACCGGAGGGCCCGGCGGCGTGCACCGGCAGTGGACGGTGGCCCAGGACGAGTCGGCCGATCTCGGCCTGCTGGCGCGGACGCGGATCACCGTGGTGTGCGCGGGCGTGAAGTCGGTCCTGGACGTGCCCGCGACCCTGCAGCGGCTGAAGACACCGGAGGTGGCGGTCGCCGGGTACGGCACGGACCGCTTCCCCGGCTTCCATCTGTCCGACTCCGGGCAGCCCGTGGACTGGCGGCTGGACACTCCGGCGCAGGTGGCGGAGGCCATGCGGGCGCAGGACGCGCTGGGCGGGGCCGGGTCGGCCCTGGTCGTGGCCAACCCCGTTCCCGAGGCGGAGCAGTTGGATCCCGGGCTGCACGCGCGCGTGCTCGGCGAGGCACTGCGCGCGTGCGAGACGGAGGGTGTCACCGGTCAGACGGTCACGCCGTTCCTGCCCGACCACCTGGTCCGCCACACCGGCGGCGCCTCCCCCGCCGCGAACCTGGCGGCGGTCCGGGGCAACGTGCGTCCGGCCGCGCGGGTCGCGGCGTCCCCCGGGACACCACGGGTGCCGGTGACGCGTTCACGGGCGCGTTCCTCGCGGCCCTGCTCGCGGGCGCCGGCCCGGAGCAGGCGGCGGAGGAGGGCTGCCGGGCGGGCGCTCAGGCGGTGGAACACATAGGGGGCCACCCGCCGGCACCCGGCTGACGAACGGGCCCCGCGACGGGTGCACTCCCTTTGTCCACAGGCGGGAACAAAGCGGAATGCCCCCTGCCCACAGGTCCGCACGCGGCTCGCCCAGGGCTGGCAGACTGACGGCCGGAGCGCGGGGAACAGGACAGCGCGGAGGAATCACGCAAGGAGAACCGGATGTCCATGGCAGGGAATCTGCGGAAGGTCACGGGCCTGGGCAGGGGCGGCGGGCTGCGCCGGGCGGCCCGGCGGCGGCCCCGTGTGGACCTGAGTCATCCGGCCCGCTCCCCGCTGGGCTCCTCGGTGGTCAACTGTGTGACGTACCGGGACGGTCGTCGCACCGGCGCGCGCGGGGACCTGGTGGACGCGGTGCGGCGGGTGCGCAGGAGCGGGGAGGGTTTCGTCTGGCTGGGGCTGCACGAGCCGACCACCCGGGAGTTCGCCGACGTCGTGGAACTGTTCGACCTGCACCCGCTGGCGGTGGAGGACGCGGTCGAGGCCCACCAGCGACCCAAGCTGGAGCGGTACGGGGAGACGCTGTTCGCCGTCTTCAAGACGGTCTGCTACGTCGAGCACGAGAGACTCACCGCGAACAGCGAGGTGGTGGACACCGGCGAGATCATGGTGTTCCTCGGCAAGGACTTCGTGATCACGGTGCGGCACGGCCGGCACGGCTCGCTGGGGCCGCTGCGCGAGGGGCTGGAGTCCGATCCCGAGCAGCTCGCCCAGGGCCCGTCCACGGTGCTGCACGCGATCGCGGACCATGTGGTCGACGACTACCTGACCGTCATCGACTCGGTCCAGGAGGACATGGACCGGATCGAGACGGACGTGTTCGCGGGGCACGGCGCACGGGTCGATCCCGGCCGCATCTACCAGCTCAAGCGCGAACTCCTCGAACTGAAGCGGGCCGTGGTGCCGCTGGACAGACCGCTGGAGGAGCTCGCCACACAGCCGATCCGGGTGGTCGCCCCGGAGATACAGACGTACTTCCGCGACGTCTCGGACCATCTGTCGCGGGCGAAGGAGCAGATAGCCGCCTTCGACGAGCTGCTGAACTCCATTCTCCAGGCGCATCTGGCGCAGGTCACGGTCGCGCAGAACGAGGACATGCGCAAGATCACCGCTTGGGCGGCGATCGTGGCGGTGCCGACGATGGTCTGCGGCGTGTACGGCATGAACTTCGACCACATGCCGGAGCTGCACTGGAGGTACGGCTACGGCATGGTCATCGGGGTGACGTCCGTGGCGTGCCTGCTGCTGTACCGGGCGTTCCGGCGCAGCCGCTGGCTCTGAGGCCGGTCCTCCGCGGGCGGGCGTCCCGGCGCGGACGCCCCCGGTCCGGGGGACGAGGCGGGGTCAGCCGTTCCAGGCCGGCCGGCGGGGGTCGTCGGCCCGTACCAGCACGTCGGCCGTACCGGCGGGGTCGGTCTCCTGCGCGTAGCGCTCGAAGGCGGGGAGGGTCCACTGCTCGGCCTCGGCGGTACGACGGCGCAGGGCGCCCGGGGAGAGGAGGACGTGGACGCTCAGGTCGAAGGGGAACCAGTGGCGCAGGAGAAGGGGGCCGTGCAGCAGCAGCACGCCACCGGGAGGGAGCCGGGCATAGGGGCTGCGGGTGGCGCGGTCGGTGACGGGATCCCACAGGTCGGGCAGGACACGTCCGCTCCCGCCGGGTTCGAGGGGGCCGAACACCTCACGCCAGAGGGCGCCGGTGTCGTACCAGCCGCCGTAGTAGGACTCCAGGTCCTGGCGGCCGTACTCGAGCCGGACGGAGGCGGGCCGCAGGAAGCCCTCGGCGCCGACGACCAGGGAGGGCCGGCCGCGTATCCGAAGCGCCTCGGCGACCCGCTCGGCGAGGTCTCCCGGACGCGCGGCGGGGGCTCCGTCGAGGGCGACCCTCGGCCAGGGACCGCCGTCGGCCGTCTCCAGCTCCAGCAGGCGCTCGGCGAGGAGGTCGCCGAGCCGGTCCCAGGTGATCGCTTCGAGTCGCACACGGCCATGATGCGCCGACGGCGGGTCCGGCCGCGCGGCTCTCCCGGCGGTACGCGTCCGGCGTCCGGCGTCCGGCGGAGCCGTGCGTCGCCCGGGGCGTCCGACGTCCCTGGACGTTCGCGCATGCGCCCGCGCTCCTGGGCCATGGCCGGGGACACCAGGGGTCGTGTGCACTGGTGGTGACGGTGGCGGCCGGGGAGGGCACCGGCCGGGAACGGGGGCGACGGCATGATCGACGGACCGTACTTCGTGCTGACGGTGCTGGGGGTGCTCGGGACCGGGCTGACGGCCGGGGTCTTCTGCGCCTTCTCGACGTTCGTGATGAGAGGGCTCGCGGCGCTGCCGCCGGCGCAGGGGGTGGCAGCGATGCAGGCGGTCAACGTGGCGGCGGTGCGTCCGGCCTTCATGCTGCTGTTCCTCGGTACGGCGGTGCTGTGCGCGGTGGTCACGGTGGTGACGTTCGTGCTGTGGCCGGACGAGGGGACGGCCGGGCTGCTGGTGGGCGGTGTCCTGTACCTGATCGGCTCGTTCGGGCTGACCGTGGTCGCGAACATACCGCGCAACGAGGCGCTGGCCCGGCTCGAACCGGGCGGTCCGGAGGCGGTCGCGTACTGGCCGGTCTATGTGCGCGAGTGGACGGTGTGGAACCACGTCCGCGCGCTCGCCTCGGCCGGGGCGGCGGTGGCGTACCTCCTCGCCCTCGTCTGAGGGGCTCGGCCGGCCCCCCGGGAAGCGCTGTCCCGGCGCTCTGCGGGGGCGGGTGAGCGGACGCGTCGTGGCCGGAGGAGCGCCGCCCGACGAGGCACGGCCCGTCATCCGCGCACGCGAGGAACACGGCCACGGCCGATCCCAGGGTTCTCCTGACCACTCCCCACGAGGAGCGGCCGTGCCTCCCCGTCGGGGAGCCGGTCCGCGACGGGGAGGCACGGCTGCCCGCGGGAGCGACGGGGCGGCGGCAGGTGATCGCACCACTCACCTGCCGCCGTCGACGGAGCGGCGTCGGAACGCAGGACCCCGGTGGGTCCCACCGCCCGGCCGGGTTACGGCTTGCGGGCCACCGCGCCGTAGCCCGGGATGACGTCGTCGTCCTGGCCCGGAACCGGGTCGCCCAGTTCCGGGTGCCAGTGGTGGGGGACCTGGACGCCCGGTTCGACGAGGTCCAGGCCGTCGAAGAAGCGGGTGAACTCCTCGCGGGAGCGGAGCGCCAGGGTGACGCCCGCCGCCTTGAGCTTCTCCGTGGCCGCCTTCGACTCCTCCGGAGTGAAGTCGGCGGTCGCGTGGGTGACGACCAGGTAGCTGCCCGACGGCAGCGCGTCCAGCAGCCGCCCGACCAGTTCGTGCGCCCCGTCCTTGTCGGAGACGAAGTGCAGCAGCGCGATGAGCGACAGCGCGATCGGCGCGTCGAAGTCGAGGATCCTCCGCGCGCCCTCCAGGATGGCGTCCGGTTCCCGCACGTCGGCCTGGAGGTACTCGGTCACCCCCTCGTCCGTACCGCGCAGCAGGGCCGCCGCGTGGGCCAGCACGATGGGGTCGTTGTCGCAGTACACGACGCGGGCGTCGGGTGTGACCCCCTGTGCCACCTGGTGCAGGTTGGGCTCGGTCGGGATGCCGGTGCCGACGTCGAGGAACTGCCGTACCCCCTGTCCGGCCAGCCATCGCGTGGCCCGCTGCATGAACGCGCGGTTCACCCGTGCCATCACCGGAACCCGGGGGTCGAGGGCCAGCATCTGCCGCCCCATGGCCTCGTCGACCGGGTAGTTGTCCTTTCCTCCCAGGTACCAGTCGTACATCCGCGCGGGGTGCGGCCTGCTCGTGTCGATCTCCACGGGGTGCTGCCCGGTCATGACGGACTCCATAGGTCTCTGCAACTGTCAGTGATCAAGTCGGTGCCAAGTTCAGCAGGAAGAGCAAAAAGGTGGAGCGGGCAACAGAGTTCAGGACAGCAGGAAATCCGCCTCTCCCGCCTTCGCTCCCTCGATGAAGGCCGTCATCTCGGCGGAGGTGTAGATGAGCGCCGGCCCGTCCGGGTCGGTGGACTGGCGCACGGCGATCCGGCCGTCCTCGAGCTTCATCGCCTCCAGGCAGTTCCCTCCGTTGCCGCCGCTCCACGGCTTGTGCCAGCCCTCGCTGCCCAGTTCCCGAGCGGGCATGCCGTTGTAGATCCTTCCGGTGCGCACCCGCGGGCGAGGCAGGGGCTTCAGGGGCTTCATGAGTTCCATTTACAACTCCTTGCGGAGGTCCCGGAGGATCTCCTTCGTGCGATGTGCCGTAGCGGCCTGCGCCGCCATGCGGTCCATGACCTCGAGGTGGGTCGCCACCTCGGTACGCGCGTCCAGGTAGACGGCGCCGGTCAGGTACTCGCTGTAGACCATGTCCGGCAGTTCGGGCATGGCGAATCGGAACAGCACGAACGGCCCGTACGTGCCGGGGTGGGGCCCGCCGGCGAACGGCGCGATCTGCAGCGTCACATTGGGCAGCTTCGTGGCCTCGAGCAACTTGTCGACCTGCGCACGCATCACCTCCGGGCCGCCGACCGGGCGGCGGAGCACGGTCTCGTCCATCACGACCCACACCCGGGGCGCGTCCTCACGGGTGAGGAGTTCCTGCCGCCGCATGCGCAGGTCGACGTGGCGCTCTATGTCCTCGGGCTGGGTCTGCCCGACGGCACCGGAGCGCAGCACGCCGCGCGCGTAGTCCTCGGTCTGGAGCAGTCCGGGGACGAAGTGGGGTTCGTAGCTGCGGATGAGGGAGGCCGCGCCCTCCAGGCTGACGTACATCGAGAACCAGCCGGGCAGGATGTCGTGGAAGCGCTGCCACCAGCCGGGCCGGTTGGCGTCCTCCGCCAGCTGCACGAAGGCCTCGGCCTCCTCGTCGGAGACTCCGTACGCCTTCAGCAGGAGCTGGAGGTACGGGATCTTGAGTGCGACCTCGGCCATCTCCATGCGGCGGACCGTGGCGGGCGCGACACGGAGGATGCGGGCCGCCTCCTCACGCTTGAGTCCCGCGCGTTCCCGCAGGTCCAGCAGGCGTCGGCCGAGGACGACCTGTCCCACCGTCGGTGCGGACCGGGGCTCGCTCACACTCCACCTCCCTCGAACAAAAGCCGACAGCCCGGCGGCGCCACTCGATGATCCGCCCGAAGATCCGTCTCACCCGAACTCTCATTCGAACAAATCTTCGGCGATCCCAACTGGCGCCGCGCGAGGTGCTGTTGCGAGCAGTGTGCCACGCCCGTCCAGAACGTCACACTGCACTCTGCATTTTTCAGAGTGACACTTGCCAAGTGTCCACGGCGGGGCGATAGTGGCAAGCGTGATTCCGTCCGCGCCCTTAGGAACAGACGCCGCCGCAGGGTCCACCGGCCTCGGCGCCGCCTCGGGAGCCGCCCCCTCGGGGCCCGCTGCCGAACGCCGGTTCCGTTTCGAACTGGCCGCTCATCCGGGCTCCCCGGCCCAGGCCAGACGCCTGACGAGGGCACGGCTGACCGGCTGGTCGGTGTGCGAGGACACCTGCGACACCGCGGCCCTGGTCGTCTCCGAGCTGGTCACCAACGCCATCGTGCACACGGCGAGCAGCCATGTGGTCTGCGAGCTGCACGACGGTGGCGAGCTGGTGCGCATAGCCGTGCGCGACGAGGGGTGCGCGCCGGGCCGGCCGCGGGCGAACCCCCGGCAGCGGCCTGACGACGAGCACGGAAGGGGACTGCTTCTCGTCGACGCCCTGTGTCACTCGTGGGGCGCGCACGAGAACGGCCCCGGACTGCTGGTCTGGGCCGACCTCCCCCGCACGGCGGACACCGGACACGAGGGTCCCGCGCGACCCACCGACGACCTGGGCTGGGGGACCCGCCCGAAGCCGGGTCCGCCCGGCCCCCCGGAGGACGACACCGGCGACGAACCGGACCAGTCCCACGCCCCGACGGAGAACCGGCCGCAGCCCCGGACGGCCCGCCCGCCGCTCCCCCCGCGCCGGCGCACCCCCCGCCCCCGGGGCCAGGCGTGACGGGCGCATCCGGCACCCGCGTACTGAGCCTGGACTCGCTGGTACGGGTCCAGCGCGGGCGGCACGTCCCGGCCGCCCCCTGGCGACTCCCCGTCCCCGACGGCATGACCACGCCCATGGGCTGCGACGCCGTGGCGGTACCGGCGCGCTTCGGCCCGCTGGTACTGCCCCGGCTGCCCCGCGTGGGCTGCGTGTACGCCGATGACGCGCACTGGTGGTGGCTGGTCCCGTCCGATTCCGACTACGCCCTGGACTGGCCGGCCCCCGCCCGCTACGTCACCGGCGCGGTCCTCCCCGGCCCTTCGGACGCCCCCGGCGCCCCCGGCCTCCCCGGCCTGATCCACCGCCCCGCCGGCACGCTCCCCTACACGCCGCCGATACCGCTCTACCTCGCCCTGTGCCGCCTGACGGACACGACCCCCACCTGGTCCCGTCCGGTCACCGCGTAGCACGCACCGCACCGGCCCTCCCGACCGTCCCGCATCCGGCCCGACCGGCGCACGCCTCCTCCCGCGCGCTCCTGGTCCCAGCCCCGGCGCCCCGCTCCGGCCGATCACCCAGTTCGTACGCCCGCACGCACCCTCCGCCCCGTCCCGCGCCCTGCCCCGGCGTACCGCCTCCCGCGATAGTGGCCGTTCGTCGGATTCGGCGGCCGGGGAGGTCGGCATGGCGGGGAGCACACAGCGATCCGGTGATGCGAAGCCACCGTCATCGGACACGGACGGACCGGACACGAACGATCCCCCCACGGACGGACCGGCCACGGACCGCCCCGGCACCCGCCGGAGGACCTGGCGCTCCCTCCGCCGCGGGAAGCGCCCCGGACCCGGCTCCCCGCCCCTCTCCGAGTCCGAGCGGCTGCTCTTCGGCGGGCCGCTGCGCTACGACACGGGCTGGAACCGGCACAGCGAGGCCTTCCTGGAGCTGGACTTCCGCTCCATGATCACCCGCCTGCCCGCCCTGCTCGCCTCCAGCCTCCGGCTCGCCGTCCAGGCGGACCGGCGGGCCGCGGGGGCCGTGCTGGCCGCCGAGGTGGCGCGGGGTCTGGCCCAGGCCGTGAGTCTGCTCGCGGTCAACAGTGTCCTGGGCCGGCTGCTGGGCGGCGGCCCGATGGAGGAGCGGCTGCGCGGCGCCGCACCCGCCCTCGTCACGGTGGCCGCCGTCACCCTGGTCGCGGCGCTGCTGCGGGCGGCGAGCACCTACGCCACCGGACGCCTGGAGCCCAAGGTGGAACGGGTGGCGACCGAGCTGTACCTGGAGCGCGCGGCGGCCGTGGAGCTGGCCGCGATCGAGGACCACGCCTTCCACAAACTGCTGGACACCGCCCGGTACGGTGCCGCCTCGGCCCGCCGCATGATCGCGTACGGCACGCAGGTGGTCAACGCGATGATCTCCCTGGCGGCGGCGGCCGGTGTGCTCGCCGTGCTGCATCCGGTGCTGCTTCCGCTACTGGTGACGATGACGCTGCCGAGCGCCTGGAGCGCGCTGACGAACGCGCGCCGCCGCTACGCCTCGTTCCACACCTGGGTGCAGCACGCGCGTGCCGGTCATCTGATCAGCGACCTGCTCACCGAGCCGGGGGCCGCGCCGGAGATCCGGGTGCACGGTGTCGGCCCCTTCCTCCTGCGTCACTTCAGAGCCATGTCGGAGACCGCGGAGGCGGAGCAGGCCCGGCTGGCCCGGCTGGCGGCGGGCACCGGACTGGTCGCCGCGGCGTGGACGGGCCTGGCGACGGTGACCACGTACGCCACGCTCGGCGCACTGCTGCTGGCCGGGACGATGGCGCTGTCGGTCGCGGGCACGGCGGTGATCGCGATCGGCACCGGCTCCGCGAGTCTGGACACCCTCGTCCTGGAGGTGAACCGGCTGCACGAGGAGGGCCTGTTCGTGGGCGATCTGGAGCGGCTGTACGTCGAGGCGGCCGAGCGCGCGATCCCCGTGGGCGGTCTCCCGCTGCCCGACGACCCCCGGGAGATCCGCTTCGAGAACGTCACCTTCCGCTACCCGGGCGACGCCGCCCGTCCCGCCCTGGACGACGTCTCGCTCACCCTTCCGCTGGGCGGGATCGTGGCGCTGGTCGGCGAGAACGGCTCCGGCAAGACGACGCTGGTCAAGCT
>NZ_JAHWZY010000045.1:0-45194 GCF_041380215.1 Streptomyces pimonensis
GCTCACCGTACAGACCCCCTCCTCGGCGAAATCGCGTTCGGCGCCTACCGCGTCGGCGTCAAGAACTGGACCGCCGGACGCGGCAAGGACGCCGGAAGCCGCGGCAAAGGCGGACGCGTGACACTGGCCGCCCGTGTGAGCGAGGCGTTCGACGCCGTCCCTGATGCGATCGGGCTGACCGTTGGCTGACGGCTGCCCCCCTTTGCCGCGGACCGGCGGAACCGCTGTCAGAAGCGGCGCGAGCCGGGGTTGGGACTCACTGTCGTACCGAGGAGAACTGGGCCGCGTACAAGCGCGCATACGCGCCCCCAGTGGCCAGCAGCTCCTTGTGGGTGCCTTGTTCAACGATGCGTCCCTTGTCCATGACCACGATGGCGTCCGCGTCCCGGATGGTGGAGAGCCGGTGCGCGATGACAAAGCTGGTGCGTCCCCGGCGAAGCGACGCCATGCCTCTCTGCACGAGCATCTCCGTACGGGTGTCCACCGAGCTGGTCGCCTCGTCCAGCACGAGAACGGCGGGTTCGGTGAGGAACGCCCGGGCAATAGTGATGAGTTGCCTCTCCCCCGCGCTGACGTTCGCCCCCTCGCCGTCCAGTGCCGTGTCGTAGCCGTGCGGCAGGGTCCGTATGAAGTGGTCGGCATGGGTGGCCCGCGCCGCCTCGACAATGCGCTCCCTGGGGACCTGGCCCATGCCGTACCCGATGTTCTCGGCGATCGTCCCGCCGAACAGCCAACTCTCCTGAAGCACCATCCCGATGTCCGCGCGCAGCGTGCTCCGCGGCATCGCGGCGATGTCGCGGCCGTCGACGGTGATCCGCCCGCCGGTCGGTTCGTAGAAACGCATGAGCAGGTTGATCAGCGTCGTCTTCCCCGCACCGGTGGGACCCACGATGGCCACCGTCTGTCCGGGCTCGACCGTCAGACACAGGTCCTCGATCAGCGGGGTGTCGGGCTCGTAGCTGAACGACACATGCTCGAACTCCACCTTGCCCGCGACGCCCCCCACGGCCGGGTGCCCCGAGTCGACCGGATCCGGCCGCTCCTCCTCCTCGTCCAGGAGCTGGAAGACTCGCTCGGCCGAGGCCACCGCCGACTGCAGGAGGTTGGCGAGGGACGCCACCTGGGTGATGGGCTGGTTGAACTGCTGCGTGTACTGGATGAACGCCTGTACCCCGCCGATCGTCATGCCGCCCGCGGCCACCCGCAGACCACCGATGACCGCGACCAGCACATAGCCCAGGTGCCCCACGAAGGTCATGGCGGGACGGATGAGGCCGGAAACGACCTGGGCCCTGAAGCCAGCGGTGAACAACTCGTCGTTGTGCTCGACGAAGGTCCGCATCGCCTCCGGTTGCCTGCCGAACGCCTTCACGACCGCGTGACCGGTGAACATCTCCTCGATGTGGCCGTTGAGCCTGCCGGTCGCGGCCCACTGCCGCACGAACTGGGGCTGTGACCGCTTGGCGATCAGTCGGGTGATGTACGCCGAAAAGGGCACCGACAGCAGGGCGACGAGCGCCAGCAACGGCGAGATCCACAGCATCATGACCAGAACACCGAGCACGGACAGCACCGACGTGATGATCTCGGTGAGCGCCTGCTGCACGGTCTGCGTGACGTTGTCGATGTCGTTGGTGACGCGGGACAGCACCTCGCCGCGCGACTGCCGGTCGAAGTAGCGCAGGGGAAGACCGAACAGTTTCGTGGTGGCCTGTTCGCGCAGACGACGGGCCAACCGCTCCGCGATGGACGCGGTCAGCCGCTCCTGGGCGAGCGTGAACACCGATGCCCCGGCCGTGGCGGCCAGTGCCTCCGCCAGGACCCGGCCGACCGCGGAGAAGTCGACACCGTCTCCGCGCATTCCGACCAGGATGATGTCCGTGGCGTCGCCGAGCAGACGGGGGACCAGGACGGACAGGGCCACGGAGGCGAGTCCCCATGCCACCGTCGCTCCGACGAGCCAGCGGTCCGGCCGCATGCCCCGCAGCAGCCGAAGGCCCGAACCGGTGAAGTCGATGGCCTTCTCGCCGTCCGCCTCGCTCCCGTTCCGGGCGGACACGTCAGGTACGCGGTCTTTGCGGCGCCGGGTCAGACGGTCCCGCACACGTCTGATCACGCTGCCTCCTGGCGGTCGGGCTGGGAGAGCACGATCTCCCGGTACGTCCGGCTGGTGTCCATGAGTTCGTCGTGGGTTCCCGTGCCCACCACGCGCCCCTCGTCCAGTACCACGATGCGGTCAGCGTGCCGGATGGTGCTGACGCGCTGGGCGACGAGCAGAACGGTGGCCTCCGCAGTGTGCTCGGCCAGGGCGGACCTGAGCGCGGCGTCGGTGGCGTAGTCCAGCGCCGAGAAGGAATCGTCGAACAGGTAGATGCTCGGACGGGCGACCAGCGCCCGGGCGATGGCGAGCCGCTGCCGCTGCCCTCCGGAGACATTCGCGCCGCCCTGGCTGATCGGCGCGTGGAGTCCACCGGGCAGGGCCTCGACGAAGTCGCGTGCCTGCGCGATGTCGAGGGCTCGCCACAGCTCTGACTCGTCCGCTCCAGGATCGCCGTACCTGAGGTTCGTGGCCACCGTCCCGGAGAACAGCAGGGGGTTCTGGGGCACCAGGGCCACGGTCGACGACAGCGTGACCGGGTCCAGCTCCCGCACGTCGACGCCTCCCACCAGCACGCTGCCCTCGACCGCGTCGAAGAGCCGCGGGATCAGGTGGAGGAGCGTGGTCTTGCCGCTTCCCGTCGATCCGATGACAGCCGTGATCTCTCCCGGCCCGGTGGCGAGGCGGACACCGCGCAGAACGGGTTCCTCCGCACCGGCGTAACGGAAGTCGACGTCCTGGATCTCCACGGTCCCCGGCGTCGGAAGGCGGAGCACCGGTGCCGTCGGCGGGACGACGCTCGACGGGGTGTCGAGGACCTCCTGGATGCGTCGGGCGCTGGTCTCGGCTCGCGGGACCACCATGAGCATGTACGTGGCCATGATCGCGGCCTGCAGAATCAGCAGCAGGTACTGCAGGAACGCGATGAGCGAACCGATTTCCATGGAACCGTCGTCGATACGGTGGCCTCCGAGCCAGAGGACGGCCACGTTGGCGCCGTTGAGGATGAGCATAAGGCTCGGCAGCATGAGTGCGTTGATCCGGGCAGCGGCGAGGGACACCCTCATCAGTTCGCGGTTGGCGCCGTCGAAGCGGTCCTGTTCGTACCGCTCGCGGACGAAGGCGCGGACCACGCGCATGCCGGTGATCTGTTCGCGCACCACCCGGTTGACCTGGTCGATGCACTCCTGGGTCCGCCGCGCCAAGGGCGCCATGCGCACCAGGATCACCGCGACGACCAGCACGAGGACGGGAATCACGACCGCCAGCAGCCAGGACAGGCTCGGGTCGAGCGAGAGGGCCATGAGGACACCGACCGCCGCCATGATGGGGGCCGGAACCACCAGGGACAGCGTCATCAGCACCAGCGTTTGCACCTGCTGTACGTCGTTGGTGGTGCGGGTGATCAGTGAAGGGGCGCCGAAGCGGCCGACCTCGCGCACCGAGAAACCCTGCACACGTTCGAAGACCGCCGTCCGCATGTCCCGGCCGAGCGCCGCCGCGACACGGGCGGCGTAGTACACGGCGGCCACGGCACTGAGGACCTGCACCAGGATGACGCCGAGCATGACGGCTCCGGTGGCCAGGATGTGGGCCACGTCGCCCGGGACGACCCCCTCGTCGATGAGACCCGCGTTCAATGTGGGGAGATAAAGGGTCGCCAGGGTCTGAACTGTCTGGAAGAGCACCAGCATGCCCAGCCACACGGGGTGCGGGCGCAGATAGGTGCGCAGAAGTCGGATGATCAAGCGTGCTCCTGGTGAGGGTCGGCTACTGCGGGCCGACGGCCCGAGCGTCGGCCGGGGACAATGAGGTGACGGTCCGTTCCAGCGCCTCCTGCAAGGGGACGAGGGGCCTCCAGCCGGTGACCGAACGGAACGCGGTGGAATCGACCTCGACACTGTGGAAGTCGACGGCCTCGGCTTCCACGGGCGGTTCGACGGAGACCACGGGTACGGCGGGTCGGCCCGTGTGGCGTGCGACGGTCCGCGCGATGGCGGTGAACACCTCTCCCAGTCCTTCGCCGCGGCCGGTTCCGATCAGCCAGTGCCGTCCGGCGAGCGCGTCGACGTGGTCCAGGGCGGCGGCGAAGGCCCCCGCAGCGTCGTCGACGTACACCAGATCGCGCCGCACCGTGCCGTCGTGCCACATCGACAACGGCTCCCCCGCGAGAGCGCGCCGCACCATGGTGACGACCACGCCCTTGTCCATCACCGTCGACTCCGGGCCCTGTCCGAAAACCGTCGGCAACCGGAGCGTCACGCCGCGCACCACCCCCTCCGCCGTGGCGCGTTTCAACGCCCGCTCCGCAGCGAGTTTCTGACGGCCGTAGACCCCTTGCGGAGCGTCCCGTTCCGACCCGTCGATACGAGTGCGATCGGGCAGGCCGACCTCCAGCGTGGTACCCGCGAACACCACCGCGGGTGGCGGCCCCTGCCCTGTACGGGTACGGAGCACATCGATGAGGTCCTCCATCAGGCCCACGTTGACGCGCTCGGCCAACGTGTCGCCGTCGCTGATGCGCCAGGTCGCCTCACCGCCGATGCAGGCGACCAGGTGCAGCACGGCATCAGCGTTTTCCACCGCGGCCGCGAGGGCACCGGGGTCCGTGAGGTCGACGGACAGCACTTCCGTCTCGGCCCTCGCGTCGTCGGGTATCGGGGTGGGCCGCCGTGCCACGGCCCGCAGCCGGATCGGTCGGCGGGCCAACTCCCGGATCACGGCGGATCCGACGAAACCCGAAGCGCCGAGCACGGCGACCAGGGGTCGGCGCGAGGACGCGCGCTGTGTCATGTGATCACTTCCATAGAGCGTCTCGGACAGGGGCACATGGCTGGGGAGTGAAGGCCGGCGTCACGGGCACGCGGCGACGCGCGCGGAACTCGGCTGTCGGGTGTGCTCCGACGCGTCGGCTCAGCTCGGTACGCGCACACGGGCCTGCGCGAGCTCGGCCAAGGAAGCGGCCAGTGCGGCGGGATGCGGGCGATGCGCCATCTCCGCGGCCAGCCGTTGGGCCGTGTCCCGGAAGCCACGGTCGGTGAGCAGCCGAGCAGCGGCCGAGCGGATCGCCGACGGCTCCGCGGCGGCGTTGTGCACGGACTGCGCCACACCCGCCCGGGCGAGCCGGGGCCCGATCACCTCCTGGTCATGGCCGGGAGGCAGCATCAGCTGCGGTACGGCGGCGGCGAGTGCTGTCATGGTGCACCCGCCACCGCCGTGGTGAACGACCAGATCACACTCGGGCAGGAGCAGGTGGAGTGGTACGTAATCCCGCAGCACGTGCATCCCTTCGGGGAGCGGACCGGTGCGCTCCCGGTCCTGCGCGGTGAGGGCGAACACCACCTCGACGTCGAGCCCGGCGAGCGCTTCGACGACACGCGGGACGGGAAAGGAGCCCGGACCGAAGATGGCGCTGACCGACGTCCCCCAGACCACGCAGACCCGGGGCTTCCCGGGCGGTCCCATCAACTCGTCGGGCAGGTGGCCCGGCCCGTTGTAGGGCACATAACGCACTTCGATGCGCCGCCCCGTGACCGGCGGGGCCACCGCGGCGGGGCAGGGGTCCACGACGTGTTCGTACACCTCGGGCCCCATCGTCCCCACACCGTGGCGGCCGAACGCGTCGCTGAGGTCGACGGGCACGAACGTGGCCTTGTTCTCCTCGTCCTGAGGCACGCCGGGTACCGGGTCGTGTGGGCTCACCGGTCCCCAGAGATGCAGGAGTGCCGGGACCTCGGCGACCCGTCCGAGGAGCGGCCCTTCCACGCTCATCGGATCGTGCACCACGAGGTGGGATCGCCACCTGTGGGCGTAGGCGACGGCGGCGTCCGTGCTCCGGGTCGCGTTGTCGACGAGCCTTTCCATGTTGTCCTGGAACCAGGCGGAGGAGTCGAACTCGTCCGCGGCCGCGAGGGGCAGCCCGGTGACCGGGTGGGGCGGCAAGTCCTGGAAGGGCCACCGTCCGGCCCGCGCCTGCCTGCAGTTGTGGACCCTCGCGGTCACCTCCAGTTCCGCACCGACCAGGATCGGCACGGGTACGAGTCCCGCTCTGGCGACGGCCTCGGCCTGACTCGGGGCGCACAGCACCCTGACCTCGTGTCCGGACGACTGGAATCCCCAGCCGAGCGGCACCAGGGAGAACCAGTTGGTGGTCCAGTCCGACACAGTGAACAGCACGCGCATGGCGCCGATCTCCTCTCCTGGATGGCGGCCGCCGATCGTGAAGACGCAGTCCTCCGGGTCGGCTTCGTTGGTGTGGGTGCGCCGGCGTCACAGCGCGCTCAACAGGTCCGTCAGTGACTCCTCCAGGCTCCGGCGGGGCTGCCAGCCCAGCAGGAGCCGGGCGCGCGAAATGTCCAGCTGCTGCCACTCGACGCCGACGCCGTCCATCTGTGGGCGCTCCACGACAGGAACGGACAGACCGCTCAGTGCGATGAGCCGGTCCACCATCCAGCGGACGGAGACCGCCTCGCCCCTGCCGATGTTGACCACGTGGCCGCCGACCACCGACGTCGGGACGCGAGCCGCGGCCAGTACGGCCTCGGCGACGTCCCGTACGTCGACGAAGTCCCGGTGAGCACGCAGCGGGGCGAGCCGCAGCGCGGGAGAGCGCGTTCCTGTGCCGGGGCCCGCACCGCGCCCAGCGTTCCGATGGAGGTCGGCCAGGTGGTCGGCCACCGTGCGCAGAAGGCTCCCGGGGGGCGATCCGGGGCCGGAGACATTGGCGATCCGCAGCACCACCGCGTCCAGGCCCGAGGTGCGAGCCGCCCGCAGCACCGCCTGCGCACCCCGGAGCTTGGACTGTCCGTACGCCGTGATGGGGGCGGCGGGCTGGTCTTCGGTAATCGTGGCCCCGAAGTCCACTGGTCCGTACTCGTGCACGGTGCCCAGTTGGATCAGTCGGGGCGGGCGCGGCAGTTCGGACACCGCGGCGATCAGCCGGTCCACCAGGTCAGCGTTGTCCCGTGTCATCTGCCGCTCGCCCGCCTGCCAGGCTCTTCCGGCCGCGTTGACGACCACGTCCGCCTCCGCCTGTGCCAGCACCCCCGCCAGTCGGCTCGGTTCCGCGTCCACGAGGTCCAGCCGCACCGCACCCCCGACGTCGGACGAGCCGCCCGCAGCCCTCCGGGAGACGCTGAGTGCCCGGGCGCCGACCGCGCCGAAGGCGTCGTGGATGTGCCGACCGAGGAACCCGGTGCCGCCGAGCACCACCACGGAACGGCCGCGGAGACTTGCGGGACTGGCCAGGCCCGGCGGCTGCGCCGCACCCCGCGGGTTGTGTTGCCTCGCGCTTGCCACGGCCTCCTCCTCCGATGTCTCGCGACGGGTTCTGGCGGCAGGGCGGGACATCGGCGTCCTCAGCCGGGCGCCCGTAGACCGGTGCCCCGTGCCAGGCGCTCCAGAACGGCGACGACCTCCGCTGGCGTGGGCATGTCCGCCATCTCCTGACGCAGTTCTCCGGCGGTCTTGGCGTAACCGGGATCGGTCAGCAGCTGCTCCACCGCCTCACGCAGGCGCGCCGGGTCGTCCTGCGCCTGGGCGGTGTCCAGCGTGATTCCCGCCCCTGTGGCGGCGAGTCGGTCACTGTTGGCGAAGGTGTCGCCGAGCTGCGGCAGCGCGAGTTGGGGCACCCCGGAGACGAGCGCGCTGAGCACGGTGCCCGCTCCCCCGTGATGGACCACCAGATCGCTGCCCGGCACCAGGAGGTGCAACGGGGTGGGGTCGACCACGCGCACGTTGGCGGGGACGGCTCCGACCTCGTCGCGGTGCCGCACCGGGACGGTGGCGATCACTTCGGTGTCGGGCAGGCCGTCGAAGGCGCCGAGGACGCGCCCCAGCAAGGACGTCCCGTTGAGCAGGAGCGTGTAGGTCCCCAGGGAGACGACGACCCGGCGCCCTCGGGGTGTTCTCTCGGTTGACCCGTCCCTGAGTTCGGCGAGCCAGGAGGGGAACACTCCGTTGCCGTTGTAAGGGACGTAGCGGATCGGCGTGCCCGGTTCGGCGTCCGGGTGCTGGAGTGTGGGTGGGCACGGGTCGAGGACCAGGTCCGGATCGGGGAGTCCGGGCACCCCGGCGTCCGTGCACCATCGCCGCAGATGGGGAGCCATCGCCCGGCGTGCCGGACCGGATATCGGGTCGGCGCACCAGCGGTGGTGAACCACCGGGACGCCCAGGGCGCCGCCCACGATGAGGGAGCCGTAGTCCATGGGATCGGCCACGATGAGGTCTGGCCGGTACTCCCGGGCGAAGGCAAGTTGTTCCGGCAGCATGTAGCGGGTGTGGACCATCCAGGTGTAGCCCAGTTGACCGAGGGCCTCGGGCGGGGTGCGCGGTATCGCCTCGACGGGACGTTTGTCTCCGACGAGGGCCAGCATCATGTCGTCGCCGTGAAACCAGGGTCCGATGCTGACGCCGTTGAGCCCGGCGGACCGTACCGCGTCCATCACATCGGGCTGTGCGGCGACCAGTACCTCGTGACCGGCGGCGCGTAACGCCCACGCCAGGGGTACGAGCGGGGTGAAGTGGGTGGGGGCGGGCGTGCTCGTCACCAGGACGCGCAGGAGGCCGCTCATCGGAAGTCCTGCGCGTGATCGGCCGCCCACTCACGGAAGGTACGCGCGGGCCTGCCCGTGATGTCCTTGACCGTCGTGGTGGTGGGCTGCTCAACGGTGGACATCTGGATGTACGCCTCGATGAGCCCCTCGATGTCGGCGGGCTGCCACCCCTCGGCCAGCATGTTCCTCCGCAACTCGTCCGCGGTGATCTCCTCGAAGCGGACCGGACGACCGATCGCCTCGGAGACGAGACGCACCTGCTCGACCTGGGTGACCGCCTCCGGCCCGGTCAGGACGTACTTGCGGCCGTTGTGCCCCTCACCGGTCAGGGCGCGGACCGCCACGGCGGCGATGTCGGCCTCGTGGATCATCACCCTGGCGGCGTTCCCGAACGCCTCGCGTACGACGCCCTCGCGGATCTGGTCGGCCCAGTCGAACACGGTGGCCGCGAAGCTGCCGCACCGCAGAAACGTCCATTCGAGACCGGACTTCTCAATCAGCCGCTCGATTCCGGCGTGGAAGCGGTTGATCGGGTCGATCTGTTCGTCCTGGTCGTCCAGGATGCCCGCGGAGGAGAGGTACACGACCCGGCGGGCGTGGGCGGCGATCGCGTCGACGACCGCGGGGGCGTCATCAAGGGTGAGATACGGCCAGAGCAGGAACACCGAGTCCACGCCGGACAGAGCACGGTCGAGGGTGCTCACCACCGTCAGATCCCCCTGCGCGACCTCTACGGTCTCCGGGAGGGCGGCGGACTCCGGTTCGCGTACGAAGGCCCGGGTCCGGTGCCCCTCGTCCACCAAGTGCCTGACGACCCGTCGCCCGACGTTGCCGGTCGCCCCGATGACCAGAGTCAGGTCCTGCGTTGCCATGTGAAGGTTCCCTCCGCGAGTATGCGTACCTCGTACGCTTGCGTACATCGTACTCACACGTACGCTGTACGCACCAGCGGGTTTTCCCGAGGAGAATCGCGGAGTGCGCCGCACTCGCGGAGTGCAGGAAGGAACCTCCGTGGCCGACACCGACGGGTTGTCCGATGTGATCTGGATGCGGCCGCAGCCCGCCCGACGCACCGTTCAGCCACCTCTGTCCCGTGACCAGATCACCGCCGCGGCCCTCGCCGTCGCCGACGCGGAGGGGGTCGGGGCCGTGACCATGCGCCGCATCGCCCAGCACCTGGGATGCGGCACCATGTCGCTCTACCGGCACGTGCGGAACAAGGACGAGTTGCTGGAGCTGATGGTCGACGCCGCCGTGGGCGAGGAGGAGCCCCGCACCGGGTCGCCCGGCGGCTGGCAGGAGGACCTTCGTGCCCTGGCCCGGGCCAAGCGCGCCGTCATGCTGCGCCATCCCTGGCTCGCGCCCCTGATGGCCGGGCGCCCCGTTCTCGGTCCGCATGTCGTCGAGTCGATCGAACGGTCCTTGTCCGCGGTTGACGGACTGGGCCTGTCGGTCGACGAAATGGTGCGTTGCTTCAACACGCTCAACGCGTTCGTCAACGGGTTCGTGCAGACCGAGCTGGAGGAGCGCAAGTGGCGTCGGCCCGTCTCCGGTGACGACTCGGACGCGGCACGGGACACCTGGCAGCACCGGACGGGCCCCTATCTGGAGCACCTCGTCGACAGCGGAAGGTACCCGCTGTTCAGCCGCATGGTGAACGAGGCCGAGTCCTACCCGGACCCTGACGAGGCGTTCGAGTGGCAGCTTCAGCGCGTACTGGACGGCCTGGCGACCGCGCTGCCGGAGTGACGGCCTCCCCTACCCTTCCCACATGTCGCGCAGGGATCGGGCGAGGCCGATCCGCGGGCTCCAGCCGAGCAGTGCGGCGGCCTTGCGGACGTCGGCCTGTATCCAGTCCGCCCCCAGGCTCGACACCGGGCCGCCGCGCTCGACGACAGCGGAGGCGGCCAGCCCGGCCGCCCTCAGCCCGAGCGCCACCAGTTCCCTGGTGTGCACGGCGACCCCGCTGCCGACGTTGAACGTGTGGCCCGAGACCGGGTGGCGGGCCGCCGACAGCGTCGCCGCCGCGGCGTCCCGTACGTCCAGCCAGTCGCGCATGGAGTCGGCGACCCTCAGCTCCGGCCGGCCTCCGGCGGCCGCCTCGCGGAGCAGGGCCAGCAGCTTGCCGGGGAAGCTCGCTGGCGACGGGTGCGGACCGCACACGTTGACCAGCCGCAGCACCACGGCATCCACTTCGCCGGAGCGAGCCGCCGCCAGAACCGTCCGCGAGCCCTCCAGCTTCGTCCGGGCATAGGCGTTCACCGGCCGGGGCACGGCGCTTTCGGTCACCGAGGTGTGGTCCCGGATCGGGCCGTACTCATGGATCGTGCCAATGTGGACCAGTCGCGGCCGCCGGGGAACGGACGCCGCGGCTTCCACCAGGCGTGCCACCATCCGCACGTTGGCCACACGCAGTTCGGCCTCGGACCGGTCCCAGCCGTCCGTCGCGTTGGCCGCGTCCGTCGCGTTGACCACGACGTCCGCGCGGGCGTCGGCGAGAACCCCGTGAACCGTGCGAACCGACGCGCCGGCCAGGTCGAGGGACAGGAAGTCGTGCCCCACCGGATGCTCGGGGTTCTTCCTCGCCACCGCCAGGACCCGGTAGCCATGGCGGGCGAACGCCTCGCACACGTGACGCCCCACCCAGCCGGTGCCCCCCAGCACCACGCAACACTCCGAGCCGGGGCCCACACCGCCGCCGTCCTCAGTCCGTGATCGATGTGGCACCGTTCCTCCAGGACGGCTGGGCACGGGAGACACCGTGCGCGGACCAGAACCGCTCCTCCGCGGCCAGACACTCGGCATACCCGGGAAGCGCCCCCGAAGCCTGGGCCTCGGCGAGGGTGGGAGCCGCCCGGTCCCGTTCGGACAGCGCCAGGTCGATGCCGTCCGGCAGGGGCAGGGCGAGGTCGGGGTCGAACATCGACAGGGACCGCTCCCGCTCGGGGACGTAACCGCCGCGGATCAGGTACGAGATCACCGTGTCGTCCTCCAAGGCCACGAAGACGTGCCCCATCCCGGTGGGGAAGTAGAGGGCACACGGCTGCTCCTGGTCCAGGAGCACGACCTCGTGGCGGCCGAACGTGGGTGAACCGACCCTGACGTCGACGACGATGTCGAGCGCTCTTCCGCGCGGACAGCACACGTACTTGGGTCTGCCCGGCGGCACCTCGGTGAAGTGCAGGCCACGCGCGACACCACGACGGGACCTGCTGTAGCTCGCCTGGGCCACGGAGAAGATCCGTCGCCCCAGGGCAGCGCGGAACGCTTCCTCCTGAAGCGTGGACAGGGAGGAACCGTACCCGTCGTCCTCCGAGGGCTGCGGGGTGAAGACGAAGGCCCCCCGCACGGCCAGCTCACGTGAACGCAACGGACGTCTACGCTCCCCTCGTTCCCGGCACCGGACCGCCACGCGCGGGCCCGTCGGGCACCCGGCACTGTTCCGCGAGCGTCTGCACGGTCCGCTCCAGCCCTTCTTGGAGCGGGACCCTGGGCCACCATCCGGTGACGCCGCGGAATCTTGAGCAGTCGATCTCATAGCTGTGGAAATCGGTGACCTCCGCCTGGTCGGGCGGGCTGACGGACACCACCGGCACCGGCGGGCGCCCCGTCCGGTCGGACACCGCCGCGGCGATCCGCGTGAAGACCTCGCCCAAGTGCTCGCCGCGGCCGCTGCCGAGGAGCCAGTGGCCGCCCGACAGCTCCTCCGCGTGGTCGAGCGCCGCCGCGAAGGCCCGGGCGACGTCCTCGACATGGATCAGATCTCGCAGGACCGTCCCGTCGTGCCACAGGGTCAGCGGCAGGTCCGCCAGGGCCCGGCGAATCATCGTCGAGACCACACCCCGGTCCGGCGCGGCGGAGTGCGGCTCGTGACCGAACACCGTGGGCATGCGCAGCGAGACGGCGCGCAGCACGCCCTCGCGCGTGGCGTGTTTCAACAGCCGTTCCGCCGCCAGCTTCTGCCGGTCGTATGCCCCCTGCGGCAGGTCCGGCTCCGTGCCGTCGAGCCGTGGCCGCGAGGCCAGCCCCACCTGGGAGATCGTCCCGGCGAAGAGGACCACCGGACGGGCACCAGGTCGGCGCGTGTCCCTGAGCGCCTCCACCAGATCTCGGACCAGGCCCAGATTCACCCGTTCCGCGACGGTGTCGTGCTCGTCGAGCCGCCAACGGGTCACGCCGACCATGTGGGCCACCAAGTGCACCACGGCGTCCGAGCCCGCCACGGCCTCGGCGAGGGCGCCCTCCTCCAGGAGATCCGCCGTACGCGCCTCCAGTTCCGCGACGGGCTTCGAGGGCAGCGCGAAATCACGGCGGGAGACGACCCGTAGCCGGATCGGACGGCGAGCGAGTTCGCGCGTCAAGGCGCAGCCGATCAGACCGGAGGCGCCCAATACGGTGACCAGCGGCCGACGGGAGCCGACACCCCTGCCGCCGCCTGTCACCGCCATGCCGCCTCGGCCGCGCGGCACGCGGCGTACTCGGGCAGTGCCCGGCACCGCTCGGCCTCGGCCAAGGTCATCGCCTTGGTGTCCCGTTCCGAGAGGAGCAGGTCCATGTCCTTGGGGAGAGGGAGAGCGAGCGCCGTGTCCATCGGTGACAGGGCGAACTCGTTCTCGGGGTCGTGGCCGGTGGACAGCAGATAGAAGATCACCGTGTCGTCCTCCAGGGCCACGAACGCGTGTCCCACTCCTACTGGGTAGTAGACGGCACGGCAGTCGTCACCGCCGAGTACCACCGAATCGGTACGACCGTACGTCGGTGATCCGACCCTCGTATCCACGATGATGTCGACCGCCCTGCCACCGACGCAGTACACGTACTGCGCCTGCCCGGGCGGGACCGCGGTGACGTGGACACCGCGAACCACGCCTCGCCGGGACACGCTGTGGCTGGCCTGTGCCACGGGAAACAGCGGATGTCCCACCGCCTCGGCGAACCCCTTCTCCTCGTACGGCGATGCGAACAGACCTCGCTCGTCGGGGAACGTCCGCGAGGTGAATTCGAAGGCGCCCGCCACATTCAGTTCTCGTGCCCGCACGGCACCCTCCTCAACGGTGTGCGACGGTCCGGCCGCCGAACTCGGCGGTGAGCCTTTCCAGGACCGGGACCAGTTCGATCGGGCTCGGGGACGCCATCGTGTCCCGGTGCAGCTCGGCGGCGCCCGCCCGGAATGAGGGCTCCGCCAGGATGGTCGTGAGCTGCTTGGTGACGACGTCCACGGAGAAGTCGGCGCGGGCCGTGTAGAGACCGGCGCCCAGGTCGGCGACGTACCGCGACAGGGCGAGGTGGTCGCCCATGGGGGTGGGCAGGATGAGCTGCGGCACCTCGTAGGGGACGGCCGCGGCGTAGGTGCCCGTGCCACCGTGGTGGATGAGGGCGGAGCAGTCCCGCATCACCAGGTCAAGGGGCACGTAGTCCACCGTGCGGACGTTGTCCGGCACCTGGAAGCCGGGGCCGAACTGGTCCGCGGTGACGGTGGCTATGACCTCGACGTCCAGATCGGCGACCGCGGTGAGCAGCTGGGTGATGAGCGCCTCGTCGTCATGGAAGTACTTGCGCATGCTCATGCCCATGGTGAGACAGACCCGCGGCCGCTGCGACGGCTGCCGCAGCCAGTCGGGGAAGACTCCGGGGCCGTTGTAGGGCACCCGGCGCAGCGGCACGTACCGGAGGTCGCCGGGCAGGCGCATGCGGGGCGGCATCAGATCGATGCTCCACTGCCCGAACAGCAGCTCACGGTCGTAGCGCAGGCCCAGCCGCCGCATGACGGGTGCCATCGCGCCGATCGGCAGGGCGTCGCCCAAATCCCCCGGGGCGTTCAGCACATCGGCGTACCGGTCGCCGTGGCGGGCGAAGAGGTCCAAGCCCCACAGGACGCGTGCGTGGGCCGCTCCGCAGGCCCGTGCGGCCACCGAGGCACCGAAGACCATCGGGTCCCACAGCACCAGGTCCGGCCGCCAGGCCGCCGCGAAGTCGACCAGGTCGGCCAGCGCCGGGCGTGCGGACGACGCGCCGGGGTGGCCCAGGGCGATCATGGAGATCAGGTGGTACCGGACGGACTTCGCGATGTCCGCGTCCCCGAGGCTCTCCGTGTCGACGCCCAACCGGCTGGCGAGCCGGACCAGGTGGTCGGGGCCGGCGACCGAGGGCAGGAGAGATCCGAGGTCGGCGGACTCTCCGACCGGCACGGCTTTCAGACCCACCGCGGTGATCTCGGTGGCCAGGTCGGGGGACGTGGCCACGCACACGTCGTGGCCCGCGCTTTGCAGCGCGTAGGCGAGCGGCACCACGGGATACAGGTGCGCGGTGGCGGGAAAGACGCTGAACAGAACCCTCATCGGCCCTCTCCGTTCCGCTGCCCGGCCAGCCCGGGGCGGCTCGCCGGGTGCGCCCGGTCCGCGACCAGCGCCTCCAGCCGGCCGACCAACTCGGCCGCGAGCGGCAGAGCGGCCATGTCCGCCGCGGCCTCTTGGGCCTTCCGCCGGTAGCGGGGGTCGTTCAGCAGGTCGCCACACGCCTCGGTCACGGACTCCTCGCTCGCCTCGCCGACGGGAACGGTCACTCCGGCGCCGAAGTCGGAGATCAGCCGGGACTGGGCCTCCGAGATGTACATCTTGGCGATGTTCAGCTGAGGCACCCCCGCGTTGAGCGCGACCATGCTGGTGTTCGTGCCTCCGTGGCTCACGATCACGTCGCAGGTCGGCGCCACGACGTCCAGCGGTATCCAGCCGGCCCGCACCTCGGGCATCTCCGCGCGCAGGTCGGCGACGACCTCCTCGGGGGCGGCGACGAGGATCTCGGCGTCGAGTTTCGTCGCGGTGGTCACCAGGGTGCGCAGGAAGTCCGAGCCGCGGCCCAGCGCCGCGAAGGTCTTCTCGTCGGTCACCCGAGTACCCGTGGTGACACAGATGCGGGGGCGCTTGCCCCGGACGTACATCCACGGTTCGAGGTGGCGCTGGAGGTTGGCCGGGGTCCAGCGCATGGGGGTGCCCGGCTCGGCGGGACCGGTCCGGCCGGCCAGCAGTACGGGCGGGCAGATGTCCAGCGTCATGTCCGGGAGCGGCAGACGGTCCAGGCCGAGTTCCCTCAGTTCCGGCGCCAGCTCTTCACCGCCGCCCACGTCATACGCGCTCCAGTCCGCCAGCCCCCACGGGTGACGGACATAGGGGGTGCCCAGACGAACGGCGAGCAGCTGTCCCGCGTAGGTCAGCCTGCCTCCCACGATCACGTCGGGGGACCACTGCCCGACCAGGTCGGTCAGGGCCGTCATGCACCCGCGGGCCATGCGCCCGTACCAGCGGCCCACGAGCCGCATCTGCTGGACCGGGTCGTCGAGCATGCGCTCAGGATCCTCCGACCCGTCCTTGGAGAGGATCTCCAGTTCGCTCATGGTGGCGACGTCAACCGGGGAGAGGCCAACGCCCTCGACGACCGGGACGTTCTCCTTGATCGTCGCCACGAACACCGTGTGACCCGCGTTGCGCAGGGCGGTCGCCAGCGGCGCGAAGGCGAAGACGGTGGCAGGGCTGCCACCGGTGAGGAAGAGGTACTTCATGGAGCCTCCACAGCTTGGGCTTTGCGCGGTCGGGCGGGGACGACGTCGTGCCACGCGGCCAGGAGTCCGGCCTCCATCGCCTCGGCGAGCGTGGGGGCCGAGGCGTCCTTGGGCGACATCAGCGGCGGCTCGGAGAAGTCCCAGGGCAGCGCGAGGTCGGGGTCGAGAGGATCGATGTCGATCTGGGTGCCGGGCACGTACACGCTGGACACCACGTAGCAGATACAGGTGTCGTCCAGCAGGGTCAGGAAACCGTGACCGACGCCTTCGGGAACGTAGACGGACCGGCCCGCGTCGGCGTCCAGTTCGTTGACGACGTAGTGCCGGAAGGTGGGCGACCCCACCCGGAGGTCGACGAGTATGTCCCGGACGGCGCCGCGCACGCACGTCACGTACTTGGCCTGCCCCGGGGGCACCGCGACGCTGTGAATGCCCCGGAGGGTGTTCCGGCGAGACACCGAGTAGTTGATCTGACGCGGTTCGAACGCGTGGCCAAGGGCGCTCTGGAGCGCGTCGCCGCGCATTGCCTCGTAGAACTCCCCGCGCTCGTCGCGGATCTTCTCCGAGGTGATCAGGAACGCGCCCGGGACGGCGGTCTCCACGACACGCATCATCCGGTGGCCTCCCGCCGCGTCCGGCCGCCCTCGCGCACCAGGCGCTCCAGGTCCGTGACCACCTGCGAGGTCACGGGCATGTGTTCGGCCTGTCTGCGCAGTTCCCGTGCCGACGCGCGGAAATCCGGCTCGGACAGCACTCGTTCGAGGGCGGTACGGACTTGGGCGAGGTCGTCCTGGGCCTGAGCGGTGTCCAGGGTGATCCCTGCTCCCACCGCGGCCAGCCTGTCTCCGTTGGCGAACTGGTCCGCCAGCTGGGGAAGCGCCAGTTGGGGAAGGCCGAAGACGCTGGCAGTGGTCACCGTGCCGGTTCCGCCGTGGTGAACCACCGCGGCGCAGCCGTCGAGGAAGAAGTGCAGGGGCGTGGGCTCGATCAACCGTACATTGGCCGGTACCCGGCCGATCTGCTCCCAGTGGCCCGCTGCCACTGTCGCCACGGCCTCGACGTCGGAGAGGCCCGCGAACGCCCACAGGACGCGTCGTATGAGCGGCACTCCGTTGAGTTCCGGGGTGCGCGCCCCCATGGACACCACGACACGGCGGCGCGGCGCCGGCGGGCGGCGGTCCCCCCAGTCGCACCACTCCGCCCTGAGCCAGTCCGGCAGGGACCCGTTGCCGTTGTAGGGGAAGTGCCGTACCGGGGCGGCCGGTTCCACGTCGGGGAGTTGCAGGGAGGGTGGCGCGGGGTCCAACAGCAGCGTGGGATCGGGCACTTCGTCCACCCCCACGTGTGCGCACACGTCCTTCAGCTCGCTTCGTGCGGCCCGCCGCATGGGCCCGGACAGGGGATCCACTCCCCACCGGTGATGGACCACCGGCACACCCAGCGCCCCGCCGACGATCAGCGACTTGAACTCCAAGGGGTCGGCGACGAGGAGGTCCGGGCGGAACGTACGCGCGAAACGCAGGTACTCAGGCACCAGTCGGGCCGTGTGCTCCACCCACGTCTCCGGATAGCCGGCCATGTCCTCCGTGCTGGGGCGTCCGTAGGTGTGGATGGGGCGTTCCCCGTCCTGGAGCCAGTCCAGCATCCGGTCCTCGGTGCCGAAGCGTTCACCGATGACGACCTGGTTGAGTCCGGTGGAGCGCACCGCTTCCTCGACGTCCGGCTGGGTGATGACCAGCACCTCGTGCCCCGCCGCACGCAGTGCGCAGGCCAGCGGAACCAGCGGGATGAAGTGCGTGGAGAGGGGGGTGGTGGTCACGAGGACGCGCATGCTTCCCCCTTCTCAGCCGCGGGCCCGCGTGCTAGCCCGGCTCCGGCGGGGCCGCGGTTGCGAGCGGTCAGCTCCTCCAGGACACGTACGGTCTCCGCGGGCCCTGGCGTGGCGAGCAGGTCCTGGTGGAGCGCGGCGGCGCCCTCGGTGAACGACGGTTCCCGCAGCAGGCGCAGCAGGTGGTCGCACATCGCGTCGACGGTGAAGCCGTCCGTGTCGAGTGCGAGCCCCGCGCCCCGCTCGTCGACGTACCGGGCGGTGGCCAGCGCGACGCCCCGGTCCCAGGCGCTCAGCGCACCGGTGATGAGCTGCGGCACCCGATGGGCGACCGCGGCGGCGAACGTGCCGAACCCCCCGTGGTGCACGATGGCCGAGCAGGTGGGCAGGACCTGGTTGAGCGGAACGTAGTCGACGACGCGCACGTTGGACGGCACCGTGGTGACATCGCCGAGTTGTTCCTCGTTGAGCGTCGCGACGACCTCGGCGTCCAGTCCCGCCATCATGTCGAGGACGTCCGGCAGGGGCACTCCGCTGTTGATGAACCGCTCGCGTCCCGTGACCCCGAGCGTCAGGCAGACCCGCGGTCGGTCAGGACGCCGGTGCGCCCACGAAGGCATGACCGCGGGCTGCTGGTGGGGAACCGCCCGAACGGAGAGCGAACGCGTGTCCAGGGGCAGTCGCATGCGCGGCGGCATGAGGTCCACCGTCCACTGCCCGAGGAACATCTCCTCGTCGGACTGCTGGCCGAACCTTCGGTGCATGGGAGCCGTAAGCCGGACCAGTGGATCGTCGACCGGGCCGGTGCCCTCGGCGCCAGCCGTCTCCGCGCAGCGTCGCCGGATCCAGCCGAAGTAGTCGAGGCCCCAGAGCAGGCGCGCGTGGGCGGCCCCGCAGGAGCGTGCCGCCACGGGGGCGGCCAGGAAGGCCGGGTCCCACAGCACGAGTTCCGGCTGCCACGCCCCGGCGAAGTCGACCAGGTCGTCCACCATGGCGCGCTGGTCCCCCGTGGGTGGGTGACCGGGGTAGTGGAAGGAGAGCACCGGCAGGATCCGGTGCCGGAAGAACTCCCACAGGTGGCCCTCCCGCGGACCAGGGTCGAGGAGGGCCGCGAGGCGGTCCAGCTCGTCCTCCGGGATGGGGGCGGCGGGCGTGGTGTCGGCACCGCCACCGAGCGAGACCGCCATCAGGCCGGCGGCGACGGTGGTATCGGCCAGACTCGGGTAACTGGCCACACAAACCTCGTGCCCCGCGTTCTGCAGAGCCCACGCCAAGGGCGCCACGGGGTACAGATGTGAGGTCGCGGGCCAGGTGGCGAACATGATTCTCACGGAAGGTCCCCTCCTTTCTTGCGGCAGCGGCAACGGGGCCCGCCTCCCGGCGGGAGAGCGGGCCCCGGGCCGTGCGCGGGCTGGGCTACTGAACGTCGACGATCTCGAACTGGCCGCGTGCCGCGAGGAGACGTCCCTCGCCGTCCCGGACCCATGTCACCACGACGTGCGGACCCCGCTGGAGCGGTACCTGGACCACGGAGGTCTGGCCGGAGGAAAGGGGCAGACAGCCGAGACCAGCCGATGTGTCGAACGGGGGTTCCGGCGACTCGCCCTCGTCGGTCGCCTCGAAGAACGCCCGCAGCTCCGCACGGCTGGTTCCCTCGTTCAGTGGGAAGAGCACCGCCTCGTTGTACTGGCCGGGCAACTCGTTGGTGAACCGGAAGGGCTGGCCAGCCCGCAGGGTGCCCGTGACCAGGAAGCGCGGCCCTGCCCCCGCCACTTCGGTGGAGGTGACGGTCGCGGTCGGCTTCAGGCTCGTGCCCGACGCCGGTCCGCGCACGGTCAGACGCTGCTGCCGGGGTTCAGCGCCCCCCTGGGTGTACAGGTAGTCGAACAACACGTACTCACCCTGCTGGAGCGTCTGGCTGAAGAGCCCCGGCTTGCCGGGGTGGATGACCACACCTCCCAGGAAGGTGGCGGAGCCGTCGGGGTTCTCCCTGGCCAGTCCCACCCAGCCCGAGCCCTCGTGGGTCGTCATGGAACGGAATGTCGTCGGCCCGGGTGACGCGGTGGCCGGTGCGTGCATGTCGGTCTCGGTGGAGATGATGTCCAGCACACGCGGATGCCGATGGCCGGCGGTGGCGGCCGACGCGGCGGAGTCGGGTACAGGGGCCGCCACTGCCGGAGGGACGGTGAGGACGGCACCGAGCAGTATGGATCCGGCTGTCACCGCCAGGGCGCGCGACGCCCCTCTTCTCGTGAACATGGTTTCTTCCCATCGTCGGGGCAGCGGCAGATCAGGCCGCGACCGTGCGGGTGCCGATGAACAGTCCCGGCCCGCCCGCGGGATCGGGCTCGTAGCACACCGACAGACCGGCGCCGGTGAACGCGGCCTCGTAGTCGGCGCGTGCGAAGAGCGTCATCCGGTGGGTGTCCGCGAAGTGCTCGATTCCCTTGCCCGGGGTCGCGACGAGGTAGTGCACGTCCATGCGGGTGGCATCCGCCTCGCGTACGGAGTGGGAGACCCGGGATATCGTCCGGCCGTCCACGGTGACGACGTCACCGGCCACGTGGTCGGGTGTGAAGTCCTCGGGGAACCACCAGGGTTCGACGACGACGGTCCCGGTGGGCAGGAGGTGGTCGGCCATGCAGCGCAGTGCGGAGTCGAGTTCCGCCCGCGTGCGGGCATAACTGATGGAGCTGAACATGCAGGTGACGGCCGAGAAGCGCGCGTCGATCCGGAAGTCCCGCATGTCGCCGTGGTGCAGGGTCGCCGTGCCCGGCAGCCGTTGCTTAGCCACCCGGAGCATGTCCTCGGACAGGTCCAGGCCCTCGACGTGGTCGAAGTGGTCCGCGAAGTGCACCAGGTGCGATGCCGGCCCGCATGCCACGTCGAGCAGCGAGGTGGCGTCCGGGACGGACGCACGTACCAGGGAGACGACTCGTGCGGCCTCCGCCGTGTAGTCCTTCCCCCGCCCGCGGTAGATGGCCTCGTACACGTCGGCGGTGTCGAAGAGGTTCCGGTCCGCGCCGCTGTTCATGCTGTGCCTTTCCAGTGTGGGGGTCATGAGGTGGCCAGCACCTCGTGCAGGGCGCTGATCACCTTGTCCTGGGTGTCCTTGGGCAGTGACGGATACATGGGCAGGGAGAAGATCTCCCGGGCCAGAGCCTCTGTGACGGGCAAGGAGCCTTCGCCGTATCCGAGGTGGGCGAAGCCGCTCATGGTGTGCACGGGCCACGGGTAGCTGATGTTCAGCTCGATGCCGTAGCGCTTGAGCTTCTCGAGGATCTCGTCGCGCCGCGGGTGGCGCACCACGTAGACGTAGTAGACGTGGTCGTTGCCCGGGGCGATGGTGGGGAGGGTCAGGCCGTCGGGCCCGGTGAGGTCCCGCAGCCCTTCGGCGTAGCGGTCCGCGACGGCTCTGCGGCACTCGAGGTACGAGGAGAAGCGGCGCAGCTTCCGGCGCAGGATCTCCGCCTGCACCTCGTCCAGTCGGCTGTTGTGGCCGGGCGTGCGGACGACGTAGTAGACGTCTTCCATGCCGTAGTAGCGCAGCCTGCGCAGTGCTTTGTCGACGTCGTCGTCGGACGTGATGACAGCTCCGCCGTCGCCGTAGGCTCCGAGCACCTTGGTCGGGTAGAAGGAGAACGCTCCCGCGTCGCCCATGGTCCCCGCCAGCCGCCCGTGATGGCGGGCCCCGTGTGCCTGGGCGCAGTCCTCCAGCAGCCGCAGACCGTGTGTGCGGGCGAGGCGGCGCAGCGGCTCCATCTCCACGCACTGGCCGTACAGGTGCACCGGCAGCAGCGCCTTGGTGCGCGGTGTGATCGCGGCGGCCACCTGGGAGGTGTCCATGAGGTAGGTGTCGGGGTGCACGTCGACGAAGACGGGCACGGCGCCCACCGAGTCGATGGCGACGACGGTGGGCGCCGCGGTGTTGGATACGGTGATCACCTCGTCGCCCCGGCCGACCCCGAGCGCCTCCAGCGCGAGCGACACCGCGTTGGTGCCGTTGTCGACGCCGGTGCAGTGCGCGACCCCGTGGTAAGAGGCGTACTCGTTCTCGAAGGACCGGACGCTCTCGCCGAGGATCAGCTGTCCCGACGCGAACACCGACTCGACGGCGTCCAACAGATCCTGCCGCTCACGTTCGTACTCGGGCAGGTAGTCCCATACGCGTGTGCTCATCGGCCGGCCTCCCGGTCCAGGACGCCGGAGCCGCCGCGCGAGCCCCGGGCGCCGTCAGCGAAGAAAGCCACGTTCGTCCCCCCAGCCTGCGGCGATGTCGGCCTCCATCTGGTTCAGCCGCGCCGCTATCACTTGATCGAATCCGTCCATGAAGTACTCGTCGCCAGCCACGGGGACGACCTGCTCGCCGCGGGTCACGAAGCCCTCCACCACCTGTCTCAGGGACGTGTCCGGCCCGACGCGCCCGGCAACGTAGCGCTCCGCCCCGGCCAGCCCGGGGAACCCGGCCTCGCGGTAGAGGTACACGTCTCCCAGCAGGTCGATCTGTGCCGCCACCTGGGGGTGCGCTCCCAGGCGCATGGTCTCCGGGCGGATGCGCGGCAACTCGGCGTCGAGCCCTGACTTCAGTGCGTGCAGCGCGTACCCGTAGTCCACTTCCAGGGCGGGGGTCACCTCGGCGGCCTTGGCCTCGAAGGCGGCCAGGGCGTCCCGCAGCTCGGCGCGCTCGGCGGGCGCGATCCGGCCGTCCGGCCGTCCGCTGTAGTCCTCCCTCAGGTTGAGGAAGTCCAGTGGTCGCCCCGGGGCGGCGGCGTCCAGTTCCGCGACGAAGTCCAGCAGGTCGAGCAGTCGATGGGCCCGGCCGGGCAGCACGATGTAGTTCAGTCCGAGCCGTACCGGCATCCGCTCGGCCGCGCGCCGCCGCTGGAAGTGGAGCAGGTTCGCGCGCACCCGTTGGAATGCCTGTTTCTTGCCGGTGGTCGTCTCGTACTCCGCGTCGTCGAGCCCGTACAGCGATGTCCGAATGGCGTGGAACTCCCACAACCCGGGCTGGCGTCGCAGGGTCGCGTCCGTCAGGGCGTAGGAGTTGGTGTACAGCGTCATCCGGAAGCCGCGGCGCGCGGCACGGGCGACCAGTTCCCCGAGCCCGGGGTTCGTCAGCGGTTCCAGCCCGCCGGAGACGTAGAGGGCGTAGGGATTCCCGGTCGGCATCTCGTCGATGACGGAGGCCAGCCGGGCGTTGCCCTCCTCGAGCGCCGACGCCTCGTAACGCGCGCCGGTCACCCGCACGCAGAAGTGGCACCGGAACATGCAGGTCGGTCCCGGGTAGAGGCCGAGGATGTGCGGGTAGCGGGGCTTGCCGTCGAGGACCGCGTCAAGAGCGCCGGCACGCTCCAGGGGCAGCAGTGTGTTCGCCCAGTACTTCCCCGACGGGCCGGTCACGACGGCTTCGCGGAGTGCGGGAAGCCGCCGGAAGAGGTCCAGCAGGCGGCCGAAGGCGGCGCTGTCCAGTCGCAGTTCACGCCGCACGTCCTCCAACGGAGTAAAGGGGTGCTGTCCGTAATGGCGGCAGAGGGAGACCAGGTGCGGTCCGACCCGCGACGCCTCGTCGGGTGAGCAGTGGCCGTCCGCCACGAGGACCTGCCGGACGGCGCCCTCAGCGAGCATCCGGTCCGAATGGGGTGCCGCGCAGCCGGTCAGTGCCGCGGCCATGCTCTCGCGCGTCAGGTTCATTCTCGCCCTCCCTTCATGCGGTTCCAGCGGGTTGTGACGTCGGCGCCGTACGAGACGGCCAGCCGAAGGACGTTGCACACCCGGCGGATGTCCTCGCGGGAGACGCTCGTGCCGGTGGGCAGGGCCAGGACCCGTGCGGCGAGCCGCTCCGTGTGCGGCAGTTCGACCGGGGCGCGCGAGCGGTACGGCTCCAACTGGTGACAAGGAGGCGAGAAGTAGGGCTTGGCCATGGCGTTCTCCGCACGGAGCACCTCGATCAGCAGGTCACGGCCGATGCCCGTCGCGCTCTCCTCCACGGCGACGATCACGTACTGGTAGTTGTGCCTCTCGTCGCGGTCGTGCGGTATGACGGAGAGTCCGGGCACATCCGCGAGTTCCTCGCTGTAGAGGTGGAAGTTGGCCCGGTTGTGCCGGACCGTGTCCTCGAACGCGTCCAGCGACGTCAGTGCCATGGCCGCGGACGCCTCGCTCATCTTCCCGTTCGTCCCGCCCGCCGGGCTGCTGTCCGAGAGGCCGATGCCGAAGTTGTGCAGTGCTCTGACTCGTTGCGCCAGCTCGTCGTCGTCGGTGACGACGGCTCCTCCCTCGAACGCGTTGACGACCTTGGTGGCGTGGAAGCTGAACACCTCAGCCGTGCCGAAGCCTCCGACGGCTCTGCCCCGCCAGGTACAGCCGGTGGCGTGGGCCGCGTCGAAGAAGAGCGGGAGCCCGTGGTCGGCGGCGACCTTCTCCAGGTCGTCGACCTGGCAGGGGCGCCCCCAGAGGTGGACACCGAGGATCGCCGCGCTGCGCGGCCCGATCGCCTTCGCCACCGCGGCGGGTTCCATGCTCCCCGTCAGCGGGTCGACGTCGACGAACACCGGATCGAGGCCGATCCAGCGTGCGGCGTGAGCGGTGGCGGCGAAGGACAGCGAGGGCATGATGACCTCGCCGGTGAGTTCCGCGGCCTGGAACAGCAGTTGCAGGGCCGTGGTGGCGTTGCAGGTCGCCACGCAGTTGCGGACACCGGCGATCTCGGCCACCCGGTCCTCGAGCTCCAGGGCGAGCGGACCGCCGTTCGTCAACCACTGGTTGTCCAGTACCCAGTTGAGCCGGTCGAAGAGCCGGGCCCGGTCGACGCGGCTCGGACAGCCCACGTGGACAGGGTGCAGAAACGCCGAGCGGCCCCCGAACAGCGCGAGGTCGCTCACGTCACGCTTCACGCTGCCGCCCAGTCGGTGAGCGTGGTCATGGTCGGGACGTTCATGGGCACAGGGTCCTGTTCTGTTCGTCCGGGGACTGGTCGGCACGGGCTGCTCGGTACACCTCGTCCAGAAGCTCGGCGTGGCGCAGGCAGTCGTCCGAGGGGGGCGTCCGGGAACGGACCGCCGTGACGAAGGCGGAGAGGGCCTTGGCCACCTGGTCGTCCGCGGCGAGCAGCACTTCGTGGGAACCTCCCGAGCGGTGCTCGACGAGTACGGTCGGCCGGTAGTCCGCGGGCGGGGTGAAGGCCCGGTCCAGCGTGATGCGGGCCTCGCTCCCCCAGAGCTGGTAGTGACAGCGGTACGCGTGGTCCAGGCCGAACGTCAGCTGCGCCGTCACCCCGCCCTCGGCCCTGAGCAGGGCCGCCCCCGATGTCTCGACCTCTCGTCCGGCACCGGTCCGCAGCACCGCGCCGACCACGTCCAGGCGGTCACCCAGCAGGTGCAGCGCCGCCCGGATGGGATAGATCCCCAGCTCGCGCAGAGCGCCCCCGCCCAAGGCCCCGTTGTAGCGGATGTCGTCGGGCGGCAACGCGGGAATGGCGAAGGACGCCTGGAAGTCCTGCAGTTCGCCGATGGCTCCGTCGGCCACCATCCGGCGCACCGCCTCGTGCTGGGAGTGGTGGACGAACATCATGTTCTCCATCAGCACCAGGCCCAGATCGCGGGCGAGGGACAGCAGTCCCCTGGTGGCCTCGAGCCGGGTGGTCAGCGGCTTCTCCGCGAGCACGTGCTTGCCGGACTTCAGCGCGGCCTCCGTCCACTGAGCGTGGAGCGACGCCGGCAGGGGTACGTAGACGGCGTCGATGTCGTCCCGGTCGAGGAGAGCCGCGTAGCCGGAGACCGGGCGGCAGTCGTACTGTGCCGCCAGTTCCTCGGCCTTGGCCGGGCTGCGACTGGCGATGGCCGTGATCTCCGCCCCGTCCAGGCGGTGCAGAGCGGGGAGGATACGGCGTCGGGCGATCTCCGCGCACCCGAGGACGCCCACTCTCACCGGCGCCTCACTCACGGCTCCACCGCCCCGGTCGTCAGGCAGGCGAGGAGCGTGCGGGCCTGCACGTTCACATAGTGGCCGTGCCGGACCAGGGTCCCGAGCTGGGCGGGCGTCACCCACTGGAATCCCGGCGGACAGGGGTGAGGTACGTCGTCGTCGGTCACGTCGATGATGAGGTACCGGCTCGTGGCGTTCAGGAACCGTCCGCCCTCCTCCGAGTGGAGAGCCTCGTACCGGCGGCGGTGCGGTTCGGCTGTGAGGACCAGGTCGAGGAAGCCGGGTCGCTGCGCGGCCGGGAGGTGGGCGTAGTTCTCCGGAGTGCACTGGACTGTGGGAGCCAGCTCCAGGGTGTCGAGCAGACCGCCCTCCACCTTGGCGTTCACCAGTACATGGGGCACACCTGAGATCTCCCGTCTCAGGAAGGCGGTGACACCGGTGCCGTGCGGCTCGAAGAGGGGCTGTCTCCATGTCGCCACTTCCCGGTTGCCCGCGACGACCGAAACGGCCACGACACTGAAGTAACGTCCCTGCTCATGGCGGATGGAGTCGGGGCCACGCACCCACCCGTCCACGTCGCTCAGGGGGATACGCTCGACGCTGAGCGCGCGCCGCGACCGTTCCCCGGTGATCCAGGACAACAGTTCCGCGTCGGTGAGCAGTGCTCGCCCCTCCTGCTGCTGGGTGGTGAGCGGCAGACAGGCCAGTACGGTACGGGCGTCCATGTTGACCACGTGGTCCCGGCGCAGCAGCTCCGCGATCTGGCCGAGCGTCAGCCAGCAGAAGCCGTCCGCGGGTGTGACGTCGTCCGTCGCCTCGACCACCATGTTGCGGTTGCTCTTGCAGTGGAACCACGAGCCGTGCTCAGACTGGAGCACGTCCGCGAGCACGCGTCCACGGCCGGGTTCCGTGAAGTACTCGAGATATCTGACCTGCGAACCACCGTGTACACCGGTGTAGTTGCTGCGCGTGGCCTGGACGGTTGGCGACAGCTGTAGCAGGTTCGGGTTGCCCGGCTCCATCTTGGCCTGCATCAGGCAGTGCAGCACACCGTCGATCTCCTTGACGAGGATGCCAAGGACGCCGATCTCCGGCTGTCTGATGATGGGTTGGCTCCACGTCTGGACGACTTCGTCCACGCTCACACGCAGGCCCTCGACCGAGAAGAAGCGCCCACTGCGGTGGCGCAGGTTTCCGGTGTCCGCGTCGAACGACCAGTCTCCCAGGCCCGCGAACGGGATCCGGTCGACGCGGAAACGGTGGGTGGCCGCACATGCGTCGAGCCAGCCGGTCACGTCCTCGGTGCGCAGCCCCGCTCCCTCGCGGGCCGCGACGGAGACGGCCAGGCGAGCCTGGGTTTCGTTCTCGTCGCGTGGTCGGAGCATCTCCCGGCCGACGAGCGGCCGGCTCATGGCGACTTTCGACAGCATCAACCAACTCCGTGTCGGATAGCGGGCGGCTCAGCGGCCCTTGACAAAGTCCCGCACCGAGGTGACGACGTAGTCGGCCATCTCCTCGGTGATCCCGGGGTAGACCCCGACCCAGAAGGTCTGCTCGGTAACGAGGTCACTGTTCTGCAGTTCGCCCACCACCCGCTGCGGCTTGCCGAGGTATGCAGGATGCCGGGTGAGGTTCCCGGCGAACAACCTGCGCGTGCCGATCCTGCGGCTCTCCAGGTGATCGGTGAGTTCGGCCCGGCTGAAGGGCGCCTGCGGGTCGACGGTGATGACGAATCCGAACCAACTGGGGTCGCTGCGCTCAGTGGCCTCCGGGAGGATCAGCCACGGCACTCCGTCCAGTCCTTCGCGCAGCCTGCGCCAGTTCCGACGCCGGGTGGCGCAGAACTCGTCGAGCTTGGTCAACTGGCTGAGGCCGAGGGCCGCCTGCAGGTCGGTCGCCTTCAGGTTGTAACCGACGTGCGAGAAGATGTACTTGTGGTCGTATCCGGCCGGGAGCGTCCCCATCTGGTATTTGAACCGTTTGAGGCAGGTGTCGCTCTCCCCGGGCTCGCACCAGCAGTCGCGGCCCCAGTCACGCATCGACTCGACGATCCGTGCCAGGGCCAGGTCCGATGTGAGCACACATCCGCCTTCGCCCATGGTGAGGTGGTGCGCGGGATAGAAGCTGACGGTCGACAGGTCGCCGAAGGAGCCGGTGGCCCGCCCGTCGTACGTCGCCCCCACCGCGTCGCAGTTGTCCTCGATGAGGAAGAGGTCATGTTCTTTGGCGAGTTGCGCGATCTCGGTGGCCTGGAACGGGTTGCCGAGTGCGTGGGCGACCATGATGGCCCGGGTTCGGGGCCCGATGGCCTGCGCGACCCGGTCGACGGTGGTGTTGTAGGTCTTCAGCTCGACGTCGACGAATACCGGCACCAGCCCGTTCTGAAGGATCGGATTCACCGTCGTGGGGAACGCGGCCGCGACCGTGATCACCTCGTCTCCCGGTTTCAGCCTCTGGTCCTCCAGGAGATGTGAGGTGAGGGCGGAAAGAGCGAGCAGATTGGCCGAGCTGCCGGAGTTGGTGAGGTGCGCCTTGCGACGGCGCAGCCGACGGGCGAACTCGGACTCGAACCGCCTCGCGCCTTTCCCCGCCGCGATCCGCAGATCGAGGGCCGCCTCCACCAAGGCGGCACGGTCGTCCTCGTCCAGCGCCGCGCCGGACGGCCAGATCTCCGTGACGCCGGGTACGAACCCGCGCTGCGCTTCCGCCTCACGGTGATAGGCCCGTACCGCGTCGAGAATGAGCTCCCGCTGGTCGCTCATGTCCTGCCTTTCGTCTCGGGGCCCGGGCCTAGAGGGCCCGGTGCTTGGCGGCTTTCCACCACTCGGGGTTGTCGCGGTACCACGCCACCGTGTCCGCGAGGCCGCGGGCGAACGGCACCCGCGGGGCATAGCCCAGTTCTTCGCGCGCCTTCGAGTCGTCCAGGGCGTAGCGGCGGTCGTGGCCCTTGCGGTCCTCGACCCAACGCACCCTTGACATGTCCGACCCGAGCAGCTCCACCAGCAGCTCGGTGATGGCGAGGTTGGTCCGCTCCTCTCCGCCGCCCACGTTGTAGATCTCGCCCGCGCGTCCTTTGGTCAGCACCAGCTGAACCGCACGGCAGTGATCGTCGACGTGCAGCCACTCCCTGCGGTTCAGGCCGTCGCCGTACAGCGGGACCTGTTCGCCTTCCAGCAGGTGGGTGATGAAGCGCGGAATCAGTTTCTCCGGGTGCTGGTGGGGCCCGTAGTTGTTGGAACAGCGGGTGATCGAGACGTCCAGGCCGTGGGTCTCGCGATAGGACCGTGCGACGAGGTCGGATGCCGCTTTGGATGCCGCGTAGGGCGAGTTAGGCAACAAGGGGCAGTTTTCGTCCCAGCTGCCCTCGTCGATGGACCCGTAGACCTCGTCGGTGGAGACGTGCACGAACCGCTCGACGCCCGCGTCCAGACAACTTTCCAGCAGGGACTGGGTACCACCGACGTTCGTGGTGACGAACGCGGCTCCCGAGGAGACCGAGCGATCGACATGCGACTCCGCGGCGAAGTGGACCACGGCGTCATGTCCGGGAAGCAACTCCCGCACCAGGGCACGGTCGCACACATCGCCCTGGACGAAATCCATCCGTGGGTGCGCCGGTGGCAGGTTCGCCCGGTTCCCGGCGTAGGTCAGCTTGTCCAGGACCGTGACCCGGGCTCCTTCGTAGCCCGGATATCCACCGTCCAGCATGGTGCGGACGTAGTGCGCGCCGATGAAGCCGGCAGCGCCGGTGACCAGCAGCCTCATGCGACCACCTCCACCCTGGTGTGGTCCCCGACGACCAGTCGGTGCTGACCGGAGCCCGTCGCCCGCACGATGGCCGACCGTCCGATCACCGACAGGTGCAGCCCGCTCACCTGTGAGACCGAGGCCCCGTCCAGCACGATCGAGTGGCTGAGCCCGGAGTCACGCAGCACGCAGTCCCGGCCCACCGACACGTACGGTCCGATCTGGCTGTCCTCGACAACGGTGCCCGCGCCGATGACGACCGGACCCCGGATACGGCTGCGCACCACCCGGGCGCCGGGGCCCACCACGACCTGCCCCGTGAGTTCGCTGCCGACGTCCACGTCGCCTGCCGTGGAACTCTTCAACTTGTCCAGGAGCTGCTGATTGCACTCGAGGACGTCCTCGACGCGCCCGGTGTCCTTCCAGTAACCGGAGTACTCGGTCGCCCGCACCTCCGCTCCCTGCCGGACCAGCCACTCGACGGCATCCGTGATCTCCAGTTCCCCACGGGAGCTGGGCCGGATGGCGGTAACGGCCTGGTGGATGGCGCTGGTGAAGAAGTAGACGCCGACGAGGGCCAGATCGCTGCGCGGTACGGAGGGCTTCTCGACCAGACGCAGCACACCTCCGTTGGTATCGGTCTCGACGACGCCGAAGGAGCGGGCATCCGGCACCCGCTGCACCACGAGATGCGCGGCGGGACGGCGCGCCGTGAACTCCTCGGCGACCCCGCGCACCCCGTCGGGCAGCATGTTGTCGCCCAAGTACATGACGAAGTCGTCGTCAGCGAGGTAGTCGCGGGCGATCGCCACGCAGTGGGCGAGACCTCTGGGACGGTCCTGACGGATGTAGGTGAGGCGGATGCCGAACCTGCCACCGTCCCCGACCACGGCAGATATCTCCGCCGCTCGATCCCCCACGATGATGCCCACGTCCTTCACACCCAGCTCGCGGATGTTCTCCAGGACGTGCTCGAGGACCGGCTTGTTGGCGATGGGTATGAGCTGTTTGGACATCGAATAGCTGAAGGGACGCAAGCGGGTTCCCGCTCCCCCCGACAGCACCAGGGCCTTCATCTGAGTGCTCTCCTCACAGTCGTGCCGCACGTTCTGGTCGGAGCGTGTGCTGTCACCCCGCAGTGGGGTACGGGCGCGCGGTGCGCGCTCCGTTGAGTGCCTCCGCCCACCACGCCAGGTGGTCGAGCAGTGTCTTGGCAGCGAGTGCCGATGCCTCGGTCTCTTCCAGACCACCGTCGTCGGGTATCAGGTCCCAGGGGTGGGAGAAGCTGACGGAGTCCCTGATCGTCACCGCGTGCAGCTCGGCGAAGACCAGGCGCAGCTGCTCGACCGCGCGCAGTCCCCCGGAGACACCTCCGTAGCTCACGAAGGCGACCGGTTTCGCCCGCCACTCGGCGCTGTGCCAGTCGATGACGTTCTTCAGCGCCGCGGGAAAACTGCGGTTGTACTCGGGCGTGATGACGATGAACGCCTCGGCATCCGCCAGCCGCGGCGAGAGCGTCTTCAGCACCCGCCGCGTCCCGGCATCCGGCTGGCTGCCGACCGCCGGCATCACCAGGGACAGTTCTTCGTCACGCAGGTCCACCAGGTCCAGTGCGAAGCCTCCGTGCGCGTCGATCTGCCGGGTGAACCAGTCGACGATCCGCGGTGCGAAGCGGCCGTCGCGCACGCTTGCCACGACCGCCGCCAGCCGGACGGCGTCTCTCAGTGGGGTGTCCATGCAACAGCTCCCGTTTCCTACAGGTGTCTTCGGCCGGATCAGCTCAGCCTCGTTCGGTCCGCCAGGAGTGCAGGGACACGTACCGGATGTTCCGTTCCGGCCGTTGCCAGCGTGCCGCGGTCCGTACTCCGTCATGGCCTTCCTCCGACGCGCTCTGCCGTGGGTCGGCGCGGCTCATGAGGACGGCGACCAGCGCGGCCAGCTCGTGAGATTCAGGCTGTCCCCGGTGCACTTGGATCAGCGTCTCCAGCGGTTCGCTCGGGTGTGCCATCTGCCTCCCCCGCACTCATGGACCGTGGACCTTCCCCGGGCCGTGCCCCGCCTCCGCGCCCCAGCAGGGCCACCGCGGCACCGAGAGCGCCGACCGCCACGACGAGTACGACGGCGGGCCGGGTACCGCCGTCGCCGCTCAGGAGCAGTGCCACGGCGGGCAGCATCAACGCGGCCCCGCCCTGGACCGCCGTCTGGTACAGCGGGACGGCCACGGGCCGCGCCCGCGCCGGGACCTCCGACACCGCCTGCATGTTGAGCGCGGCGAAGGACAGCACGAAGGCGAGTCCCAGCAGGGCCAGCGTCGGCAGGACGTCCGTGAGGTAGGACCGGGGCGCGTCGTGGCGGAGCAGGAGTCCGTATCCGGCCAGCGCCGCCATGGCCCCCAGCGCGACGAGGCGCCGGGTGCCGCAGGCGGCCACCATGCGGGCGGCGAACGGTGTCGCCGCAACCGGTGGGAGACAGGCCGGCAACAACGCCAGGGCGCACTCCCAAGGGCTCCAGCCCAGCTGTGTCTGCCCGTGCGGGACCACGACGAGGAGCATGCTCAGATACGTGCCGTTGAGTGTCGCGGCAGCCAGCGCCGACCTGATGAACGGGCCGTTGCGCAGGAGCGGCGGGCGCATTGTGCCCCCGGCGCCGCCGACCGGGCCTTCGGGCATGTCACGCGGCACGAGGCGGTGTGCGGGGACCAGCAGGGCACTGGCGGCCAGCGCGGGCAGCAGGAAGGTCCACCTCCAGCTCGCCGGCGTCAGTGCTCCCGCCAGCAGCACTCCGGTGGAGAACCCGGCGGCGCCGAGGAACGCGTACAGGGAAACCGCGCGGCGCTGCTCGTGCTCATCGCGCAACGAGGTGGTGATGATGGCCAGGCCGATGGGCACGGTCAGTGCCGCGCACGCTCCCTTGACCACTCTCGTGGCGATCAGGAGCAGGGCGCTGTCGGTCAGCCCGCCTATGACCGAGGCCAGAGCGAAGACGCCCAGAGCCGTCAGATACGCCCTGCGCCGTCCCCAGCGCGCGGTGACCTTGCGTCCTGACAGCAGGAGAAGGGCGAAGCCCAGTGCGAATCCGGTCATCAGCCACTGAGCCGTCCACAGCGAGATACCCAGCGCATCGACCATCGTCGGAAGCGCGACGAGTACGGTCGACACCTCAAGGGCGTCCAGGAGCATGTTGCCGGCCAGAACCAGCGGCAGGGCCCACGACCCGGGCCTCAGCCGGTCGGCCGGCGCCGGAGGAAGGGCGTTGGAGCGGGTGGTCATGTCGGATTACCTCCGGGGTCCGCGTTCAACTGGTCGGAGGCACGGGTGATGCGCGCACGCGTCGGCCCGGGCGGGGTCAGCCGAGCAGCGTGCCTCCTGTGGCGTCGATGAAGGCGCCCGTGATCCAGCGGGCCTCATCGGTGGCGAGGAAGGTGATGACGTCCGCGACGTCACCCGTCTCGCCGACCCGGTTGAACGCCGACAGCCCCGCCATCTGCCGCACGGCTTCCGGGATGTCGAAGACCGCGCTTCCGTTGTCGGTGATCCCGGGCGCCACGCTGTTGACGGTGATGCGACGCGGACCGAGGTGCTTGGCGTAGTGCAGCGCCAGCTGCTCGACGGCCCCCTTGGTCATGGCGTACGCCACCTCCTGCGGGTTGGCGAACCTCGTCAGGCCGGAGGAGACGTTGATGACACGGCCGCCGTCGGGGATGTTCTTCAGCGCTCGTTGCAGGACGAAGAAGGGAGCCCTGGCGTTCACCGCCATCAGGCGGTCGAACTGCTCGGGAGTGACCTCTTCCGGTGCGATGCCACCCATCACTCCGGCGTTGTTGACGAGGATGTCCAGCCTGGTTTCCCCGGTGCGTTCCTTGAGACCTCGCTCAAGCCCCAGGAAGAGCTGGTGCGCATCGCCGGGCATGCCCAGTTCCGCCTGTACGGCGAACGCCCGGCCGCCCTCCTTCTCGATCGTCTCGACGGTCTCCTCGGCCTGCTCTGCGCCCGTGGCGTAGTGCACGGCGACGAGCGCTCCTTCACGTGCCAGCCGCACCGCGGTCGCCCGTCCGATACCGCGGCTGGATCCGGTGACGAGGGCGGTCTTGTCGGTGAGTCGGCCCATGCTGGTCCTCCTGTCCGGAAAGTCGCGGCGCCTGCCGGGAGCGGGCCGCGGATCGTGTGGGGGTCGGGCGTCGAGGCCGCTGACCGCGGCGGCCAGATGCCGTTGAACGGGGTTCAGCTGGAGCAGCTCACCGAAGACCGTGCGCAGCGTCTCCACTTCGGAGCCGCCCAGCAGGAGCTCTGCCTGCGCCCGGATGCCGGTGAGCGTGCGCGCTCCGATCCGGCGGCGCTCGGTGTCGTAGGTGTCCAGCCAGTCGGGCGGCCCCAGGCCGTTGACGTGGGCGGCCAGTTTCGGGCCGAGGTCGGCCGCGTCCTGCAGCCCTAGATTGATCGCCTGTCCGCCGACGGGAAGCTGCACGTGAGCCGCGTCGCCGGCCAGCAGGACCCTGCCCTTACGGTACCGGGTGGCCTGCACGCAGGCATCGTCGAAGGCATTCACCCACAAGGGAATGCCGTGGGAGATGTCCTCGCCCGTGACCCGCTGCCAACTGCGCACGACCTCGTCGAAGGACGGTTCCCCGGCACGGGGCACGGGGCGGCGTCCGTACTCGTGGACCATGATCCGTGTGGAGCCGTCGGGGGCCCGTGCGGAGACGGCCAGCCCGTGCGGGTGCCGCTCGAAGCGCCGGACGGGCACCTCGATGCCCGCGACATCCGTCCGGAGCAGTTCTCTGCGCGCCTCGGTCCCGGAGAGTTCGAACCCGTGCAACCGCCGTACGACGCTGTCCTGGCCGTCGCATCCGACGAGATAGCCGGCGCTCAGCCGATGGCGGTCGGTCCCACCGCGGAGCACGGTCACCGTCACGCGATCGGGGTGCTCGGTCAGACCGACGGCCTCGTGATCGCGACGCACGGTCGCGCCCAGACCGGTCGCCCACTCCTGGAGCACGGCTTCGAGCCGGGTTTGAGGCGCCTTCCACGTGCCCGGATGGACGGTCGTGCCGGCAGCGGCCAGGTCGAGCGGCATGCCCGCGAAGTGTCCGCCGGCTCCCCGCGGTGGCGGGCCGAGCGCCGCCAGGAGCCCGAGGTCGTCGAGGATCTCCATGGTGCGCGCATGCAGGGTGGAGGCCCGCGACGCGGTCGCCGGAGAGGGCAGACGCTCCAGCACGAGGACTTGCACTCCCCATCTGCTCAGTTCCCCGGCGAGGAGCAGGCCAACGGGCCCCGCCCCGACGACGATGACGTCGGCGTCGAGTCCGCCAGTCATCGCTCAGCGACGCTTCTCGGCATAGGACAGCGCGTGGCCGAGCGTGGTGCGGCTGTTGGTCCCGAGGGCGTCACGGACGAACGCACGGGCTTCGGTCAGACCTGCGTCCGGTCCCAGCACGCGGGAGATGTTCTCGGTCTCGATCACGACGGTGTGCCGGGAGACGGCGGTGGCACCGCCGGTGCCGTCGTCCTGGAAGTGCCAGCTTCCGGTGTGCAGGGCGAGCAGGGCTGGCAGCGTGGTCTGCTTGTAGACGATCCTGTCGTAGGGAAAGCAGACCCGGACCGACTCGGTGGTGTGCACAGAGCCGTCGACGGCCTGGGTGTCCATGCGCAGGGTCTGGATCCCCGGGGTGTCCTCCGTCAGCCGGACGGCGGCCACATGGGGCAGTCTCTCGTCCCACAGCTGGGCCTCGTTGACGAAGTCGTAGAGGTCCTTCGCTCCGCCCCGCACCCGCACGCTGTCCTCGAAGGTCAGCGATCGGTCGGCAGCGTTCGCGGCCAGCTCCGCGCCGGCCTTCAGCGCGCTCAGTTCGGAACCGCTGTTGCGGTCCACCGCCTGGTCTATCCAGTCGAGGCCCGCCGGATCGTCGTCGACGGCCCGGTAGTCGTGCAACAGCCGTACCGCGCACTCGGAGCCGGTGAGCGGTTCGATGATCCAGCTCCCGCCCATGGCGGCCACCGGCGGCGACGACACCTCCTGACGGAAGTCGATGCGCAGCGCCGCCTGGTCGAGGTAGCGGCGAGATGTCCAGTTCTTGATCTGTCCGTTCGCCGTCGCCCAGATACGAATGCGCTCCTCCCGGCCGCCGCGTTCCACGACTTCCGCGTGCACGGTGGGCGGGAAGAGGGCGGGCCAGTTCTGGACTTCGGCGATCAGTCGGTACACGTCGGCGGCTGCGGCGCGCACGGTGATCCGGTGTTCGGTGTGACGGGGCTCCGGTTGGGACATAGGGGTCTCCTTGGCGTCGGCGACTGGTCGGACGAGGTCAGAAGTTGCCCAGGCCGCCGCAGACGTTGAGCGCCTGCGAGGTGATCGAGCCCGCGGCGTCGGACACCAGGTAGCCGACGAGGCCAGCCACCTCCTCGGGCGTCGAGTAGCGCCCGAGCGGGATCTTGGCCTGGAACTTCTCGAGTACCGCCGCCTCCGTGGTCCCGTAGGCGTCCGCGTATCCCTGTCGCACCCGCTGGGCCATCGGGGTCTCGACGTATCCGGGGCACACGGCGTTGACGGTGATGCCGGTGGGCGCGAGTTCGTTGCCCAGCGCTTTGGTGAAACCGACCACGCCGTGTTTGGAGGCGGAGTACGGCGCTCCCAAGACGACGCCCTGCTTGCCCGCCGTAGAGGCGATGTTGATGATCCTGCCGCGGCCCTTCGCCTGCATGCCGCCGGCGTTCAGCACCTCACGGGTCATGAGGAAGACGCTGTTGAGGTTGGTGTTGACGACGTCGTACCAGAGGTCGTCGGAGATGCTCGCCGTCACGCCGCCACCGCTTCGGCCGGCGTTGTTCACGAGTACGTCGACGGTGCCGTACCGTTCGACCGTCGCGCCCACGTACCGTCTGATGTCGTCGAGGTTCCGTACGTCGCACGGTGCGCCGTCAACATCGAGTCCCTCGTCACGGAGTTCTTTCACGGTCATGGTGACCGCGTCCGCGGACCGGGCGCAGATGAACACGCGCTGCCCCTGGCCCGCCAGCAGTCGGGTGACGGCCAGCCCGATGCCGCTCGTGGCTCCGGTGACGAGCGCGACCTTCGTTTCCTGTTGGCTCATGTGGCTCTCCTGGTGAACGGTCGACGGCGGTCAGGCACGGCTCCTGGCGGCCTGCAGCCTCTCGTTGACCATGCCGATCAACTCGCGCGGCGTCAGGCTGCCCGGGAGCTGGGATTCGTCGAGGACGATGCCGTACTCCCGCTCGATCCGATTGCCGCTCTCCAGTCGGCTGAGCGAGTCGTAACCGAGGGTCTCAAAGTCGTTGTCCAGAAGGTCGCCAACGAGGTCGACCTGGTCGTCCGCACCGGCTCCTTCGCGCAGGATGCGCCTGAGGTCGTCGATGGTGAACTGCTGCTCGGGCATGGGAGCCTCTCCCTGGGCGTCGGTCAGGTGGCTGTCGGGTCGTGCTATGGCTCAGGACCGGATGACCATGGCGGAGTTGAATCCGCCCCGTCCCCGGGCGAGGATCACGGCCGTGCGCAGCGTCGCGGCCCGGGGCTCCCCGACGAGGTCGATGTCATAGGCGGACGACAGGACGGTGTGGACGGTCGGCGGGATGACTCCGTACCGCAGGGACAGCAGAGCCGTGGCCACGTCGAGAGGACCGGCACCGGAGTTCAGCCGCCCGGTCATCGTCTTCGGCGCGGTCACAGGAACGCCGTTGGGCCCGAAGATCTTGCTGATCACCTCGGCCTCGACGCGGTCGAGTTCAGGGACGGCGGCCGCGTCGGCGTAGACGACGTCGATCTGGTCGGCTTCTGTTCCGGCGTCCTGGAGAGCCAGTTCCACGGCGCGGCGCAGCCCCGGTTCGCGCCCGCTGCCGGGCCGGGGGTCGAACGTGGCACCGTAGCCGAGGATCTCGCCGTAGACCGTGGGAGCGCCCCGCTCGTACGCCGTCGCGGCGTCCTCCAGTACGAGCAGTGCCCCGCCCTCACCCGGGACTCCTCCGTTCGCCCGGGCGTCGAAGGGAAGGTAGGCATGCTGCGGGTCGTCGCTGGTGCTCAGGGTGCCGCCCGCCATCCAGGCGACCCATCCCCAGGGGCAGAGTGAGGCGTCGACGGCTCCGGTCATCATCACCGGTGTGCCCCTGCGCACCTGGCGTCTGGCACGAGCCACAGCGTCGAGTCCGCCGGCCTGATCGGCGACCACCACGCCGCCGGGACCGCGCATTCCGTTGCGGATGGAGATCTGCCCCGTGTTGACCGCGTAGAACCAGGCGAAGGACTGGTAGGCGCTGACGTACTGGCTTCCCCTGCTCCACAGCGCCTGGAGTTCACGCTGGCCGAACTCGAACCCGCCCGAGGCGCCGGCGGTGACCACCCCCATGTCGAACGCGGGTATGTCCTCGGGGCGGATCCCGGCGTCCTCGAAGGCCAACTCGGCCGCCACCAGGGAGAGCTGGGTCATGCGGTCCGTCTGCGCCAGCAGACGGCCGGGCAGGTGGTCCGCGGCCGTGAAGTCCTTGATCTCGCCCGCCAACGTGGACGGGTACTGCCCGGGATCGAAGCGCGAGATCCTCCCGATGCCGTGGGAGCCGCCGCACACCGCTGCCCAGTACTCCCCCAGCCCGAAGCCGTTGGGAGCCGCGATGCCCAGTCCCGTCACGAGGACCCGCTGCTCGGCCGCGGTCATGTCGTTCTCCTCTCCGGCCGGACCAGGACGAGGGCGCTCTGGAATCCGCCGAAGCCGCTGCCAACGGAGAGCACGGTGTCCGTGGTCCACTCACGGGCCGTCAACGGCACGTAGTCGAGGTCGCACTCGGGGTCGGGTTCGTGCAGGTTGGCGGTCGGTGGGACGACGTTGTGCCGCATCGCCAGTGCGCAGGCGGCGATCTCGATGGACCCGATGGCGCCGAGGGAGTGGCCGACCATGGACTTGATGGAGCTGACGGGTGTCCCGTGGGCGTGCTCGCCCAGAGCCCTCTTGATCGCCGCCGTCTCGTGGCGGTCGTTCTGCTGGGTCCCCGATCCGTGCGCGTTGACGTAGTCGACCTCGGCGGGAGCGACCCTCGCCTCGTCGAGCGCCGCCCGGATGGCCTCTGCCATCTCCCTGCCGTCGGGCCGCAGTCCGGTCATGTGGTAGGCGTTGCATCGGGAGGCGTGGCTGGCGATCTCGGCGTAGATATGGGCTCCCCGCCGCAGGGCGCTGTTCAGCTCCTCCAGCACCAGCATCGCGCAGCCCTCGCCGAGCACGAACCCGTTGCGGGTGGCGTCGAACGGCCGCGAGGCGTGCTCCGGATCGTCGTTGCGCGGCGAGGTTGCCTTGATCGCGTCGAAGCAGGCCACGGTGATCGGTGTGATGGGCGCGTCCGTGGCCCCCGCCAGGACCACGTCGGCCATACCGTCGCGCACCAGGTCAGCGCCGTGGCCGATGGCGTCGAGCCCTGACGTACAGCCCGTGGAGATCGCGGAGACCGGTCCTTCCGCGCCCACGGCCCAGGCGACCTCGGCGGCGAAGGAGCTGGGAACGAAGGCGTCGTACAGATGCGGCACCGCGTAGGTGTGGTCGACCAGGTCGAGTCGGCCCCCGTCGCTGACGGTGCGGTACTCCTGGTCCAAGGAGGTCGAGGCGCCGACCGCCGTGCCCACCGTGACACCGGTGCGGTGGGGCTCGACCGCGTCGAGGGCCAGACCGCTGTCCGCCACCGCCTCACGTGCGGTGACGACGGCGAACTGAGCCGCCCTGTCCATCCGTCTGATCTCCTGAGGGCCGAGGCCCAGAAGCTCGGGGTCGAAGTCCGCCTCGGCCGCGATCTGGGAGCGGTACGGGGACGGGTCGAAGAAGGTGATACGCCGTGTGGCGGTACGCCCGTCCATGAGCAGCGTCCAGAACTCCTTCGTCCCCACGCCGCCCGGGGCTGTCACCCCGATACCGGTGATCACCACACGTCGCGTGCTCATGCGGCCGCCCAACGGTAGAAGCGGTGGGCGCGGGACTCCCGGATCGGGCGATCGGCCACGTACGGCGTGGTCAGAGGGCTCAGGGACGTGCCGGTCCTGGAGGCATATCGCGCCTCGGCGGCCGGGGAGTCGTACTCTTCGACCTCGACGCAGAGTTCGTGGAACTGGAAGAGTTCCCGTCGGCAGCTGCGGGCATCGCCCGTGGAGTCGGCCGTGCCGCAGGCTCGCGCCACTTCGTCGCGCGCACCGTCCGGCATGCGGTGAACCGTGACACCGCTGTGGGCGTCCGTTGCGGGTCGGACGGGCCCGCGGTAGAAGCTACGCCCCATCGCGTCGGCCGGAGTTCGCCATGTCGCCGGGTCGTAGGGGGTGATGTACGGCTTGAGGTCTTCGCTGATGGCCGTGAAGCGGGGGTCCAGCCTCACCTCGTCGATGCGCTGTCCGCCGTCGTCGGTGGTGAAGTCCTGCAGGTGGAAGTAGAGGTCCTGGAGCACGAACAGCTCGCGACGCCGGGTTCCCATGCGGTGGGGCATGTCCGTGTCGTCGAAGGCGGCGAAGACACGTGCGACGTCCCGCTCCGCGCCGGGTTTCATCCGCGCGATGATCAGTGTGCTGTACACCCTTCCCCTTTCATCGTCCGGCCGTGCTGACGCGCCGCGCTGCGCCGAACCAGCGGTCGAGGGCCATCGGCAGGTCGTGGTGACTGCCGGGTGCCGCCCAGGCGACGTGCCCGTCCGGGCGCACCAGGACAGCCGCGGTGCCCCGCAGAGGACTTGTCTCTCCGAGGCTGGCTGGAGCCGCGGTGACGATGTCCACCCGGTCGTTCCACGCCTCGGCCCTACGGCGCAGTTGAGCGCGGTTCTCCAGGTCGAGCAGGATGCCTCGTCCGCTGCGCAGCAGCTCCGTACTGTTGGTCGTCGTCCCGCTGTCGCGCACCAACTCCAGCCTCGGCATGCGCAGACCGAGCAGCGGGTGGCTGCCCGCTCCCACGTCGTAGCGGATCTCCAGTCCCGACACCATGCCGACCAGGTGGCGTGCCACCTCGGGGTAGCCGACCAGTTCGCTCAGAACGTCCCGCAAGGGCTGAACCTCGTTGCCGCTGAGGAAGAGCATGCCCTGGGCCCGGGTGTTGGTGAGCAGTCGCTGCCCCACGGGATGCCGCTCACTGTGATAGGTGTCGAGCAGGGCCTCGGGAGCCGTACCGCGGATCACGGCGCCCAGCTTCCATCCCAGGTTCACGGAGTCCTGGATACTGGTGTTCATGCCCTGCCCACCGGCCGGCAGATGAATGTGGGCGGCGTCGCCGGCCAGCAGGACCCGGCCGCGACGGTACTCGGTGACCTGACGTGTGGCGTCACCGAAGGCGCTGACCCATACCGGCTCGGCATGCGAGATGTCGATGCCGGTCAATCGCTTCCACGCGTCCGCGACCTCGGTGAACGGCGGCGGTTCCGTACGGCGCCGAGGCGGTTGCCCGCGCTCGCAGACGATGATGCGGGTCACCCCGTCCCCCAGCGGACCCACCATCACCATGCCGTCGCTGACCGTCTCACCGATCATGCGTGGCTCGAGGTCGACCCCGCGCACGTCCGCCAGGTACATCTCCATGGTCGCGGCCGTGCCGGGGAAGTCGAATCCGGCGGCCTTCCGGACCGTACTCCTGCCTCCGTCGCAGCCCACCAGATAGCCGACTCGTAGCCTTTCCGAACCGCGAGGGCCCCGGACCTCCACCGTGACGGCGTCTCCTCCGTCCACCAGGGATACCAGTTCGTGACCACGCCGTATGTCGGCGCCGAGGTCTCGGGCCCATCCCTCCAGAACGGCTTCCGTGGTGGACTGTGGAATCATTTTGGGTGCGCCTGCATGGAGAACGCCGAAGTCGAGCGGCAATCCCCCGAAATGCCCTTGGTCACTGGTCTGTAATTCACCGAAGCGAGCCAACAGGCCACGCTGGTCGAAGACCTCCATCGTCCGGGCCGTGAATCCCAGCCCACGCGACTCTCCGGTAGCTCCCGGAAGACGCTCGATCACCGTGACGTCGACACCTGCGAGCCTCAGTTCTCCCGCAAGCGTAAGCCCGGCCGGACCGGCCCCAACAATAAGTACTGGAAAATCCACCTGATTCTCCTGGGCGGTAGCTGAAAACCTTGCAATTGAGCACAGAGACATGCGCGCAGAGAACAGCCCACGTACGCGGGGCAAGGAGGCGAGAGTGAACCAGCAACCTGTGTAGCCGCAATTTTTGAGGGCTTACCGGACAACGGAACACGACACGGCCCGATACGGAGATCAACGCCCGGTCCAGACAGGTTTATCGAAGCTAGTAACAAGCTTCTTCGCCGGACCCTCGCACGTCAAGCAAAGTTTTCAAGGGCTCTTACAGAGATACATCAGAGACTCTCAAAGTGAAGTTGAAGCATTAATAGCTTGCGGTCCTCGGTTGCGGCCTCTTAGATTCGCTGACAGTAAAAGGGCACACACCAGGGACGACTCTACGGGGGCACGTGACGTGACGCGGTTAGGGGTTTTCTCCGGAACTGAGGCTGCGGTTTGCAAAGGAGTCGAGTGTTCACCCGCCGAGAGAGCTGGGCGCATCGGACGGCCGTTGTCGGGCAAGAACCGGCTATGCGCCCGATGCCTGACCAGACTGATCGACGACCTGCAGCGGCTGCCAGCTCTCTATGACGCCTGCGGAGACGTCCTGGGCGGCGGCAGGGCAACAGACCGGACGTCGGTCGGGACATCGAGTCGGCCACGCCCCGGGATGCCGTTCAACACCGCGGCCGCGGAGGTCCGCACGACCATCCAGCAGGTACTCGGGTCCTGGGCCGGGCTGGTCCGGGAGAGGAGGGGCGTGCACCCACCGTCACGGGCTCCGAAGGACACCGCCGACTTCCTGCTGTCGCATTCCGGCTGGCTCGGACGGCATGTCGCCGCCGCGGACCTCTCATGCGAGATCTCACAACTGGTGCACTCGGCACTCCGGATCGCCGAGCCCGTCCGGGTCCGCCGGTTCAAGGTCGGCCGGTGCCCGGAGGCAGCGTGCGGCGGCACGCTGCACGCACGTGTGCATGCGCGAGCCCTGGACCACATCAGCGAGATCCAGTGCGACGCGGCCGCAGAGCATCAGTGGACCCAAGAGGAATGGCTCCACCTGAAACAACGACTCGCCACGAGGAACCACGACGTCCCGGGCGGGAAGGCCCGGGCAACGGCCTGGCTGTCCCCCTCGGACATCACCTCCGCGTGGCAGATCTCGCCGGGCAGCGTGTACCGCCTGGCGAGCAAACAACGTTGGCGCCGCCGGAACCATGGCGGGCGCGTGGAGTACGACGGCACGGACGTGCTGCGGACGATGCGCCAACGTGATGCACCGCCAGCCTGAGCGGTCACGTTCCTGCCTCAGTGCGACAGGAACGCGTGGGCGCACCACGAAGCGTGGCGCGCCCACTCCGTGAAAGGCCCCGGAGCGCGATCCATTCGCGCCGTTCGCTATCCGTGCCCGAAGCGGAAACCCACCCCGCGGATGGCCACGATCCAGCCAGTCGAACCCAGCTTCCCCCGAAGCGCGCTGACATGAGTGTCTATGGTGCGGCTCGCCCGTGCATCCATTCCGTGCGAACTTCGTACGCCCCACACCTCCGCCATCAACTCCTCTCGCGTCGCTATCTTTCCTGGCCGACTCGCCAGATGATGAAGAAGATCGAACTCTTTGCGAGTCATTTCTATCAACTCGCCGTTGAGGCGTACCTCCCTAGCAACACCGTCGATTCGTAGGGGCCCGAGAGAGACGGATCGCCTCCTTGTTCCCTTGCGCGACTTGGTATCACTGTCACCGAAACCGACGCGCCGCGTGACCGCCTCGATGCGAGCGAGCAACTCGCGGGCCCCGTAAGGTTTATCTAGACAGTCATCCGCCCCTGCTTGAAGCCCCAGAACCCTGTCGAGTTCCGATCGCCCTTGAGCGAACGCAATGACGGCCGTGTCGCAGGCAGAGCGTATGATCCGGCACACCTCAAGGCCATCAATGTCTGGTAGCTCAAGATCGAGGAGTATCAGATCAGCTTCGCCGTAAATCTCCAGTGCACGACTTCCAGTCGCAGCCTCCGTGGTGTTGTACCCGTTGCGCTGCAGGGTCTGCGCGAGAGAGCTGGCCGCGTCTAAGTCACCATCCACGATAAGCACCTGCATAACATCCCCCATGCAACACCCCTCCTGGGTCAGAGAAGGGGCATTTCAGTCACTAGAAAAGTATTGATGCAATCAGCCCACTGGGATCAGTTTACCAAAGCGTTATCCATGGTATTCATAAAATCACACCTCTTTCAATCCACTGCATAGTGATCAACGTCACGGATGAATAAGACATCCACGCCAATCCCAGGCAAGCCATGGGCACACTGGACGCCCGACACCGCACACAACACGGCCCACACCGGTCACCCCCGGTGTGCAACTCGATGCCAATCGCTTCGAATGTCCGCTTATTGCACCTCAGGAAGGATTCGACCAGATCGATAGGACACACATTCGAATAGTACTCCGCTGGCAACTCCACTCAACCCTTACGTGACAGTAGTGTCCAGGTCCACACGCTGTCACATGCGGCGGAGCAAACCGTTGGCCTACAGCCGCTTGGCGGTACGAGAGAGGAGTGCACGCGGCGCTCTCCACCTGGTCACTCGTCCTCGGGGGCGCCGGAGAGGCATGGCATGCCGACACGGATCTGGCGTTCGACCTCGGAGATGATGGCGTCGCGCTGCAACTGGGCGTCGAGAACGGCGGGGAACCGCACGAAAGGATCGCAATGGCCACCCGGGTCTCCTGCTCCTCGGCATCCCACCACGAGCGGCCGAACTGGCGCGAGGTTGGCAGGTGGTCATGCAAGACGGTGTGACCCAGCCGCCGTGTCCTTGAACGACTTCAGTTCCCCGACCAGTTCGCCGTAGACAACCGCCTTGTCACCGCTGGTCTATCCCTCAGCGGGCGCGGGGACGGCCTTGTCCTTCGGGGTGGCGGTGGCGTCTCCGCCGTCGTCCCTGTACCCGCGAAAAGGAGTCTGCGATGTTGCGCACCTTGCTCGGCGTGGTCGTACTGTTGTCATAGTACAGCCGGTGGTGTACCGCTTCCTGGTGAGTGAGGTGTACCGCTCGTGATGGTCCCCGCGCACGCACGCGGGGGTGATTCCCGGGTAGCTCTGTCTGCAGGTGTTCAGGGATCGTCGCTCCCCGCGTCTGCGGGGGTGGTCCCCGACGGGGCAGCAGATGGGCGGGCCGCTGGCTGCGGCCCCCGCGCCTGCGGGGTGGCCCCTCGGCGATGACCTTGGCGGGTGGCCTTGCCCATGTGGTCCCCGCGCCTGCGGGCGCGGTCCCAGCCACTCGGCCGGGTCGGGTTCCCGGCCGAAGTGGTCCCCCGCACATGCGTAGGTGGTCTCTGCCGACCGCTGCCGGGGTGGGGGACTACGCATGAGGGGTCGTCCCCTCGAGAGGACCGCCCTCCGCAACAACTGCAACCGGCTCACCACCGCGGTCCCAGCGCCCGTGCGAGTTAGGGGTCCTTGCG